>NZ_CP149798.1:7787398-8092598 GCF_037940415.1 Streptomyces sp. f51 | reverse complement strand
ACACATATCGCACTACTGGACGCCGACGAGCAGTTCGTAGTCCTGGGGGTGGTCGCAGGCCAGGGCCAGCAGCGCGTCGGCTGCGGCCGGGTCGCCGGTGTTGGCGGCCTCGAGATGCAGGCGGGCTGCCTGGAGGGGGTCTTCGGGGTAGTCCACGTGCTCGCGGTCGATCAGGGCGAGCAGGTCGGCGACGCTCTGGGGCCGGCGTTGCGGGTCCTGGTGGGTGGTGGCGCGGACGATGCTGCGCCAGGGGCCGGGAGGTGGCAGCAGCGGCAGGTTGGTCTGGGGCAGGTCGCCGGTGAGGGCCCAGGCGATGACTCTGCCGATGCTGTAGATGTCGCTGGACGCGGTCGCCTCGTGGGGTGCCTGGAACAGTTCCGGGGCGGCGAAGCCCTCGGTGCCGATGTAGAGGCCGGTCCGGCCGGCCTTGGTGGTCTGGCCCCGCGGCCGGCGCACGATGCCCCAGTCGGCCAGGGTCCAGCGGCCGTCGAGGCAGAGGATGTTCGACGGCTTGATGTCGCGGTGCAGCCACCCCTCGGCGTGAGCGGGGGCGAGCACCGATGCCAGGGCGGTCACCAGGACGCGCAGCTGGCCGGGCTGCTGCAGCTGCTCCCGGCTCTCTTCGGCGGTCGCCTCGGCCCAGGGCATCACGAACCAGGTGTGCTCGGCGCCGAAATCCAGGACCGGCATCGCGTGGACATGGCCGTTCAGGAACTGGCCGACCTCGATCTCGCGCCGCATCCGTGCCACCGGGCGTTCGGCCGGGTACTTCTGATGCAGCTTCTTCAGGGCGACGATCAGGCCGGTGGGCTTGTGCGTCGCCCTGAAGACGTCCGCCTGACCGCCGGGGACGGGCTTGGGCGGGCAGTTGTAGTCCTTGCGCTCGCCGCGCGCGGCGCGGCGGACCATCTCGTAGGCGCTGTGGCCGGACGGTGCCGGCTGAGTGACAGCCGTGTGGAGAGCGGGCGCAGGAGTGGGGGATGCCGGGATCTGGCGGGCCTCGTAGACCGGGTAGCCGCTGACGGTGGAGGCCGGGACGAGGCGATAGCCGTCGGGGGCGAGCGCGCCGTTGATCAGAGCCAGCAGCGGCTCGGTCTCAGCGGTGTCCGTCCGTACGGCGGGGTGGACCATCTCGGCCAGGAAGCGGAGCAGGACCTCGTCGGGGCCGCCGGCAAGACCGAAGCGGGAATCGCCGAAGACCCAGTCCTCGTCCCAGTCACCGGGGTTGTTGAAGCGGTGCTGGACGATGTCGCCCTCGGCGGTCGCGAACCGCGGATCGAAGCTTTCCAGGCGGTCCAGGTCGTAGAGCCTGCGCAGGAAGGTGACCTCGTCGAGACTGCCCGCCCAGGGCGCCCCGCTGGTGCGCAGCGCGTCGAACAGATGCCTGCGGGTGACGTCGGTGATGACCGCCGACGGCCCTGCGAGGATGACACTGCTCCGGAACCGGCCGGTGACGGTGTCGGGGACGACGGAGCGCAGCAGGGAGGTACCCATCACGCTCTGGTCGCGGGCGCGGGAGAAGAGGTCCAGGTCGAAGACGACGTCGTTCAGGGCCCGCAGCACGGTGTGCTGCATGTCGGCGCCCAGGTGGGCAAGCCGTTCGTAGTAGGTGTCATCCTGCCCGAGCGAGAAGTAGGCCCCGTCGAGGGTCTCGAAGGCGTCCGGCACGGGCGTCTGGGCCGGTGCGGTCATGCCGAACCGGCCGATCTTGACCTGCCCGATGCTCCTGGCCTCGCCGCGTGCATCCGCATAGAGCAGTTCGAAGGTGGTCTTGAAGTGGTAGTCGTCCCAGTTGTCCCGGACCAGGAACGCCTGCCCCGGGAGCGGGGAAGCGGGCCGCGTACGAACGGGCAGGACGGTGAACTGCACGGTTCCTCCGGAGTACGCCCCGGCCCACGGCCGGGCATGTCAGTGCAAAGGGGTCTTCCACCGCGCCCTACGGGGCGGCCTGCTCCCGTCGCCCAGACCTCACGAGGGGGTTGAGGTCCTGGGTGCTTCGAGGTCCGCGAGCTGTCGCTTGGCCCACTCGTGTGCGAGGTCAGACCGTGATGGCGAAGACCCACAGGTGGGGGTCGGGGCCGGGGATGATCACGTAGTGGACGATGGCGGTGCGGGTTGTGATGACGCGTACCGCCTCATCCATGTCGTGCTTGTCGGCCTGCGGCCACGACCAGGGGTCGGTGCACGCACGGATCACCGCGTCGTGGAGCTCTTCCTTGGCCGGGCCGGGCAGGTTCTTGATGGTCTCGCCGACGTGCGCGGCGAACCGGGCGGGGATTGCCGTCACGCGCCGAAGACCTCGTCCATGGTCATGGAGCCGGTTTCGGGCCGGCCGCTGGCGATCCACTTCTGGTAGGCGACGCGGGCGTGCATGCGCGCGCGGGCCTCCCGCAGGTCTTCGGGACCGTCCGCGGCGGCCTGGTCAGCTTCGAGGACACCAGTGACGTAGTCGTTGAGGGACATTCCGGCGCGCTGCGCCGAGGCGCGCACCTTGTCGGCCAGCTCCTGGTCGACGCGCGTGTTGAGCTGTGCGATTCCCATAGCGCGATGTTAGCGATTTGCTAGCAGACAGGGAAGGGGGTCTGTCGGGCGACAAGGGCTGCCTACGCCACGGCGGCCGGGACGGCACCCTCGGTCGTCCAGTCGCCGTCGAACAGCGCGGCGACCAGACGGGCGTGAGCCTCGGGGAGCCGGCCGTCGCGGTGCTTGGTGCGGGATCCGGCGAGCCAGGCACCGAGCCGGACCGTGTCGCCGTCGACGACGATCTCCTCCCGCGAGGCGGGGGCGCGGCCCTCGCGGTGCAGGAAGAGTTCCAGGAGCTGGACACTCTCCTCGAAGCTGCGGCGGATGCGGCGGGCGGGGGCGAGCGGGTTGGTGTCGGGGGTGAGGTCGAGGGCGGTCATCATCTGCTGCTGGCCCGGGGTGAGGGCGGCCCAGGTGGTGAGCTGACGGTTCAGCCAGGAACCGATCTTCACCCCGGCCAGAACCGTGTCACGGGTGAGGATGGCCGTGTCGGCGCCGGTGGCGAGGTGGGCGCGCAGGAGGTGGTATTTGCGGTGCCAGTCGGCGCCGTGGGGCAGGCGCCAGTCGGGGGCGAGGGTGGTCAGATCCTGCGCGCGGGCTGCGTCGAGTCGGTCGTGGGCGGCGAGGTGGCGTTGTTCGGCGAGCCAGGCGCCGACGGGGGTGGTGGCGGGGGCGGCGAGGTGGCCGTGGGCGCGCAGGTAGTCGGCGGCCGCGGTGAGGCGGGCGCGCCAGGCGGCGGCGTGCTTGTCCCAGATCATGCCGAGCGCGTCGAGTTCGGCGATCCAGCGGGCTTCGAGACTGCCGGCCGTCCGGGCGTCGCGCATGGTGGTGATGAAGGTGCCCAGCCGGTAGCCGGTGGGGTCGGTGTAGTCGGCGGGGACGTCGAGGTGGCCCATCTCGGCGCGGTAGTTCTGGGCGGCCGCGAGGCCGAGGCGGCGGCTGCGGGAGACGGGCTGGTCGCGGGGGTCGAAGGAGACCAGGTCCATCGCCTGGGCGATGCGCTCGGGGTGGACGGTGAAGTCGAAACTCCAGCGGCGCGCGATGACCTGGCTGCTCTCGCGGGGCAGGCGGTTGGCCTTGTCCGGCAGGCGCTCCATGATGCGGTGGTCGTGGCCGGCCAGCGCGGTGGCGATCGCCCACACCGGCTCGTAGGCGGTGCCCAGGATGTTCTCGCTGTCGGCGCCGGGCGGGATGTAGACGGGGACGATCAGGGAGGCGGTCTTGCCGGAGACGTCCAGGCGCAGCGCGCGGCCCAGGGCCTGGGCGCAGCGCACGACGCTGCGGGTGGGGTCGGCGAAGACGATCGCGTCCACGCTGGGGATGTCGACGCCCTCGGCGATCAGGCGGGAGTTCGCCAGGATCGCGCAGTCGGCGGCCGCGAAGCCGGTGAAGGTGTCGCCGCGCTCGGCGGGGGTGTTCTCCCCGTGCGCGAAGAACATCTGCGGGGCGATGTCGGGGACGAGGCCGGGGTCGGTGCGGGCCAGCAGGCGCAGGGTGTGCGGGAGTTCGCGGGCGAAGCGGCGGGCGTCGGCGACCAGGTTGAAGTAGACCAGCACCTTCTTCAGACCGTGCTCGGTCATCGCGCGCAGCACGGACAGGTGCAGGGCGGTGGTGCGCAGCGCACCATCGTCGTCCCCCTCCCCCGCGGTGTCCTGGGTCGTGCCCGCGGTGCCCGGGGCGGGCATGTTCAGGCGGCGGCGCAGGTCGGCGTCGGTCAGCGTGGGCACCACGATGCGGTAATCCGCGGCGCGCCCGTCCTCGACCGCCTGTGCGAGCGGATATTCGAAGACCTTTTTGCCGTAGACCTGCTCGTTTTCCATCGAATTGGCGGACACGTCGACGTCGGGAGCCGGGGCAGGGGCGCGGCGGCGTGGGCGGGTCGCGTCGGCGGACTCGGCCAGCTCTGGAGCGGCGAAGGTGCGCGGGGTGGCGGTCATGTAGAGACGGCGGTCCGCGTGGATGCGTTTCGCGTCGTTGACGATGGCCCACCTCTTGTCCGCGCGCCCGGCGATGCGGTGGGCCTCGTCCATGACCGCGAGATCGAACGCCGGCACCTCATAGCGGGTCTTACGGGTCTTCTCGATCTTGTCCAGGGAGTCGTAGGTGCAGATCACCGTCAGCGCCGGGATCTGGTCCTCCTCGTCGCCGACCACGGACATCAGCGCGGCCAGGGTGCGCGGGTCGGTCGCCGACATGACGTGCGCGGCGACCAGGTCGTCGCGGCCGGCCACGTCCATGGAGGAGACGATCACCATGTGCTCGAGGTGCCCGTCGCGACGCCACGCCAGCGCCGTCTGCGCGGCCAGGTCCAGGGTGGGGACGACGAACAGGACGAGCCGCGCGTCGAGTTCGTCCGCCAGCCGGATCGACACCAGCGTCTTGCCGGTGCCCGTCGCCGACACGTACAGGGCGCGCGTCCCGGGCCGCCGCAGATGACGCGCCAGCCGCGAGAGGGCCTCGGCCTGGTCGGCGAACAGCCGCTTCTTCTGCGACTGGTCGGAGGCGGAGACGACGGCCACGGTCATGCGGGCTTCCTCAATCCGAGAACAGGGCGGCAGCCGGACGGCCGCCGCGGTCGGGGAGGTCGAGGTCGGTGCGACCCCATTGAAGCCCCACCAATCGAGCACCCTACCAGCCCGCCCATCATTCGTACGCGAAAAGTACGGTATCCGTACGCAGAATGTGCGATCCATGGGATAGGGTTGGTACCGGAGGTGTCCCATGTCCGAGCTCTTCGACGCGGTCGACGCGCTGATCGCGTCCCGGTCCCCGCTGCCGCCGCCGGCCGAACGCAGGCGCCTGCGCCAAGCGCACGCCCTGACCCTGGACGAGGTGGCCGCGGCCCTCGACGTCCGGCGGGCCACGATCGGCGGCTGGGAGTCGGGCAAGGCCGAACCGAGGCCTCCGCAGCGAGAGGCGTACGCGCGCCTGCTCGCCCAACTCGCCCTCCTCTACCCGGCCGTGGAGACCGCCGCTCCCACCGCAGTCCCGCAGCCCGAGGCCCCCGCACCGGAGGCGTCCAGCGCGGCGGCGTCCGGCGCGGCGGCGTCCGGCGCGGCGGCGTCCGGCGCGGCGGAACCGCGACCCGTGAAGGCGACAGCCACGCCCGCCCCTTCCCCCGCTGCCTCCCCCGTTCCGGCCTCCGAGGCCGGTGCCGCCGCCCGGTCGCCTCATCCGGCGCCTGCTGCCGCGCCGTCCCGTCCGTCATCGCGGCGTCCGGGCGCGCCGAAGGCCGCTGTCCGTACGCCCGATGGCGGGCCCGCGCACGGGCAGCACGGGCACGGTCCGCTGCTGGTCCTGGATGCCGACGCGGACGGGCAGGTGACTGGTTACGGTGTCGGGGGTCTGCTCCTGGACGTGCCCGCCAAGTCGCTGCCCGCTCTGGTCGAGTGGGCGCTGGGAGAGGCGCAGTTGGGGGCGGAGCGGCTGCACGGTTCGGGCAGGGATGCCGATCCGCTGCTGGTGCTGACCGGGGCGGCGTGTGAGCGCTACGGTCTGCCCGCCCAGCTGCCGGAGTCGGCGCGGCTCGCCGGGCGGCTTCCGGAGGGGCACAAGGTGCTGGGCCAGCTCGAGCGTGCCGAGTGGCAGCTCACTAAGCGGGGATTCGGGCCGTGGGCGCGGATCTACCGTCCCGCGCAGGGGGGCCGACGCAGTTGCGTGCAGTTGTGCATCCCCTCCTGGCACGCTCTCGACGACCGTGCCTGGGGACATGCGGCGCAGCTTGGTCCGGCGGAGCTCGCGCGGGTGCTGGGCGTGTACGCGCAGCGGGTCGTCACCCCGGTGGGGACCACGGCGGTGACGGGGCTTCACCTGATGACGGCGCTCAACCCGCCGACCCGTGCGAGCGAGCCCGACGAGAACGGTAAGCGGCACCGCGAGCTGCGGCCCGGATCGCTGGGAACCGAAGCCCTGGATCCGGCGCCGTGCGAGGCGACCGACGGCCACCCTGTGCTCGCGGGTCTGCCCCGCTTCCACGTGCGCGGGCCCGAGGAGAAGCTGATGGAGGAGGCTTACGACTGGGCGCGGGAGATGACGGAAGCCGAGTGCATGCAGCGCCACCTGGTCGGCATCGACGTAAACCTGGCGTTCGGCGCGGCCGCCAACGGTGCGGTCGTCGGCCTGTCCACTCCCCCGGTGCACGTCGTGCGTCCGGGGTTCGACGCGGCGGTGCCCGGCTCCTGGCTGGTCGACCTCTCCCACGTCGACCCGTCCCGGGTGAAGATCGGCAAGCAGTGGCGCGACCTGGACGGCGACCTGCTGCCCAGCGCATTCACACCGACCGGGGAACGCCCCACCGGTCCGGCCTGGTACGCCACCCCGACCGTCGCCTACGCCGTCGAACTCGGCTACCAGGTTGCCCCGCTCGAGGGCTGGCTGCGCCACGACAGCGGCCGGTACCTGGACGGCTGGTACAAGCGGCTGCGCGACGCCTACGTCGCCACCATGGCCGATCTGGGCGTGGGCGAGAAACTGGGCCCGCGGGAGTTCCTTGAGGCGATGGACGGCTACAAGCAGCGCGATCCGGAACTGGCGATCGTCCTGGACGCGGTGAAGATGACCGTCAAGGGCGGCATCGGCAAATTGCAGGAGAAGGCGCGCGGCGGGGGCTGGAAGCCGGGCCACACCTGGCCCGCGCTGGCCCGCCCGACCTGGCGCCCCGACATCCGCGCCGCCGTCATCTCCCGTGCCCGCATCAACATGCACCGCAAGATGCTCAACCTCGCCACGGCCACCGGCCGCTACCCCATCGCGGTCCTCTCCGACTGCGCCGTGTACGCCGCCGACGGACCCAGCCCCCTGGAGGTCCTGCCCTACGGCGCCGACGGCAAGACCGTCGCGGGCAGCTTCCGGCTCGGCGTGTCTCCGGGGATGGTCAAGCACGAGGGCACCCAGAGCGTGCTGTGGGGAGCGGAGAAGTCCGAGGAACTCGGCGGCGACGGCCACATCGCCAACCTCGCCCGCTACATCAAGACCGGCCGGGCCGACGGCCCGGACACCGGGAAATAGAAGGGGGACAGCATGGTCACCGTCGCGGAAGAACTCGACAAGGCTGTGCAGGGCGCGTTCACCCGCCCGCTGCCCAAGTCCGCCGGAGCGCAGATGCGTTACCTGGTCCGCCAGCACCAGCACAGCACCGCACGGGTGGCCGAACTCCTCGGCATCAGCCAGCGCACCGTCGAGCGGTACGTGAACAACCAGATCAGAAAGCCGCGGCCGCAGCTCGCCGAGCGGCTGGAGCTTGAGGTTCGCAGCCGGTGGCAGCCGCAGGTCAGGGCTCGGGCCAAGCAGGCCGCTGCCACCACGAACGGCATCATGATCGACGTCCAGGGCCGGTTCGGGTACACCGCCGCGGGCGACAGCACCGACCAGTCCCGCGTCCGCCACCTCACCCTCCCCTTGCCGCCCCACCACGCCGCCCGCCTCTTCCAGGCCCAGCAGGACGGCGTCGACGAGGACGACCTGCGCCAGATCGCCGCCGAAGCCCTCGGTGAGGTGTATTTCCGCGACGGCGGCCGCCGCGCCCACGGCCTCGAAGTGAAACTCACCGACCTCGTCGACCTCCGGTTCGACCTGTAGAAGAGGCAACCGTAGGAACTGGTGCGGCTTGCGTCGCGCGCTGCCGTGGCCCCGCGTGCGAGGCGACGTAAGTCTCCTAGGCCATCTGCATGCCCGGCCGCCTTCGCCGCACCCGGAGCGCCCGAGAAAGGTGCCAGGATCCGGCGGCGAAAAGAGAGATAGGGCCACGCGCCGCCCCCGGGCCGGGGCAGACGCGTTCCGCCTGGATCGTTTCGCCGACCTTCGCACCCAGCGCGTTTCCCTGCAGATTCCTGTGCAGAAAAGGGCGCCGATCCCACCGGCACCGGACAGGGCCACCAGCCGACGCACCCCACCACAAAGCCAGAACAGCGCCACAGCAAACCGAGACCCAACCACGCCCATGATGCGTACCCCGTGATGATCCGTATCGTTGGTAGTAGCTCCGGGTAAAGCGCCGAGATCACATTCCAGGGCGGTACGCGAGGAGGCACGAGATAGGGCCCAAGCGTCTGGCGCTAGCCGCTACAGCTGCCAACGCCGTCGTGCAGGCCAGAGCCGGAGTTCGTTCCGGTCGAGAATTACTACTTGGCCAAGACACCTCGGTGCCCCGCCGGCCAGTGCTTCTTCCCAAGACTGTCTTGACAGATCCACGGTCTTCACCGCAGAAGAACGATCTGAAGCAGCCCGGTCCAAGAGGGCTGTCGCGCCTTGAGCAACCGCATCCCTGGGCGTCGTGCGGTTCACGATGAACGTTCTAGGCACAGCCCGCAGATTCCTGCAGGACGGACTCGACTCGGGCGAACCCTCGATCGAACCCTGAGGAGACGCCATGACACAGACAAGCGCCCACCGCTCCGAGACAGCTCCGGCGACAACTCAGCCGAGAGACTTCGGTCGCGGGGTCTTCTCCGCAGTCATGCTGATCATCACCGGTGTCACGGACCTCCTCCAAGGCATCATGGGCATCGCAGACGACGACATCTTCGCGAGACCACCGAACTACACGTTCAAATACGACGTGACCGGCTGGGGCTGGTTCCACCTCATCCTCGGATCCCTGGCCATCCTCGTGGGTATAAGCCTGTTCAGAGCCTTGCTCCTCTGGCGGATCATCGACATCCATTGGCGGATCATCGGCGTCACGATCGCGGGAATGCTCATCATCACGAACTTCCTATCGCTGCCGTACTACCCGATCTGGTCGGTCATCGCGATCGCCCTGTATGTCTTCATCATCTGGGCACTGACGGCCACCAGTGCCGTGAGCATCAGGAGGACCCGGAGCGGGGCAACATTTTGTCCGAGGGCCGCACAAGGATCGCCCGGTGGGGGTGCGTACCTGCCCCGAGGCGACGTCGAGGTGCACAGCCCTGACCCGGCGCCGCCCGTGCATGGCCCTGTCCCCGCGCCGCCCGGGCCGAGTCTGGATCGGTTCAACCACCAAGCTCCGGGTGAGACAGAGGCCCGCCGACTGGTGGCGGAGCTGGCGGAGCAGACAGCTGTGGGGCGGATCGTTCCCTTGCACGTGCAGATAGTCTGCGGCTCCGACCGCGGCGCAGCGCTCCGTGAAGTCTCGGTACCGCCGGAAGGCGTTCGCGTGACGGTCTCCGTCCATGCCCCAGGCTTGCTGGACCTCGGCGATATGCAGCAGGAGCTGACGATCTACCCCGGCCAGGACTCGGATGTTCTGCGGTTCGGGTTCAGAGCTGATACGCCCGGCCTACATGAAGTGACGGTCCGCGCATATCGGGGAGGGACATACCTCGGCGACGTCCGATGCCAGATCTCAGTCGCGCACCAGGGCGATACCAGGGACGGACCAAAGTGCTCAGCCCCACTGCCCTCGGTGGCATTTGACCCCGGTGAGGTCACACTGCAGGTTGTGAGGGATCGCGACGACGCCTTCAGCTTCCAGTTGTTGAGCGAAACGTCTCACGCTCCCGAAAGCGGCAGCTTCCGGGCGGGAGATCCCCGCCGAGAAGCGGAGGAGATCTATAAGGAGCTCCGGGCAGCGGCCCGCGGTGATAGCAAACGTGACCCCAAACAGCTTCGGGAAAGGCTGCGCAATCATGGGACCAAACTGTGGACCTCAGCCGTTCCCGAGGCAGTGCAGCGCCAGTTCTGGGACGTGGCAGACCGCATCTCCTCTTTCACGGTGGTGGGGGAACACGATGCAGTGCCCTGGGAATTGTTGTATCCGCTCGACAAACAGCACGGCGACCATGGCTTCCTGGCCGAGTGGGTTCCCGTTGCGCGCCGTGTCTTCGGCCAGGACCGCGTTCGAGAGCTCGACCTGCCTAGCGTGGCCTTCGTCGTCCCTCATGGTTCTCCCACCCACAGCGATGAAGAGGTCCGGATGGTGCGTGACCAGTTCGGATCAGGGGTGCGGGACCACGGGATCCTGACCAAGGGCGAAGAGCTCACCACGCTAATCAAGCAGGGTCATGCCGGCGCGCTGCACTTCGCCTGTCACAACAGCTTCACGTCTTCCAGCGGCTCCAGCGTCACCATGGATGACGGGCCCTTCGACCCGCTCGATCTGGCCGCCTCCGCCCAACTGCAGAGCCTTCGCACGCACCATCCGCTGGTGTTCTTCAACGCCTGCCGCACAGCCGGAGAGATCAGCTGGTTCGGTGAGACTCTCGGTTGGGCCCCGCAATTCCTCCAAGCTGGCGCGGGTGCATTCATCGGGACACTGTGGCCGGTACGTTCGCAGTCCGCTCTCGATTTTGCCGACGTCTTCTACCACGGCCTCCTCGCTGAACACCACTCGCTTGGCGAAGCATCACTCGAAGCACGACAGGCCATCAGCGGCCACCAGGGCGACCCGAGCTGGTTGGCCTACGCCATCTACGGCAGCCCTGACGCGACAGCCCACATCACCCGCACATGAAAGAGCAGCACGGCATGGACGCTCCGGTGTTCGTCATCCACGGGGTCGCCAACCGCGACCGGGACAGCTTTGTGAAGGCCGTCGCGTCCCTTGAGGCCGCCTCCGGTGTGAAGATGGTGCCGGTCTACTGGGGGGATCTCGGCGCGGAAGACCGGTTCATCAACCTCACGCTGCCTCCCGCAGCCGCCAGCCGCGTCGAGGCGACCGGTGCCGAACTGCGTGATCGCGGTGAAACAGGACCCGACCAGGTAGACGCGTCGGTGCTGCTGTCTGTACTCGTGGCACCGACAGACCGCCGAGGGCAATGGAACACGCTGGAGTCTGCGGTCCGCGCACGCCTAACCGAGGACGCGGAAGTTTCAGGGTTTGCTCTGCGGGACGGTGACGATGAGCGGCCCGATCCCAACGAGGTCCTGGAATACCTCGAAGAGGAGTGGCCCGAAACCCAGTGGTTGTGCCGCACAGGCGACGCCAGACTGCTGCTGGCGACCGGACGGTCCCTCGCCGAAGCTCTCATCGACTCCGCATGCCTCAACGACGGCCATGAGGAACTTCGCGACGGCGCCGGGAGGGGCAGAGGTCTTCGAGCCTTGGTTCGCCGCCGTCTGCAGGACCTGGACCGAGTGGCTGGCGCCGCCATCCAGGCCACCGCAGGCAGGATCAACCACGCGCTACGCACCGGGTTCGGCCCCGGCACCACTCGCTTCCTCGGCGACGTGCTCGTCTACCAACGCCACCAAGCAGCCATCCACGCCCGGGTACAGGAAACCATCAAAGCGGTGGACCCCGACCTCGGCCGCACCCCCGATCGCCCCGTCCGCATCGTCGCCCACAGCCTCGGCGGAGTCATCGCCGTCGACATGGCCACCGCCACCCACCCGCTATGGACCAGCTCCCTGCTCACCTTCGGCTCCCAGCCAGCCTTCTTCCACGCATGCGACCCACGCGGCGGACAACTCTCCCCCTATGCCGGCAACGGCGCCGTCGTACTCCCCGAATCACTGCACCAATGGACCAACCTCTGGGAACCCCTCGACCTGCTCGCCTTCATCGCATCCAACCTCTTCCGCCTCCACGACGGCACACCCCCCCACGACATCCCCGTACCCCACACGGCAAGCTCCGGCCTCTGGACACACTCCGCCTACTGGGAAAACCCCGACGTCGCCAACGCCATCAACACCGCCATGGCCAGCCCCTGACAGCGCGTCCCCACTCAGCCAGCCTGACCCACCAGTCGAAACCGATGTCACTGAGCCGCGGCGGCAGCATGTAGATGACCCACGGCAGACTGAGGCAGGTCAGCAGCACCGCGGCCGCCCAGCCGTTCTGCCAGGCGCTTGGGTCTGTACGGTGAGCGGTGTAACTCCTGAGCTGGAAGCGACAGTTGATGACTGACGTGACGAGTGACATCGCGGCCGGGGAGGTCTCTGTGAGTGGGACGGGCGCCGTGGATGACGGGCTGGTTGCCGAGTTGGTCGCCCGGGCCCAGGCCGGTGGGGTGAAGCTCACCGGGGAGGGCGGCCTGCTGCCAGGGGCGTGATCGGGCCGCGCACTCATCAGCTGGTCCTCCCGGCAGGTCGTACCGCCGCGGTACGCGCGCCAGGTCAATGTGGATGCAGGGATCGGGCAGATCCCAGCGGGGGTGCGGGGCGATCGAGGCAAGGTTGGTACGCGGCGGCCAGCTGGCCGCCTTCACCGCCTGCCAACCCGAATTTCCGAGCACGCCGAAAGGCTGCTGGGCGCTGGGACTGTTCCATGAGATGGAACTGGACGTCGTGGTGGCGGAGCTGTCGGTGGGCCAGCGCCGGTGCACCGGCAGCTACTTCAAAGTCCTCACCTGTCTCTTCTCCATAGTCTCCGTCATTACGATCCGCAGCGGCAGTGAGAACATCACCGTGCAGGAGATCGACGCCGCAACGGCCCAGCTCTGCCCGTACACGAGCCACAGCGGGCCGCGGGGCCGTTCACCTCGTATGAGGGCCTACCCAGTGGATCCGGTTTCGCCAGCGCCTGCACAAGCGTCGTTGGCTGGCACGTTGGCGTAGTTGACCCCAGGAAAGAGCCCGATGCGGCTCTCATCGACGCGGACTCTTGCTGGCCGCAGAGCGTCGTCCGAGAGACGGCACAGCACTTCCGCTTCACGACGGCCGTCCCTGGTGGTGTACCAGGATCGCAACTGGCCGAAGCGACGTTTCCCGTCGGCGGTCTCAACGAGCACGGGCGGATCTGGTGCGCGTCCCGGCCCCTCAGTCACCTGAGTGAAGAAGCCTTCCTCGCGTAGGCGGGTACACAAGTCCACCAGTGAGGATGCTTGGGTGCTTCCCAGTTCCATACCGATCTCGAAGTGCTCTTGAAGACCGAGGGAGGACAGGTTCGCGCTGCCGAAGTAGCCGGTGGCGCGGTCGGCTACCACAAACTTGGCGTGCATAATGCCGGGATTGGCCCCGGTCCACCAGTACAAGGACGTTCTTCCGTAGTCGGCGCAGTCTTTGACGAGGTCGTTCAGGGGTTGGGCCCGGCTGCTCGGATCGTGGGCGTAGAAGTGGACGGCGACCTGGCGCTCGGCGACGGCGGGCAGCAGAACCTCGCGCAGTAGGTCGCAGCCGTGGCGGTTCCAAAAGGGGCCGCCGATGTGGAGTTCGCTGTTGGCTCCGGCGATGACGTCCTGGACTAGCAGGTCCAGGCGTCGGACGGGGGGCGCTACCAGGTGGGCGGCGGCTCGCGGGGTGGTGAACGCCAGGGGGCGCTCGGATGGTGGTGCTGCGGGCGGTGGGTCAAGGCCGTCCAGGACGTCCAGGAGCACCTGGAGTTGGGAGAGGCGGGCAGGGACGAGCCCTGCGTACCGGCCGGAGCCCAGTAGGCCGCACTCGGCGGCGAGCTGGCGTACGGCGGTAGCGTGATCGTCTGCGACCCCGTGCAGGCGGAGGGCGTCAAGGGTGTCGGCTCTGGCGATCTGCCGTGTCCATTCGGCGGCTGCCGCGTAGCTGCCCGCGAGGCGCTCCAGTAGCTGGGCGAGGGGGACCAGCGATCGCAGTTCGTCGGTCATGTGTGGCTCGAGGCGGCGGTGTAGCGGAGGAACTCTGCGGCGAGGCCTCGATCGAGGTCGTCGTTGAACAGCTGGCAGCCGAACGTGAGGTAGACGCAGCGTTCGCAGCAGCGCGGTGAGGACTGATGGCATAGCGGGTCGTTCTCGCAGCTGAGCACCGAGTCGGCGGTGCTCTCCAGCCAGCTGAGCACGCGGTTGCTGAGAAGGGTCCACAAGGATCCGAGGGTGAATTCACGGACGTTGTCGGCGTATATGGCGACGGTGAGTGCCTTCGTGACGACCCATTCGGCGAGGGTGTTCTCGGCCAGTCCTACTTGGCCGTCGTCCAGGGACCGAAGCAGGAGGTGGCCGAGGGTGTGGATGACCGTGTGTACGGTTGCTGTCGCGCGGGCGGCTTCCGGGTCGTCTTGGTCCGTGAACAGTTCCAGTAGCCGCTGGCGGGCCGCCGATTCGTCTTCGGCCGCCCCGACGGTGAGTCCTTTGGCGTTCAGGAACGACAGGACGGAACGTGCGGAGAAGGTGACCAGAAGTGCTTCGGTGTCCGATGCTGCGACGTAGACCGGGTACTTTCCGTCGTGGTGGTACTTGTTGTGGAAGCCGGTCAGGACGCCCCGCTCGGGCTCGTGCTCTTCTCTGGTGTAGCCGAAGGCGACTCGGGCTACGGGGAACTCCCAGGTGACCGCGATCTCTGCGATCCCTAGGGTGCGGGCCTGCTCGCGGGCGCGTTCCGTGGTCTGCTGGGCCAGCAGGTCCTGGAGCTCGGCGAAGCGTGCGCACTGGTCGTCGAGGGTGATGCGCTGGATCTGGGCGGGGTCGAAGACGGCTGCGCGTTCCACGAAAGGGCGGTCTGCACCGAGCAATTCCCACCGCTCGTTGTCGGCGTCGGCACTGGGCAGAGCAGCCAGGCCGCTCTCCTCGGGGCCCATCATTCTGCGGAACTGCTCGATCTCCTCTTCCCGCATGTGGATCTGGCGCAGTTGCTGTTCTCTCTGCTGCCATTCCTGCGGGGACAGGCGCGTTACCGTGACGCCCTGGGAGGCGTCGCCGATGCCCTGGGCCAGAGAGTCGATCAAGTTCAGGTAGTGGGCGGCCGCGATCTGGCCGCGTTGGGGGTGGCGCTGGTACTGCCGAAACCCGGAGTTGTCGATGTTGACGAGCTGGAGGGTGTGGACCTGGTAGGCGCGGGTGTCGTTGAACGTCCTTGCCCGCATCATGGCGCGGCCGGCTGCGTCCTTCCATTCGCAGCCGCAGGGGGACTGCGAGGTGCCCTGGAGCTTCGCGCCGCCGCAGCCTGAGCCGACGCAGCGCCAGAGGGCGGTGATGAAGCTTCCCGTGTTCTCGAACACGATGTGGTCGTAGCCGTGCGCGGGAACACGGCATTTGGGTACGTACATGGGGCGGATGCGTCCGCAGTTGTGCGCGTTGAAGTAAGGGAGTTGCCGCAGCGGTGCGCCGCAGGTGCGGCACCGAGGGTCGGCCGCGAGTTGCTGGGCCTTCACGTATGTGCGCACACGGCGGCAGGAGCGGCGGACGCATTCGAGGACGAGCGGGAACACCTCGAAGCGGACGAGGTCAGGGCTGATCAGGACGAAGTTCTGCCGCAGTCGGCCCTGCGGCACGGGCAGGGCGGCTCTGGCGTCTTCGCTCCAGCGCTCCAGGTAGCGGGAGATCTCGTCGTAGATGACGTCTTCGTTGAGCTTTTTGACCACGTCCCCGTCGACTGCTTGGACCCTGCCTCGCAGCCGCTGTTCGTGACGGAAGACGGCACCGGGCAGGAATGCGGTCATGGCCTGGCTACGGCTGCGGTTCATCCTCGCCCCCCTTGCTGTCGGCGGTATTGGTTGCGAGCGCTTTGAAAGCGTCCCGGCTGCTGGTCAGTGACTGGAACGATGTGCTTTTGTCGATGTCGCGGAAGCTGGTGAGCGGCTGTTGGAGGAACAGGTAGGCGGTACGCCTTTCCTCTGCACCCTTGTTGAGGTTGGGTCGTTCCTCCTGCCTCCAGGTTTCCATGATCCGCTCAACGAGGTCGTTCTCCAGTCCGCGCCCGTTGACGCCCTCCACGCGCTCGCGGTAGCAGGCTGGGATCCGTCGTTCCAACCAAGGGTCAAGGAGTGGTCGTTGGGCGCTCCACCAGCGCTTGAAGTCTTTGGAGTAGTCGGCTCCTTCTGGCGGTGGCTTCAACGCGGGGTCGCGGGCGGCGTCGTGGAGCAGTGCCAACACGATGCCGGGCAGGGTGCGTCGGGCTGCGAAGTAGGCGTACTTGTTGACGGGCACGGGGGTGACCATGCGATCGAGCAGGCGGTGATAGCTCAGGAAGTTGGAGAACATGGAGCGTTCGCGGCGCGAGACGGGGTCGTAGACGGTGACGACGAGGCCTGCGTGGGTTCGCCCGGCCCGGGCGGTGACCTGGATGTAGTCGGCGGCGGTCGGCGGCATGCCAGCCAGGACCAGGAGGTTGAGTCGCTCGAGGTCCACCCCGTGGCTGAGCACACTGGTGCCGACCAGGGCGCGCAGCCGCTCTCCTCGCGGGGTGTCCAGGTGCTCGCGTTGGACCCGGGCGATGGCTGCCGCAAGGTCGGGGACCGGGACTTCGCCGGTGAGCACCGCGTGCTCGACGCGGTCGAGTCCGGCGTGTTGCAGGTCGTCGGAGAGCTGGCCGAGCTCCTCGTCGAGCTGGGTACCGTGCTGCTTGCTGTTCACATAGGCCAAGGAGACCTCGTAGGGGAAGAGGAGTCGTGGGAGGTCCGAGTCGGGCAGCCCGTGCAGGGCGAGGCGCTCGCGCAGGGCCTTGGGCTCCTCTTGGAGCCGGGCGATCTCGGTGAGGAGCTCGCCCTGCACGATCGCGGCGACGTCAGCTTTGCGGCGCTTGTGCGGGAGCACTCCAATGTGAACGCGCCGGAAGTCGGGCCGGGTCGTGGTGTAGAAGCTCTCGCCGAGTGTCCACCCCGGTGCGGGGAAGGCACGGGGACGGCGGCCGTAGAGCTGGCGAAGCTGGTCCTGGTACTGCTCGATGGTGGCGGAGGCGCCCAGTACCTTGCTGGGCAGGCCGCTGCCTGCTCCTGACTGGAGTTCGGCGATCATGCCTTCGTAGTGGGCGTTGAACGCGCCGAGCTCCTCCTTGAGGAGGTGCATCTCGTCCTGCACCGTCAGTGCCGGTACCGGGTCCTTGATCGGACGGGCCGCCGGGTAGCCGCCCTTCGGCGCGATGCAATGGTCCGGCCCGGCTGAGCAGACTCCGAAACGCGGGAAGGAGAAGTAGCCATGCTCGGCGCAGCGGTGCCTCGGTCCGTGCTGGAACGCGGTGAACTCGGGGAACCAGCTGTGCCCAGTAAGCTTGTCGACAGTGGAGATGACAATCGCCGGCAGGGTGCGGTAGACCTCAACGTCGCTCACGTGCAGGGGCAGGATCCGCTGGCAGGCGGTGCACTCGTGATGCAGGCGGACCGCGTCAGTGTCTAGGCGCAGCCGTACGCTGTCGCACTCGCAGTAGGGGCAGGTGATCACGAGCCGGTCGCGCAGGTGGTCTTCGGCGAAGGTCCCCGCCCGGGTGGCGGCGGCCTCGATCTCCCAGCCGCGCCACCAGCCCCGCTCCCAGTGCAGGTCGTTGGGACTGCCCGTCCCGCCGGCCAGGTAGCCGAGTGCGAACGGGTCATCGTGAGGGGATCCGATCTGGCGTTCAGTGCGGAGCTCTTCTGCGGCGATCAGCATGCGCAGGGTGCGGTCAAGTTGTTGCACACTGAGCATTCGCAGCGGGAAGCGCAACCAGGCGGTGACCCCTGCGTGCTTGCCTCGCAGCCGGTCGTAGAACAGGGCCGTGAGGATCAGCCCCAGGTATGCCTCGGTCTTTCCCCCGCCCGCGGGGAACCACAGCACGTCGGTGTGGTCGAGTTCAGCGCGCAGGTCCGCCCGCTGCGGGTGCTCACGCACGGCGAGGGCTGGCAGGTGGGAAACGATGTAGACCAGCTGGAAGAGCCGCCAACTGTCGTAGGTACGGCCGTCGTTGACACGGGCGAAGACCTCGTTGGCGAGCCGGAAGGCGAGTTTGAGGTCCGGATCCAGGTCCAGGCACTCGCGGCCGAGGCCGAACCGCCTGGCCTCGTCGTCGAACTGGGCGCGGTCGGCTTCGATGGCCCTGTGGTGCGGCAGCTGCTGGGCGGCTCGGCCGACGGCGGCGAACTCCCGGGAGTAGCGGGCCATCGCGACCTCGACGGAGTCCAGGATTGGGGCCGGGTCGTCGGCGAGTTCATGCCACCGCGGGTGCCGCACCCCAGCTTGGCGGGGCACGACGGTGTGTTGGACATGGACGGGCAGGGTCTCGGTCCGCAGACCGCTGCCGTGGGGAACTGCTGCGCAGCCGGTACCGCGACCGATCACCTCCGCCAGCGCCTCCAGCCGGTAGTCGCGGGGGGCGAGGTGGAAGCGCTGGGGCACGATGCTGATGCTGTCTCGGGGGAGGACCGCGAAGCGGCAGTCGTACACGGAGAGGTCCTGCCAGTCGCTCTGCGCCGTGTCGCTTTGGTTGTGCAGCGAGACGCGTATGAGGTGATCACCGCCGTCCAAGGCCTGGGCGTGCGCGGACAGCACTAGCTGGGGTGCGCAAGGGGCTGTGTCGCGGTCCAGCAGTGCCGCGACATGGCGGTGGAATGCCTCCTCGTCGGCCATGGCCTCCGCGGGGAGCACGTTGCGCCTGCGCCGCCCCTGGCGGCCCTGCGGCCCGGCGGTGAGCGGGCGACGGGCCTCGGGGCGGACAAAGTGCGCATCCACCGCGCGGCGGATCGCCCGGTCCAGCACCTGCTGGGCCTCACTGAGCACGTGTGGATCGAAGTCGCCTTCCCCGAGCGGCACTTCGATCACCAGGTCGGGCACGTGGACGTCGTGGCGACGCCAGACGCCCAGCAGCTCTCCCGGCCGGGCCTGTGCGCTGGAGGGGCCTTCGTCGCCGCGCAGGTACTCCATGTGCTCGGCGTAGCTGGCGATGTCCTCCAGGTACAGGGCGAATCGGCAGTGGACGGCGAGCTGCGCCGTCCTGCGGCCGGGGGCGGTGCGCACCCGGAAGTCGAGTGCCAGGACCGGAGACGCCTGCGTGCCGCGCAGGGACTCGACGGGCCGGCGACTCGGGTCGGCCGTCGCCTCGTCTGGTGCCGACAGGTGTCGCGGCGGGACGGCGACGGCGGGCAGCACTCCGACGACGACGTGGTCGCGTGGTGTCCATGGGGGTGCGTGCGGGGCGCCGCTGCGGTCGGCGAGCCTGTCGGCGAGAACCTGCGTCAGGTGTTCGATCAGCACCGTCTCCCGCTGGTTGTCCGCAGCGCTGTCGGGGTGCGGCGCCAGCGGGTTGTTGCGGGCATCGTTCACGGCGCCTCCTGTGGTGAGCTGCTTGTGCTGCAGGGGCCTGGCACGCGGCCCAAGGCGGCCGCGGAAACGCTCTTCTGGCCGCCGACGCGGCGGACGACAACCAGGTCGAACTCCTCGAGAACCTCCGAGACGTCGATCCCGGAGCACAGTGTCTTCAGCTGGCGAAGCGCGGGGCCTTCCGTGCCCCGTGCGGCCTCGGTCATCGCCGCCGCCGCCGTGTGGCCGAGCGCCCGGTGTAAGCGGCGTAGTTCCTCCGCCATACGGGCCAGGCGCTGCCACGTGCCTCCTGCGGTCAGGCGGGTGTCCCGGGCCAGCAGGGCAACCCGGTGGATGTCTTGCGGGTCCTCCGGGGCGATGACGCTGCCGTCGGCCCATTTGCTCACCGTCTGCCATGACGAGACCTCGCTCCCGAGGTTCTTCAGGGCGGTGAGCACTTCCGGCCACGAACCTCGCTGCTCGTGCACAGCGGTGATGGCCTGCCGGAAGAAGCCGATCATCGTGTCCATGGCGGTCACCTCGGCGCTGTCGTGCATCACCATGACGAGCCGGTCGTGGAGTCTGGACTGCCCATCGCCGCGTGCGCGCAGTAGCCGGCTGCCGGGAGTGAGCGCGGCCACGGGCACCCTGGCGTAGCGCTGGCCTATGAGGACGTCGACCTGCTCGTCGCTGCGCAGCCAGAGCACCGCCCCTCCGGGTTCGATGAGCACGGCCGTGGCCGGCACCGGGTCGTCCGCTACCGCCGGGGCGCTGCGGCCGGGGTCCGCCGAGGTGCCGATGGCCCTGGCCGGGGCGTCGTAGTCCTCGAAGAGCGCCGAGAGGTCGAGGGCGAGCCGACTGTCGCGCTGGGGTGAATCGTCTGGCGCGGAGGACGGTTCGGAGAGGTCGACGGGGCCGTACGTGACGGGCAGCGGGGGCGTCGCCAGCTCCGGCACGTCCCCCAGACTCAGCACTGCGGCGGTCTGGCGTATCTGCTCGTGCCAGCCGTTCAGCGCGCGGCCGGCCGAACGCTCCAGCCAGGTGTACTCGCTCTGCTCCACAACGGCGACGTGTTCATCGGCAGCACCGGAGAACAGCACGCCGGTACGTAAGGTCGAGGGGACACCGAGGTGAAGCTCGAGCCTCGGCAAGGCGTCCCAGGCCAAGCGTTCCGCATAGGGCATCACGTGCAGCGCACCGGTTCCCCTGCCGACGGCGGGCCCGGGCTGGGGGGCGAGCAGCAGGGAGTCAGCATCACCGCCGAGTGCGTCGGCCAGCTCCTCGGCGACAGCGGCGGCGGCGGAGCGGGAGCGGGTGCGGACGAGGACGGGGGCGTGTGCCCGGTCAGCCCGTGCCCAATCGATCAACGCAAGCAGCAGGTGCCAGCGCGGGTTGTCGTCGTACAGCAGTTCATACAGCTCCAGCACGCCGCGCCGGAGGTCGGGCCATTGGGTCTCCCGGAACAGTCCCCACTGCCCGGCCCGCCCCTCCAATGTCCCGCGGGACACCGACCGGGCCAGCGCCCGTGCGCCGCTACCGCGCCCCATCGCCTGCCATGTGTCTTGCCTTCCGATCGAACCCCAGCTGCACCACAGCAGGTTGAGCAGACGCACGGCGTCGGCGATCGGCTGCGGCCAGGGCTCCGACGTGTGGACACGCCGTGCTGCGACCACACCCGCCACGACGGTCCGGTGGAGCTCGGCGAGCTGCTTGTGGCGGTATACCGCCACGCTCGGCGCGGCTGCCGGGCGGTGGGCGAGGAGGGCGTTACTGGTCAGGGGGCCGTATGCGGGGCGGTGCCCGAGGGTGTGCCGCACGTCGGAGCGCAGCGCGGGACTCCAGGGCCATTGCGTCCAGGTCCGGCTGCCGCCCGGCTGGGTGCCCAGATCGGCCACGGCCACGACGCGGGCGGCGTCGTGCTCGCTTGCCCAGGCCAACGCGCGCTCCCAGGACTGGTCGTTGGCCATGCTGGTGCGGTCGATGACGACGGTGCCGACGCTGGTCCCCAGCGAGGGCCTGCCGAGTGCGGTGTTGAGGTAGAACAGTCCCGAGGGCGAGTCGACGGCCCTCGTGATCCTTCCTTGAAGGTCGACGACCCGTCCGTCACCGCGAATTCTCTGCATGCGCAGAGCTCGCGAGAGGTTCTGCCGGCCGATCGCGAGCTGTGCCAGCCGTACGGTGACGTTGGTGCGCAGTCCCACGACGACGACCGGTCCGTCAGGGACCGGGCAGGGTGATCCGCCAGTCAGCTCTGCCCCGCGCCGTATGAGCTGGAGGTAGATCCCGATCAGCACGGCCAGGTCGTGCCGCCCGCGCGGGAGGCCCAGGTACACGCTGCGTTCTTCGCTCGATAACGCGCGGGACAACAGGGTCAGGGTGGCGCGGTCCAGCGGGCCGAGCTCGACGGTGCGGCCGCGGTCCGTCATGCGAAGGGCCTGCACGCGCTCAAAAAAGTCGGCCGGGCCTGCGTCAGGAGGGACGAGGCAGTCCAAATATGTCACGCGCGCCATCACCCACCTGGTGTCCCCCCACTACCTACCGTTACAGTAACGCACGTTGACAGGCCGTCACCTGCTCCTGCCCAATCCGAGGGCGGTGGATCTGGGTTCGGACCACCCGGGGGCACGCACATGAACGAGAAGCTAGGGGCGGGCCTCCCCCTGGTCTCACTTCTCGAGGCCGGGCCGGCGCCAGTGGAGTGGAGCCGGATCGCCGAGCACGAGTCATGGCGCAAGGAGGTTCACCGGCCCGCGACCTACGTGCACAAGTGGTGGGCGAGGCGCCTAGGCAGCGTCGCACGCCACTTATTGCTAGCTGCCGTGTCCGGGCCGGACGAATCCATTGCGGACGCCTCGGCCAGGCTGCGAGGGCTCGTCGTCTACGACCCTTTCGCCGGATCGGGCACCACCCTTGTCGAGGCGGCCAAACTCGGGGCCGCCGTCGTCGGCCGCGACATCAACCCCGTCGCGACGCTCACCCAGCGGCAGGCGCTGCAGCCATGGGATCTCGAGGTGCTCGCGGACCTCTTCGGGCAGGTCGTCAGAAAGTGCGCCCGCCCCGTCCAGGAACTGCACCGCACAGTCTCCAATGAACCAGTCCTGCACTACTTCTGGGTGGCTCTGGCGCGCTGCCCGGAGTGCGGCGAGGACGTGGAGCTCTTCACCACCCGGGTCTTCGCCCGCCATGCGTACCCGCGCAGATTCCCCCGCGCGCAGACCGTATGCCCTGGCTGCCGGGGCATATGCGTCACCGACTTGAGCAAGGACGAGAGGGGGCACTGCCCCGCCTGCGACATGACCTTCTCGTTCCAAGGAGCCGTCCGGGGACGGTTCATGACGTGCCGTCTCGGACACCGCACCCCTGTCATTGCCGCGCTGAACGGCGCCGTCCCTGAACGGCGCATGTACGCGAAGCTGGTGCTGCGCGCCGACGGCAGGCGTGAGTACCGGGCAATCGACGACTTCGACCTCTGTCTGTACGACAAGGCAGCCAAATCCCTCGCCGACGCCTCCCCCGATGAGCTCGTACGCCCGCTCGGCGCGCTTGAGGAAGGCGTCAGCACCGTCCAGGCGCTGCGCTGGGGGTACGACTCCTGGGAGCGGTTCTTCAACGAGCGCCAGCGTTACAGCCTGGGACTGATCGGCGCTGCGCTGCGCGATCTCCCCGGGGCCTCAGCGGAACGCGAGGCGCTCATTGCATCGTTCGGCAGAACCGTCGAACACCACAACCTATTCTGCTCCTACAAGGGGGAGGGCACCGGCCCGGTCCGCTCGGTCTTCCACAACCACGTACTGCGGCCGGAGCGGTGCAGCGTCGAAGGAGACCCCTGGGGCGCCCAGGGGGGATCGGCTGGGTTCTCCGCGGTGCTCACCCGGCTACACAAAGCAGCCCAGTACAAGAGCACCCCGCTGGACTTCAAGGCCGAGGCCAGCCGGATCCTCGCCGTCAACCAGTCCTCACTTCCCGTCGCCCGCCCCCTGAGCACGACGTGGCAGCAGTTCGTGCGGGATCCCGCAACGGCCTACACCACCACCGGCGACGCCTCGCAGACGGATCTCCCCGACGACAGCGTGGACCTCATCGTCACCGACCCTCCCTATGTAGACAACGTCCACTACTCGGAGCTGGCCGACTTCTTCCACGCGTGGCTTAGCGCCATGCGCCCCTACCGGGGCTACCCAGACATACCCAGCACCCGTGCCATCCAGGAAGTGCAGAACGCCGCCCCTGCTGGATTCCAAGCCACCGCGGCCCGGGTCTGGCGCGAGTGCCGGCGCGTCCTCAAGCCCGGCGGCTGCCTCCTGTTCAGCTTCCACCAGTCACAGACCACGGGCTGGTGCGCTCTCATGCGGTCGCTGTCCGACGCCGGCTTCGTCGTCACCACCACCCGCGCCGTGGTCGCCGAAGTGGCGACCAGTCTCGCCAAGACCGCAGCAGCGGAGCCCAACCGCATCGACGTCATCGTGGTGTGCCGGGACGCTGCAGGCACGTCTGCTGAGGCAGCCCCCGACCTCGACCAGGCCGCCACGCACGCACTGTCGGAAATCCAGGGCCTCAGAGGAGCCGGGCTGCGGATGGGTCCCGGCGATGTCCGCACCGCCGTACGCGCCGCGGTCCTGGCGGCAGGGACACGTCAGGCAGCCGCCGACTGGGAGACCCTGAAAGCAGAGGCAGACCAACGAGCCACGGCAGCGGTAGCAGAATTCAACACAAGTTGACTCCTCCGGAGCGTGCCGATGCCTGCCGCATCTCGGCCCGCCCAGGCCGACGACGAGAACCGGGGTACGGCCTCAACATCCGGGAGCGCCCAACAACGACTGCCCCGCCCTCTCGCTGCTGTCAGTCACCTTCAGGGGAACGGGGTGGCGTCGCACTGATCACGTCCGCCACCGGAGTCCGGTTCAAAGCCGGTCGCGGTCCTGCGTTGCGGGGAGGAAGGCGCGCAGGGGTTCATCGACCGCGATGGTCAAGGCGCTCGGCGCGGACGCCGGGATCACCCA
This sequence comes from Streptomyces sp. f51, assembly GCF_037940415.1. Classification (NCBI taxonomy): domain Bacteria; kingdom Bacillati; phylum Actinomycetota; class Actinomycetes; order Kitasatosporales; family Streptomycetaceae; genus Streptomyces; species Streptomyces sp. f51. The sequence goes on along the minus strand of NZ_CP149798.1, from coordinate 8,068,264 downwards.
AAGCGATGTCGGGTCGGCGGTTCGACCGTCAGGTCCCAGAAGCGGAAGGAGACGTCGCCTGCTGGTCGGTGAAGCCTGTGGAGTATGGAATTCTTCGCTCCAAGGCATCGCCCACGGCCGAGACAGCTTCGCTGAGGCGCCGGACCACCTTCGTAGGGAGAGCCAGACGTCCGATGCCCCGTTCAAGCGACTCGTGCAGGTGTCGCTCGCAAACGACGGCATCCGCGTACCCGACCGCCCACGGCTACATCTCCCGCGACTAGACGTGACCCTCAACCACGGGCGCGGCCGCCGATTCTCGAAGTTCAGAGAACACGTGAACACCCTGCTAATGCAGGAAGTCCTGGCCGAGCCGAAGTGGGTGGGGCGCCTGGGCGCCTCGGCGACGCCCACCAGCGCGCGCTGTCCCCGCTGTTCTGGACCCACGTCAAACCCTGCGGCCGGTTCGAGCTGGACATGAGCAACCGGCTCGACCTCCACCCGGCCGCGGTCATCCCCGGCCACCAGCGGGCGGATGCACGGCAGACGGCGCCTTCCCGGGAGCGCACCGGCCATTGGTAGGAGGGCGCCTCGTCCCCGTCAAACAGCACCTTCAGCCGCTGCCTGGTGGTTGTGCGCTGAGCAGAGTGAGGGCGTTGCGGATGCCCTCTTCGAGGAGCTCGTCGGAGAGTCGCCGGTTGGACAGGGCGCGGGAGAGCTGCAGTGTCCCGACCATCATGGCGTAGACGTTGAGGGTCTTCGTGCGCATCGAGCGCGGATCGGCGGGCGCCAGGCGAGCGGCGATACCGTCGATGACGGCGAGTACGCCGTCGGTGTACGCCTGCTTGGTCTCGTCCGTGCAGCGCCCGATCTCATCGAGGAGTGCGGCGGAGGGGCAGCCGTCGTCGGGGCTGTCGCGGTGCTGGGGCGACAGGTACCATCGTACGATCTGCTCGAGTCCGGCGATCCCGGGGGTCGCCTGCTCGATGACGTTCGCGTACTGCGCGCGCAACTGGTCCGCGACAGCGGCGGCCACGAGGTCGTCCTTGGATTCGAAGTGGGCGTAGAAGGCGCCGTTGGTCAGTCCGGCGTCCGCCATCAGCGTCGAGATGCCCGAGCCGTCGATACCGTCCTGCTTGAAGCGGCGGCCGGCGGTCTCGATGATCCGCTGCCTGGTCGCCTGCTTGTGCTCTTTCCCGTAACGCGCCACGCGCTCGCTCCTTTTGTGCGCCGGAGGGGTCGCCTGCCCTCAGCCGGCTTCTCCATCATATTGGATTATGAACGCACTCCAATGTGGAGGCGAACGGCATCTGGAGCACCGCCACGCCTTCTCTGCAGGGCAGCCCGGTTCAGTCGCTGCCGGGCGTCATCGAGATCACGACCTTTCCGGCCGTGGTACGCCCCTGCTCGACGTACGCCATCGCCTCGAGCGTCTGGTCGAAGGGGAAAGTTCGGTCGATGACCGGGCGGAGCCGTCCGCTGTCGTACAGGGCTCCGAGTTCACGGAGCTGGGCGCCGCTGGCCTGCATGAAGAAGAACTCATAGCGCACGCCTAGGACCTTGGCCTGCTTGCGGATCTTGCGACTGAGCACGTTCATGACCAGGCCCAGAAGAGATGGGGCGCCGAGCTGCTTGGCGAACGCGGCGTCCGGGGGGCCGACGACACTGATGGCCAAGCCACCGGGCTTCAGTACAGTCAGCGACTTCTTGAGGTTGACTCCACCCAGCGAGTCCAGCACCAGGTCGTAGCCGGACAGCACCTGCGAGAAGTCCTCCGTGGTGTAGTCGACGACGATGTCGGCACCGAGGCTCCTGACCAGCTTCTCGGAAGCAGTGTTCGCGGTCGTCGCCACTGTGGCACCGAGGTGCTTGGCGAGCTGGATGGCCGTCGATCCGAGGCCGCCGGCACCGGCGTGGATGAGCACCTTCTGGCCCGGCTTCACGTGGGCGCGGTCGACGAGGATCTGCCAGGCGGCCAGAGCCACCAGCGGCACCGCGGCCGCCTCGCGGAGGGTGAGTGACTCCGGCTTGGATGAGACGTCGTCCTGGTCGATCGCGATGAACTCGGCGAAGCCTCCGATCCGCAGGTCGCGGGGACGTGCGTAGACCTCGTCGCCGACTGCCACGTCGCGCACGGCGGACCCGACCTGCGTCACGATCCCGGCGACGTCGTGGCCGAGCACGAACGGCAGCTTGTACTTCAAGAGTCGCTTGAACTCCCCGTTGCGGACCATCTTGTCCAGCGGGTTGATGCTGGCAGCGCTCACCCGGACCAGGACGTCGCCGGCCCCGACGGTGGGCTCGGGAACGTCAGCGGCGCGCAGGCCGTCCTTGCCGTACTTCTCGACGACGAATGCCTTCATGTCAGCTATCCCTTCGCGTGATCTTCTCGGTTGCCTGCTCGACGGACGATGCGCATGTCCGGGTAGCTTCCACCTCAGCGGCCGAGGTGCCGGCGAAGCCACTGACCCATCTGCCCGATCGCCCGGTCCACCTCGGGCACGCGCCCCGCGCCCAGGATGAACGAGTGCTGGCCCCCGGGCAGCGGGCGGACCTCGGAGACGATCTTGAAGTCGGCGAGTCGGCGGCCGAAGTCGGCGCCCTCACCGGCAAGCGCCTCATACTCGCCGTAGTGCAGGGCCGTGGGCGGCAGGCCGGTCAGATCGGCGTTCACGATGCTGATCTCGGGATCGGTGAAGTCCACGCCGGAATCCTGCAGCCAAGCCGCTCGGAACTGCTCAAGGATGTCCCGGCTGAGCATCTTGTCGAGTCCCTCGTTCTCGTCCACCTTCGAGTTGCTGATGATGAGGTCGGTCCACGGCGAGATGCTGACGATCGCCCCGGGGACTGCCTCGCCCCTGGCGAGCAGGCGCAGCGGCAGCGCGACCGCGAGGGTGCCTCCGATGGAGTGGCCGGTGCTGCCGATGTTCCGCGGCTCGTAGCCCTGCGCGAGCAGCCAGTGGTAGGCGGTCTCGGCATCGTCGATCTGCGCCGGGTGGGGGTGCTCGGGCGCCAGGCGGAAGCCCACGACCAGCGAGCGGGCTCCGGCCGCCTTGGCGATGTGGCCGGCGGCCTTGCGGTCCGATGTGATCGAGGCGGCGACCGATCCGCCGAAATGGAAGTGGAGCAGCGCCTTGTGAGGGCCGGCGCCCTCAGGGATGGCCCACAGGGCCGGGACGCCCTCCGCGTCCACGTCGGCGTAGGTGACGCCTTCCGGCTCGGTCGATGCCGACGCATGGGTATCGACGATGGCGCGGACGACGGCCAGGTCGAGGCCCGGCGTCGACGCCTTCGCACGCACGCTTTCGAGGAACTGCGCGAACTGCTGTGCTTCCGTGCCGATTCCCATGGTGATGTTCCTTGTCAGGTCAGAGCTGAACGCGCCTCTCTCGCGCGCGGGTCGATGGGCCACGTGCGACGTCAGCCGGGCATCCGGTTGAACCTGCGGATCTGCTTGTCGAAGATCCCGGCGGGGAGAAGGCGTCGCGCGGTGGTGATGCGTGAGGCGAGCGGTCCGGCGGTGTAGCGCAGCTTCGGCTTCGGGGCGGTGGCCGCCATGACGATCTTCTTGGCGACGACGGCGGGGTCGTCGCCGGCCTTCATCGCCGCAGCGACCACTTCGTCGAAGACACGCCGCCGCTCCGCATACAGCGGCAGCGGGGTGTCGGGCTGCGCGGCATTGGCATCGAAGGCGGTGCGGGTGTAGCCGGGCTCGACGAGCAGGACGCGGACGCCGTGCTCGCGGACTTCGTGGTCCAGGGACTCTGAGTAGCCCTCGACTGCGTGCTTCGCGGCGACGTAGAGGGCCATGTAGGGCTGCGGGATGACGCCGAGGACGGACGAGAGGTTGACGATGCGTCCCCGACCCTGGGCGCGCATGTGCGGCAGGACGGCCTTCGACATGCGGACGAGACCGAAGAAGTTGAGGTTGAACAGGCTCTGGGCCTGGACAACGGAGTTCTCCTCGGCGGCGCCGGCCGAGCCCAGACCGGCATTGTTGACGAGGACGTCGATCCGTCCGAACCGTTCGATCACTTCCTGGACGGCAGCCGTGACGGATTCGTCACTGGTCACGTCGAGATCGAGGAAGGTCACACCGGCGGGCGGAGTGAGGCCCGAGGTGTTTCGCCCGGTTCCGATCACCTCGAACCCGGCTGCGACAAAGGCGCTAGCGGTTGTGTTACCGATCCCCGATGACGCCCCCGTCACGAGTGCTACCGGCCGATGTGTCGCCATGACGGACTCCTTGAGCAATTGAATTACGATCGTTTAGCTTACGGTCGTAATGTTATTGCGGCGTGGAGCGGATGGCAAGGAGCGGCCCGGCGGCCGCTCCACTCCGAAGGCGCCTAGTGCCACGCCGTGACCGCGGCCTGCGCATGCGACACCGACGACGTCGAGCGCCACGAGTGCCCGCGCTGCGGCATCCAGCCCGGCTCACCCTGCCGCTCACGCTCGGGCGCGGTCGCCGGGATCTACCGCACCGGCCGGTTCAAGAACGTCGCCCGGCTCGCCAACTGCTGCCACGGCTTGGTCCTGGAGATGCAGACCGGCCCCCTGCCCGGCAGCTACGACCCCACCGGCCCCGGCAAGCTGCTGTTCGCGTTCTTCGCCGCGATGGCCGTTATCTCAAGCTCCGATCAAGCGTGGCTGTGACCTGGGCGGTCAGGTCAAGGACACTGTCTTCGGCCTGACCGCGTAACGCATCGAGGGCCGGTTAGCACGGGCCGATCGTCACTGAAGAGCGACGTGGTGTACTGGGCTCGGGGACCGGCTCACAGCCACCGCTTGGCTGCTTCGACGCTGTCGCCGCCACTCGTGTTGAACGCGATTGCGGCCTGCGGCGCATGACGCCGAACCAGATTCACGACCTGCTCAAAGAGGGGGAGAAGCGGCTCCGGTTTGCGGATTCCACCCCCGATGACGACGACGTCCCAGTCGTGCTCGGAGAGTGCTGCAGCGATCGTCGACTCCGCCGACTCGTCCAGCCCGATCAGCGTCATGGACGCATCGATGGCGTGTTCGCCAAACCGGGCCAGTTCCTGATCGAGGGCCGCTCGGATGCTGCCTCCGTCCATGCCGGGCACAGCACGCGGGTCGATTCCAAGAACGAGAACGCAAGGCATGTCGATGAGGACGATCAGGCGACTGCCAAGGTTCCCGATGCACATCTGGCCGGGGTTGTCGACACCTTCCCGGGGCTGCTGGCTGGTGCGCTGTGCTGACATCGGCCGCCCTCACCAGAGGGCCGGGCCGATGCGCCCCCATGCGAGCTCTCAGCACAGGCATCACCCCGAATGCCTCAAACTCCAGCTCCCGCCTGGGCTTCCAGGTCCGGCTGTCTACCGTGGGGCCGTGGACCACGCCTTCCGACGACGCAACCGCTCCGGTGCCGGTGCGGGTCGTACTTGCCCGGCGCTCCGGTGCTCGGCCATCTGGAGCAGGAGGTCGTCGCGCGGCTGTGGAAGCGACGGCAGACAAAAACGGGCTGACTGTAGGAGGCGGCGGAGTACCGAGTGTGGGTCCGCGCCCCCGACCATGTGCGGCCGGTCGACGGCGTCGACTACGACCAGGTCGCCACCGAGCGGCTGGAGCCGTCGTCCCAGTCGGTGGTACGCGAGGTGCTCGGAGAGCCCCGGCCCTCGGGCTGGGTGGCTTGCGGGTTTCGGGGGTGCTCATCGGCGGTTTTTCGGCATTGGCAACCCTTGACATCCTCCCCGCCCTAAAGGACGGGGATTCCCGCCTGGCTGCCGGTGGTGACCGGCTGGGCCTTCGGATGGGTTCCCCGTTCAACGAGCCGTGCCCGGCGTGGGTTTTCCACTCCAGGACTGACCGGCCCTCCAGGGGCGTTTAGCCTCTCCGCCTGCCCGGCGGCGAGGATCACACGCGACGCGTTGAAGTCGCGATCATGTTCGGTACCGCAGCCCTCGCACCGCCAGATACGCACGTGCAGCGGCTTCTTCCCATCCACGACCCAGCACACCGAGCACGTCTGCGAGGAGGGCAGCCAGCGGGAAACGATGCCGACGTGCCGGCCACAGCGGGCCGCCTTCTCCTCCAGCACCCGGCGGAACATGCCCCACGCGGCATCGTGCACAGACTTGGCCATGCGAGTACGGGCCAGGCCAAAGACCGCCAGGTCTTCGAGGTAGACCGCTTGGTTGTCGCGGACCACCCTCGAAGCACTCTGGTGACACCAGTCCCTGCGCGCATCGGCCACCCGGGCATGCGCCCGGGCAACCTTCAGCCGGGCCTTGGCCCGGTTCCTCGACCCCTTCGCCTTGCGGCTCAACGCCCGCTGCGCCTTGTTCAGCCGACGCTCGGCACGCCGCAGGAAGCGGGGATTGTCGATCACCTCGCCGTCGGAGAGAACGGCGTAATGCATCAGCCCCAGGTCGATGCCGACCTCGGACGTGACGGGCGCGAGCGGCTCGGGCTCGACCTGAACGACGAAACTCGCGAAGTACCGGCCCGACGGATCCTTGAGCACAGTCACCGACGACGGAGCCGACGGCAGCGAACGCGACCAGCGGACCCGGACGTCCCCGATCTTCGCGAGGTTCAGCCGCCCGTTGCCCCGCAGCCGGAACCCGTTCCTGGAGAAACGGACGCCCTGCCGGCTGTCCTTCTTCGACTTGAACACCGGAAGCCCCATACGGCGCCCCGGCCGCTTCCCCGCCACCGACGCGAAGAAATTCGCGTACGCCGTATCCAGATCACGAAGAGAAGACTGCAAGGCGTCCACCGACATCTCCGCCAGCCATGCCCGCTCGGGCGTCTTCTTCGCCTCCGTGATCACCTGCCGTGCCAGAACACCCGTCGGGATACGCGACTTGTCCCCCGCATAGGCGGCCTTCCTCGCGGCCAGCGCATCGTTGTAGACCACCCGGGCACAGCCGAACGTACGGGCCAGCGCGATGCGCTGGCCCGGCGTCGGCTCGAGCCGGAAGGAATACCGCAGATACACGGGACAAAACTTAACGGCCGCCACTGACAACGCCGGTCCGCCCAGGGGCGAACCGGCCTTCCCTGCCCTGCTCCGCAGCAGCTTCGTTCCCTCCCCGGCCTGAAGGCCGGGGTATCCACGAAGGAGACCTGATGACGACAGCCACCACCCTCGCCGGGCGCACCCTGTCGGGCTGGTCGCGCGACGCCCGCCACGGCACCTGGCACACGCTGCTCCCCGCCCGGTCCGGTGAGCCGGTGCTCGGCGCGCTGCGCGTCGACCGTGCCCTGCTCGCACCGCGGGGCACGCGCGAGCGACTCGCGGCGGCCGTACTCGCCGTCGCGAGGCTCCGGTTGCCCGGGGTGCTCGGCACCGTCGACCTCGTCGCGGAGGCCGGGGAGGTGTGGCTGATCACCGCCCGGCCACCGGCCCCCACCCTCGCGGACCTCCTGGCCCACGGGGGTACGGGCCCCGACGCGGGCAGCGCGGCCAGCGTCCTGAACGAGACCGCGCAGACCCTGCTCGCCCTGCACGCGGCCGGCCTCGCCCACGGGGCACTGGCCGCGGACACCGTCGTCCTCGCCCCGGACGGCGTCGCCCTGCTCGCCGAGGCCGCGCTGGGCACGGTGCTGGGCGATGGCCCGGTTCCTGGTGACGGCACGGTGCCGAGTGACGCGCCGGGCTCCGCACGCCGTACCACGGACGTCGCGGCCTGGGCCGACCTGGCCCGCACCCTCGGCGAGGCATGGGTGGCTCCCGGCACCCCCGCGGCCGTCGTGTTCGCGCGCTGTCGCGCCACCGCCGGTTCCGAGGGGCTCGCGGCGGCCCGGGCGGCACTGGTCGCCGGGCGCGCGGCGCTCCCGGAGGGTTTTCTACGGCGTACGGAGCTGCGTGCAGCGGTGGCCGCGGCGACGGCGGCGGACGGGGTGGGGGTGGATGCCCTGCGCGTGCTCCCTCGGGAAGAGGGAGGTGGAGCCCTCGGTTCCGATGTCGCCGGTTCCATAGCTGCCCGTTCCGACCTCGCCCGTTCCGACGTTGCCGACTTTGAAGCCGCAGGGTCCGGGGGCACGGAGTCCAAGGGCTCAGAGTCCGGGGGTGCGGGTGCCCGGGACGCGGGTGCCCGGGGCGCAGAGTCTGGGGACGCAGGGTCCGAAGGTGCTGGGGCCGGAGGTACTGAGGCTGGAGGTGCCGGGGGTGCCGGGGCCGGGGGTGTGGTCCCGGAAGGGGACAGGTCCAGGCACACCGTGCCGGACGAGCAGCTCACCCTGCCCAGCCGCACCCGCTCCCCTACCCGCTCGGCCCCGCGCCAGCCCCTCTCCGCCGCCCCGGACGACCAGGCCACCCTCCTCGGCAAACGCAACCGCACCCCCGCCGGGCCCTCGGCGACACCCGCCGGCCCCCTGGCAGCGACACCCGTCGGGGCCACGACGCCGGCCCCGACCGGTGAAGACGAGGACGACGGCGAGATCCTCCTGCGCTTCGGTCCCGGCGTCCCTCTGGAGGCCCAGGACGTCCTGCGCGCCCAGTGGCGTACCGCACCCGTACCGCCCGGCAGCTGCCCCCGCCGTCGAAGACGGCGGGCCTGGATCGCCACGACGGCTTTCCTGGCCGGCGCGGCCGTCCTGCTCTGGCTGCTGCTGCGCCCCTCTCCCGCCCCGACGGTCACCGCCGTCGAAGTCCGGGCGCCCGCCGGGCGGTTGCACTGCGGACAGACCGCCGATCTGGTCGGCGTCGTGACCACCGACGGCCGCGGTGGCCCGGTGACGTACCGCTGGCTGCGCAGCGACGGCCACGACTCCGGCGAGCTGGTCCGCATGGCCCGCCGGGGCGAGCGCCGGGTCACCGTGCACCTGCGCTGGACGGTCCGCGGCCCCGGCGGCTTCCGGGGAACGGCCCGCCTGTGGGTCGCGCATCAGCACACGTCGCCCGAGGCGAAGGGGACGTTCAGCTACGTCTGTTCCTGACGGACCCGGTCACCCGGCGGCGGCCGGACCGGCCATCGAGCGGATCGCTCTCGGTGGCCCACTGATCAGCAGGCGCCCAGCACAGAGGCGCGTCAGTGCCTCGTCGAGGCCGGTGGCACCGGTGTCAGCAGGCCTCGTGCCTGGACGGCGGGGAGGGACAGGGTGCGGTAGCCCACGCTCTCGAACAGGACGGTGATCCTGTTCCCCTCCTCGCTCATCACCTCGCCCTCGCCCCACGTCCTGTGTCCCACCCGCGTCCCGGGCGGGAAGGCGCCCTCAGATGCCACGGGCCCGAGCGGCTCAGGACCCGTACCGGACAAGATGTCCTCCGTCCGCAGGGGGGCCTCCTTCAACTCCTTCGTACGGGCGCAGGTGTCGCAGCCCGCGCAGTCGCCTTCCGCCAAACTCTCCCCGAAGTATCCGAGCATGTGCCTGCGGCGGCAGCCGTTCGTCTCGGCGTACGCCCGCATCATCTCCACCCGGGAACGCTCCAGATCGACACGGGCGGAGGCGATCCGCACCGCCTCGCGGACGCAGGCGTCCCGCCGCGCCCCGGGCACGGCCGCTATGGCACCGCGCTTGCGCGTCGTCACGGCTCCGGCCTCCTCCAGCAGGTGCAGCATCGACGTCAGCGGGGTCGGAGACAGCCCGGTCCGTTCGCGCAGAGCGGTCGCCGTGACCGGTTCCGGGTGCTCGCGCACCGCGTCGATCAGCCCGCCCAGTACCTCCGGGTCGGGGGGTGTGCCCGTCCGGAACCGCTGCACGCCGAGGTCCTCGGGCCGGTAGGCGAGGATCGCCGTCGAGGGTTCTCCGTCGCGGCCCGCCCGGCCGATCTCCTGGTAGTAGGTGTCGAGGGAACCGGGCACCGACGCGTGCAGCACGAAGCGGATGTTCGGCTTGTCGATGCCCATGCCGAACGCGGAGGTGGCGACGACCACGTCGAGTTCGCCGTCCCGGAAGCGATCGTGTGTGCGGGAGCGTTCGGCCGCCGCCAGCCCCGCGTGATAGGCGGCGCTGTCGAATCCGAGCGCCGACAGCTCCCGGGCGTACTCCTCCGCCTCCCGCCGTGTTCCCGCGTAGACGATGCCCGGTTTGGCCTCGGCCGCGGCCCGCTCCACCACCCACCGGCGCTTGCCCGCGTTCTCCCGGTGCCGTACGACCTCCAGAGTGATGTTGCGGCGGTCGAACCCCGCGACCACCTGGTGCGTCTCGCGCATGCCGAGGCGCTCCACGATGTCGGCCCGCACGGGGGCCGCCGCGCTGGCGGTGAGGGCCAGGAGGGGAGGCCGGCCGATGCGTTCGCGGACATGGCACAGGGACAAGTAGTCGGGCCGGAAGTCGTATCCCCAGGAGGACACGCAGTGCGCCTCGTCGACCACCATCAACGCGGGGCCGGCCGCGGCGATCTGCTCCACCACCTCGTCCTTCGCGAGCTGCTCGGGCGAGACGAACAGAAAGTCCAGGCGGCCTTCGCGTACACGCTCCCACACCGCCTCGTTGTCCCGCGGGCGCTGGGCGGAGTTGACGGCCGAGGCATCGGATCCCTCGATGCGGGCGAGATGGGCGACCTGGTCCCGCTGGAGGGCGATCAGGGGCGAGACCACGACGGTCGGCCCCTTCAGCAGCACCCCCGGCACCTGGTACACGGCGGACTTCCCGGCGCCGGTCGGCATCACCACGATGGTGTCGCGTCCCTCCATCACGGCTGTCATGGCGTCGAGCTGGGAGGGACGCAGTCGCTCCCAGCCGAACACCTCGCGGGCGCAGCGGCGCAGACGTCTCCTGAGTGACCTGGTCTTGAAGTATCCGACCTTGGCACGCATGGCACTCCTGACGCCGTTCTCCGATGAGTTCGGCGCTCGTGTACCCCCGAAAGGGACGGGAAACGGTCCGCTCGGGAGGAGTTGCAATTCCTCGGAAGGTGCGGTTCCCCGGCCGTGGGCGGGAGACCGGGCCCGGTCAGGCTCGTACGGATGAACGTACCCGGGAAGGACCGCGTTGCGATCTCGGCGGGGGCGATCAAGAACGTCATCGCCCTCGCGGTCGGCCTCGCCGGGGCTGGGCATGGGCGACAACTCTCGTGCCCTGCTCGTCACCCGCGGCCTCGCGGAGACCGCGCGTCTCGGCCAGGCGATGGGCGCCGACCCTCTGACCTTCTCCGGCCTCGCCGGGGCCGGCGACCTCATAGCCACCTGCTCGTCGCCGCTGTCCCGGAAGCGAACCTTCGGCGAGCACCTCGGGCAGGGCATGAGCGTGGAGGAAGCCACGACGGCGACGGGGCAGACAGCTGAGAGGGTGACGTCGTGCCGGGCGATCCTGGAGCTGTCGCGGGTGCACGGGGTCGGGATGCCGATCACCGAGGTCGTCACTGCGGTGATCGGCGGCACGACCAGTGTCCCGGACGCGGCCGCAGCCCTCATGTCCCGAACGCCGAAGCCCGAGCAGTACAGCGCCTGATCACCACCCCGCGCAGGTCGCACATCCGCACGCATCAGTCGAACGTGCAGCTACGGCTGGGCCACGGCCGTCACAGCCTGATGACTGCTGCCCCGGCTGGCTGCCTCTTCCCGGCCGTCCAGGTCATGATCGCCTCTCCGAATCCACAGGAGGTGAAGCTCTGATGCTGACCACATTCAAGAGCGCAGTCGCGGCGGCCGTCCTGGCCGGTGCGCTCGTTGCCCCAGTCGCAGTGGCGACCGACGCAGCAGCGGCGACGTGCGCCCGGCACACCACGGGCGTGTGCAGGGCCAACTCGCCGCATCCGCGCGGGGCGACGGCGAAATGCAAGGACGGCACCTGGTCCTACAGTGCACACGCCCGCGGCACCTGCTCGCACCACCGGGGCGTCAAGTACTGGTACCGCTAAGCACCGACTGCACGGAGCCCCAGACCGCGTCCGCAGGCTGGGGGCTCCGTGCAGTTATATCGGTGTACCGGACGGCAAGGTACTGGCCCCGGATGCTGGAACCGGATGCGGACATCCGCGATGTGCACGACGAGTGCCGTCGAGCCGCCGGGATGTGATCAGACGTCAACTGTCTGCATACACAGATTTCACCTCTGGAGGTCTACCCGCGTAGCTCTGTCGTGCGCTGTCATGTCCTCATCCCCGGGACACCCGCCGGGGCGAACCGTCGGAGACCCCATGCGCCCCCTCACACGCATCGCCGCCAGCACCTCCGCTCTCACCCTCGCCGCCGGCCTCCTCATCAGCACCGGCTCCGCGCCCGCCTTCGCCTCCACCTGCTCCCAGTCACGTCTCCCGCTCCCCGATGCGTCCTGCACCCCCGGCGCCTACAACCCGGACGTCACCCAGTCGACGATCGGCTCCACGATCTGCGTCTCCGGCTGGACCGCCACCGTGCGGCCGCCCACCTCCTACACCAACCCCCTCAAGGCCCAGGGAATCATCGACTACGGCTACGCAGACACCGCCATGGCCGACTACGAGGAGGACCACCTCGTCCCCCTCGAGCTCGGCGGCGCGCCCCGCGCCCCGGGGAACCTGTGGCCCGAGCCGTACTCGGGAACCAAGACCGCAACCACCAAGGACGGCGTCGAGACGAAGCTGAAGAACGCCGTGTGTAAGGGCACGATCACCCTCTCCGCCGCCCGCTCCGCCATCCGCACCAACTGGACAACCGCACTCTCGGTCACCGGAATCGGCTGACACCCGCGGCGCGCGAAGCTGCAAAGGGCACGGAGGAGGGAGCCGGGCGTGCCCGGGCTTCGTTACAACGTGCCTGCCCACGGCTGCTGCTGAGGGTGGTCTCGCCGTCGGGCGGCACCGGAAAGCTGTAACGGGAGGCTGGTTGAGGGCGTCGGCAACGAGTCCGGTTTCGGCGAAGCCGACGCCCCGCGCGCGCTGTTCGCCGCTGAAGGCACCCCCGCCGGAGCGACTGTCTGCTCGGGATGCCTCAGCCAAGGCCGAGCGTGCTGAGCGCAGTGGTCCAGTCGGCGACGATCGCTCGCTGAGCGGCAGCGAGAGTGACCTTGTTGACGCAGACCGCGGTGTGCAGTTTCGTCTCCACCGGGTCTTTGCGGTTGTTGACGCCGCTGCCCGCCTTGTGGCCGGGGTCCGGCGGCTCTACCCACAGGTTTCGCGGATCGTTGGGGTCATCGAAGCCCTTGCCACAGCCACCCGCCGACGCCGGGAACAAGCCGAGTCCGCCGTTGAGAAGGCACTGAAGGCAGCCCGCAAGACACGCACCCCGGTGAGCGTGGCCTCCATCGCCAAGGTGGCCGGAGTGTCCACCGACTTCATCTACCGACATCCCGTCCTACGCCCGCAGGTCGAGGCGCTCCGCCGGGCACGACGCGATGCCATCCCGGGCGACGCAGCTGGCGCCCCCGACGCTGAGGCTGCCGCCAGTACGCTGGTCCGCCGTCTCACTCAACAGCTGGCCGCCGACCGCCGCAAACACCATGAAGAAGTTGCCCAACTGCAGGCCGCTCTCGCTGCGGCACACGGCGAACTGCTCGCCCTGCGACGGCACTTGCAGGGGGTGAGGCGGCCGCCCTGCGGGCCATCTCAACCGTCAGTAGCCTCCCAGGAATGACGACGCTACAAGATCTAGCCGGTCGCCTGGACCGAGTCGAGGCCGAACTCGCACTGCACCGGCTGGCCCACGACTACTGCGTGGGTGCCGACCACCACGACCCAGTCCGCTGGGAGGCAATTTGGACAGCGGACGCCGTGTGGGAGACCAGCTCGGACCAGATATTCACGGGGATCGAAGCCATCCGCGCGGCGGTCGAGCAGCAGTGGCAGGCATTCCCGATCATGCAGCATGCCACTGCCAACCACACGGTGGAAATCGACGGCGCTGCCGCGACCGGACGATCGGACGTCGTGGTCCTGGTCCAACTCCGCGACCACCGCTGGATTGCCGGTGGAGGCACCTACGAGGACGAGTACCGGCGCGAGGGAGGGATCTGGCGCATAGCACGGCGCCGGGTAGTACGTCCCTTCGACCTTGCGCCTCTGGCACCGAGCGATGGACCCGACTATGCCGACAAACCAGTCTGGGCCAATGCCGGCGGTGCTGATGAGCCGCACCAGTAGAAGCGTTCGTCAGCGGCATACCGCTGACGAACGGTCCAGGACAATCAATCCTTCACAGCGTCGCGACCTCGGATAAGAGGTGGTCGTATTCGGCGTCGCGCATGGAGCCCCGATAGCCGTACGAGGCCGCGTTCAGCGCCTTCTCCTTGCCCGTGACGGATGTGGAGGGCCGGATGCCGGAGGTGTAGCCGCCCTTGCGGCAGATCGTGGACTTCAGGTTCGCCTGCGTGACCGCCGGAGAGATCGCCCCTGGCGTGCACGCCGGGTCCTCCAGCGGCTCCCCTTGCTCGTACCGGAAATGGCAGCTTCCGGCCGGAGGTTGTTTCTGGACGGTGTAGGTGGCCTGCGGGCCGGCTCCGACCGCGATAGCCCGGTCCGCACCACCGCCTGTGCCCGTTCCCGAAGACTTCGTGGGCGACGTCCCGTTCGGCGAAGCCGTCGATCCGCCCGCTGCGACCGGGGTACAGCCTGCCAGGAACACGGCGGCGAACAGCACGGATGACGCGGCGCGGTGGCTGGAGCGCATGACGACCCCTCACGAGCAGTAAATAGCTGGGCACATACTGCCCGGCCAGCGCATCAGCACACCGGCCGGGGCCCGCGCACTGCAGCACGGCACGATGCGGGGCGCCACAGCGCAGTCCAACGCCAGCACAGTCCCAGCGAGTGTCAGTCGTGTTCGCCGGGGTGGGCGGCCCATCCGTGATGGCTTTGACGTCCTCCCCGCCCTAAAGGGCGGGGAGGACGTCAAGTAGCCAGGCTCAGATCCAGGTGTCGAGCCACATTCTGGCGAGCCAGTCGGCATGCGGGATCGTCTGTCCGGTGTAGATCGGGAAGAAATAGATGAAGTTCCAGGCGATGAGCAGGACAAGGACGCTTGCGGCCACCGCACCTCGTATGCGGCGCTTGTCGGTCGCTCCCGCCGGACCCAGCAGGGCTCCCAGCATCATCGTCACGGCCAGGCACAGGTACGGCACGAAGACGACCGCATAGAAGGAGAAGATCGTGCGGTCCTGGTAGAGGAACCAGGGCAGATAGCCGGCGCCCACCGCGCAGAGGATGGCGCCGGAGCGCCAGTCGCGGCGCAGCGCCCATCGGTAGAGCAGGTACATGAGTGCGCAGCATGCCGACCACCACAGGAGCGGTGTTCCCAGGGCGAGGATTGCCTGTGTACAGCCGGCCGCCGCGTGACAGCCGTCTTTCTCGGGTGCTGGCGATTGGTAGTGGAACAGCACAGGGCGGCCGACGACCGGCCAACTCCAGGGGTTCGACTGGTACTTGTGGGGAGTACTCAGTCCCACATTGAACTGGTAGACGGCGTGCTCGTAGTGCCACAGGCTGCGCAGCGGAGCCGGGATCCACGACCATGCGCCACCCCGGGCGTCCGCCCAGTGGCGTCCATAGCCGTTGTCGGACAGGAACCAGCCGGTCCATGTCGCCAGATACGTCACGACAGCGACCGGGGCGAGGGACAGCACCGACCAGCCGAGGTCTTTGCGCAGCACTGCGCGGTAGGGGCGGTGCGCGCCCGCTACGCGGCGAGCGCCGACGTCCCACAGCAGGGTGAGGATCACGAAGAAGGCGAGGAAGTACAGGCCGTTCCATTTGGTTGAGGCCGCCAGGCCCAGGCAGAGGCCGGCAGCGAGCCGCCAGGGACGCGCTCCCGTCCCGGCATGGTCGCCGGTGTGTCCGTCCGGGCGCACCCGGTCGTCCTCGTCGACCGGTAGAGCTGCCGCGAGCCGGTCTCGCGCACCGTCCCGGTCGATGAGCAGGCAGCCGAACGCCGCCAGGACGAAGAACATGACGACGAGGTCGAGAAGAGCGGTGCGGCTCATCACGTAGTGCAGACCGTCAATCGCCATCAGTGCTCCGGCCAGGCAGCCCAGCGGTGTCGAACGGAACAGGCGGCGTCCTATTCGGCACAGCATCAGCACCGACAGCGTGCCAAGGAGCGCCGTCATGAAACGCCAGCCGAAGGGGGTGAGGCCGAAGATCCACTCGCCGAGGGCGATGACCCATTTGCCCGTCGGCGGGTGCGCGACGAAGGACCCGGCGTCGGAGAGCGGGATCACCTGCGGATCGGCGAGGATCTGCGGGTCGGATATCTGGCCCTTCGGCCAGGTGCCCTCGTAGCCGAACCGCAGCATCGACCAGGCGTCCTTGGCGTAGTACGTCTCGTCGAACACGACCGCCCGCGGGCTGCCCAGACGCCAAAAGCGAGGCAGCCCGGCAAGGAGCGCCACCAGCAGCGGCCCACCCCATTGCGACCAGCGCGCCAGCCGGCACGCGGCTACTGGGGACAGCCCGAGCATGCGCCAAAGCCGTGACCCGGGTTCGGGAAACGGCACGACCAGACGGTCACGCACGGACGTAGGCGGGCGCCCGACGTGCCCGAAGTGCCGCAGCCGCCGCTCCCAGGAGATCGGCTGGCGATTCGCCCCCTTCCGTGGCTCGTCGACAAACGCGGGCGTTTTCTCATGGATCACGTGGTGAGCCTTCTACTCGTGGAGAGCAGGACGAGCGGGAGCATCTGCCCGGCGGTCGGTGGTGGTCACGTCGGCTCACGTCAGCCCTCGCTGATCGGGACTGCTTGAACCTGGACAAGGCGCTGCCTGGAGGGGGTTGAGGTCAGCACCGGCTCGGGCGTTGAGAAGCGGTACGGCATCGGCACCCTCTTGGCAGCGGAGGCGGAGCGGGCAGTAGACGGCATCGGGACCGACCTGGCAGAGGTGATGGGGCGAGGCCGAGGACCACTACTGATTCCCTTGGTGTCGGATGTGCAGTGATGTGTAGGCCGGTTTCGGCGAGGCCGTCGTTGATGAGGTCGGGTGGCGCTGGATGTGTGCCGGTCTGCGACGGAAGGCGCGCTCAAGGTGTTCGGGGTCAGTGAACGCGGTGTTGGCTATGGGCCTCGCCGCAGCAGCGACCAAACGTCCTCGACAGGGTTCAGATCGGGTGAAGAGGACGGGAGTTGAAAAGTTGGTGAGCCAATCGTGGTCAGCCGCGCCCTGATGTAGTCCGGCCGTCCTGTGGATGTTCCGATTGTCCCAGACGATCACCACGGGTACCGAGCTGAAGATGCGCACGGACCAGAAGGGCATCGTAATCCTCCACGAAAAGATCTTCCGGGCTCCCTGAAAGGGCAGTTGGAGCAGCTATTTCTGGCGAAGAAGCACTGCCGCAGTCGTCGTCGGCAGCCACGAAGACGACGGCGCGGAAACCGCGGCGCAGCGCCTGAACCTGCTCACTGCCCAGCTGAGCGTGGCGGCGTCGAAAGGGAGGAGCAGGCAAGACCCCGTCCATCCGTCGGGGGGAGCCGATGAACGGGGCCGGTATAGGACAGTCCGGTCGACCTACCGCGGGGTCTGCGGCTTGCGGTGCCTACCGTTTCCGCTGCCGAGAATCTTGGGCGCCGACCTCTTGGGCGGCTCCGGATCTCCAGCAGCCTCCGGGTGCAGGAGGTGCTTCGCCTCGTCCAAGTTCACCGCGAACCCGTAGGGCTCCCAGGAGTATCCATTCCACCGTTCGATGACGCGCGGCGCGTCGGGATTCACGTGGGCGCCCCTGGGGGCATTGCCGGGGACGACGGGGACGGCACGGAGTCGGCCGATCTTCGCGTCGCGGCGCTCGGCCCAATCCGACAGCGGTTCGTCGTCCATCGTGGCGTTCCTTAACGGTGGTGGCTCTCCCGGAAGGGTATCGACCCCGGACTGCCCCCGGGGCGGTGTCTGGCCTCCTGCGGTCAGGCGAGGCGGTGTTCCCAGCGCAGTTCCGGGTTGTCGCCGATCCAGTACCTGTGGGAGCTGCTGGTGATCTGGAGTTGTACAGCTGCGATGTCCGGGCTCCCTGCGTCCTGCCATGCGGTGAGGGCCTGTTCGATGGCGTCCCACAGGGCCACGGGTCCGCCCTGGCGGACTGTCCAGCCGTCACTGCCGGTTGTGAATTCAGCGAACGACTCCTTCTCCGGATCGAAGACGTATAGGAGCTGGGCGCCATCGTGTGTCGAAGCTCGGACGAGCTGTGCGCCGGGTGCTGCGAGCTGGGTGAGGAAGGCCGGCATCCATTTGGTCAGAATCGTCGGAGGGAGTTTGGTTGCCCGCTCGCTGTCCGCGAAGGCGGTGCGGGCGGACAAGTCGCCGGAGACCGGCAGGATCGCTTGTGCGCGAGCCTGCATGAACGAGGCGTCCCCGATGATGCTGCCTCGGGCGTTGCCGTCCTCGTTCACGACGACCTTGGCGAGCCCGGTCCCGTAGCCCCAGGAACCCACGGTGCTGAGGATGATGCCGCCTGGCTTGGTCTGTCGGACCCAGGAGTAGGGGATACGGCGGACGGCGCACGTTGCGATCACCCGGTCGTAGGGCGCGTTGGGGGGATGGCCGAGCAGGCCGTCCCCGGTGACGGTCCATGTCGAGAAGCCGACTGCTTCCAGCGCTGTATCGGCGCGCTCTGCAACATCGGAGTCGGCTTCCACCGTCGTCACGTTGTCCTCGCCGAGCCGGTGGCACAGCAGGGCCGCCGAGTAGCCGGTGCCCGTCCCGATCTCCAGAACTCGGTGTCCGTCCTCGATGTCCAGGCTTTCGATCATGCTGAGCACGGTGACCGGGGTGGTCGATGACGAGGTGGGCGAGCCGGTGACGGGCTCGCTCACTTCGTCGGCGGTGAGGTGGCCGTCGAGTTGCGTGGTCAGCGACTGGTCGCTGTAGGCGATCTTTGCCCACTCGGCCGGGTTGGTGCCGAGCGAGGTGACCGGGCGCCACCGCCCTTTGTCCTGCGGAAGGAACACGCCGGGGTGCAGGAACATCTCGCGCGGGATGGCTTCCACCGCGTGGCGCCACGCCGGCGTGACGAGCACACCTGCCTCGACCAGCCTTTCGGCGAGAGCCTGCCGCTCGGATTCCATCTCGGTCATGCGGTATCTCCTCGTGTCAGCAGATCAGCAAATGCGGCGGACATCCCCAGTCCGGTCTTCTCCTCAAGCCATCCCCACTGGCCGTTCGGGTTCAGCTCCAGCCACCAGTACTCCCCGGCCGCATCGACGGCGAGGTCAAAGCTCCCGGACACCAACGCGTAGTGCTCCAGGTAAGCCAGAAGGGCCCGGCTTATCCGGTCGGGCAGATCGACCACGCTGTAGGCCAGCGCCGAGTAGTCCTTGCGCCAGTCAAGGAGGTCGGAGTCGATCCGGACCGCGAACAGCCGCCGGCCGACCACGAGCACCCGGACGTCGGCGACCTTGGGCACACGCGCCTGGAAGAGGTGCGGGGCTACTCGTACGCTCTCGTCGATCTCGTCGGCGGTCACCGGTTCTGCCCATCCGGTGACCGGGACTCCGTCCTGCTGGTACGGCGTCCAGCGCAGCGTTTTGTAAATCACCTGATCGTGGGCACTGATGAATTCGCGGGCGTCGCCGGGGTCGTTGGTGACGAGCGTAGGCGGGACAGCGAGACCGAGCCTCTGGGCGGCGGCGAGCTGAGCGGGCTTGTAGTCAGCCGCCGCGTTGCAAAGCGGGTTGTTGACCCAGAGCGGGCCATCGAGCGCGTACAGGGTGCCGGCGAGTCCATAACGGACCTGCGCGGCGGCGAACCGGGCATCGTCATCACTCAGATGGGCGAACTGGGGCCAGACGGGGCGACGCCAGTACACCGAACGCACCTGCGTGAGGTCGACGCTTCTCGACGGAGTGCGTACCTGCCCAGCCACGAAGGCCGAGCAGGTACCGAACCGAGCCGAGACCGTCAGACGGCCCTGACAAATATCGGCAGGGTCGAATCGCACCACAGGCACGTCGCACCGGTTGAGTTCGGTGATCACCATGTCGGCGGTGACATCATCCGCCTCGGTGGCCACCAGTACCGGCCCCTTCTCGGTCATGGACATCAGTCCTGTTGGCTGTCCTGGTCGCTGCCCTGGTCGTTCGCCGAGTCCGAGTTCGTGGTTGTTGACGTCTCAGTGCCGGAACTGGTGCCGTGCTTGCCCATCTCGACCACCTGACCGGCCCGATCGCGGAACATCCCGAGCTGGGTGGCGGGGTCGATGGCGACCGTGGCATGCGGGCGGTGAACGGACGAGGGGTACGGCGCGAGTCGGCTCGCGCCCCACGGGCGGGCGGCGGTGGGCTGCGTAACGGAGGTGGTCACAAGCGCTCCTTCGAGTCGGTTCGGAACATATGAATCTCGGAGATCACTCGGCGTGGATCGTGTCCCGGGGCCGTGAGCAACGGCCGGAGTCAGCTCCCCGCACCAAGCGCCTTACCTGCCGCCGGTGCCAGGTCCATCCTGGTCACCAGGCAAGGGTCTATGCGGCCATCCCGAGCTCCTTGAGGAGCTCGCCCAGGTCCAGGACGCGGAAGCTCGAGAGCCGACGGACCATCTGCGAGGCAAGGAACGTGGCCAGGTCCGGGTTCCCGTAGGGCACGGCGATGTCCGGTCGGGCGACGACGTGCAGGCCCCCACGGGCGAGACGGCCGTAGAGAACTCCGCTCACGCCGTACATGGGGGCGCTCTGGGCGAGGAACACCATCGGCTGCTTCTCCATGTGCGGGCACAGCGCTGCAACGGTGCGCACATGCCGGGCGCACACCGGAGGCTGGTTCGTCAGAATCTCCGTCTGGGTGGGGTCCTCGTCCCTGGGCCCCGCAAGGAAGATGAAGCCGATCTTCGCCCTGGCCGGCTGCGTGCACACCTGGCACCGCAGGGTCTGCATGGTCATCATCTGCCGGTGCGGGTGCATGAACTTCCACTGCGGTTCCCCGGTCGGCATCCCGTCCGCACCCAGTGGGTTCCAGCCGACCCGCGCGTACAGCACACCGCGGGGATCACGGTCCCGGGGATCTTCGTCGAGGTAGAGGAGTCGGCTTCGGCCCGGCACAGTGCGCCTGATGACCAGGTTGTCGGGCGCCACCTCCTCCCCTAACCGCTGGATGACGTACGGGACTACGGCCGGACCGGCTGCGGTGGAAGGCATGAAGCGATACGTCTCTCTCGATGGAGCGGGCGGGTTGTACGGAAGCAGGGGACCCAGCATCAGGCCGCCTCCCGCAGGCACTTGATCGCGCCAAGGCGTTCGTGGAGTTCGCTGACCGCCCAGGCCATCCGGCGCAGATGCCCCACGGCCTGCAGATGGTCGCTCGGCATCACTTCGGTGCATAACCGGCCCGCCCGCTCGATCAGTTGCTCCGCTTCCGGGTCCTTCTGACCGGCCTCCGTAGCGACGGCAATCGCGATGAGTTGCATCAGATGGCCGCGGAGCCGCAGGTCGTGGTCGTCGAGGGCATCTTTGGCGGGGGTGACGTCGTCGAGGACCGCCCCAACGTCGTCGAGGAGCGATTCACCGTGGAAGGGCTGCCACCCCCGGACTTTGGTCAGCACTGAGTCCAAATCTTCGGGGTCCAACGGCGGCGCCCAATCAGGCACGGGCATGCGCGGGATCGCGGGGTCGCTCATAACTGATCCCCGGACGGGATGACGAGACGGCACCAGGTCGTAGCCCCGATGTCGTTAGTTCCCCATGTGCCGCCGTTCTTCTTCACCAGAGCATCGACGAGAGCGAGGCCGCGCCCCGACTCGGCGTCGGTGCCAGCCGCCTTCAGCACCGGGGGCGGCCCGCCCGGAATACCGTCCGCGACGGAGAGGCACAGACCGCCGTCCTGCACGACCATGGTCAAGCTGACCGTGGTGGTTCCGCTGTGGAGGATCGCGTTCGTGAGCAGTTCGGAGACGATGAAGCCCACGTCGTCCTGGAGGACGTCCAGCCCGCGGTACCGCAGGCGTGCCATGGCGATGCGGCGCATGACTCCTACCCACGCGCAATCCTCGGGGCTCGGCGGGGTTCCGTCACCGCGGCACGCAATCTCGAAGCTCACACCCATGACGTCCCCGTCGCGGTAGCGGACATCGCGAGGCGTTTGTACGGCTGTCGTCATCACGTCCTCGTCCTCTCGGCCCGCACATCGGGCTCACGGTCACCGGCTGCACCAGATGTCGGCTCGGTGGTTCGCGTCCAGTCAACGAGCCTTGAGCGGAGGAGAACAGGAAGGGTTCCGGTTGCGTGCGGGCCCCCAACCGGAAGACTTTGCATTCGCATTACCTCGGGGCTAGGTCGCACGGTGACGGCAGGACTACCGTCGGCGCATGGGAGCGAACCTCATCCTTCAAGGCCGGATGCAGGAACTCGGCCTCACGCAGGACGAGCTGGCAGGTCAGCTCAACAAAGCACTGCTGGAAATCACCGGCCGTCCCGGTGAAATATCGTCACGCACCGTCCGCAACCTGCTCAGCGGCAGGCACAGCCGCCCCATCGGTCGTACGTGCGCTGCACTAGAGCGCGTATTCGGCTGCCGGGTAGAGGAATTAGGGTTCAGCGCACCACGCTCCATGCAAGACCCCCCGGAGGACCCAGTGCGGCGCCGCAACTTCATCGCCTCAACCACCGGAACAGCCGCCGCAGCACTACCGATCGTCAAGCAGCGCCGCTCTGTCGGCATGTCCGACGTGTCGCGTGTCGCTGCCAACATGAACCGGCTCGTCGAAGCAGACGACCACCAGGGCGGCCATGCCGGCCTGGCCGCAGCCGCCCTCCGAGGCCGCGCCGACGTACTGGCACTGCAGCAGCGAAACGCGAGCGAGCGAGTACGCCGAGCCCTATACGCCCTTGCCGCGGAATACACCACCATCGCCGCCTGGTCCTGCATTGACCTTCGGGACCTCGACCGCGCACAGAACTACTTGCACGAGTCGACCGCATTCGCCGGCCTCTCGCAGGACCCGTCAACCGGTATGCGCGTGTGGGTCAACATGGCCATGCTCGCCTACCAGCGGCGGAACTGGCCCGAGCAACTCGCTGCGGCTCAGGCCGCCGAAGCGTCCCCGGCCGCCCGCAGAGACCCGTTCTTCGGCTCTATGGGCGGCGTCCGCGTCGCCCTGGCTCACGCAACCCTCGGCGATACGAGAGCAGCCCAGCGCTCCCTTGGGACAGCGCAGACCACGCTCCGCAAGGCCGGAGAGGTAGACCACCCGCGGTGGACAGCCTTCTACGGAGCAGCCGAGCTCGACCACCTCGCCGCGATCATCCTCAACCACAGCGGACTGCACGCCAACGCTGAAGCCAGGGCGCACCAGGCGCTCGCCAGAATCCCCGACGCGTTTCGACGCAACCGTGCCCTGGCGACCTGCCAGCTCGCGCTTGCGCAGCTCCGCCAAGGCGAGCCCGAGCAAGCCACAAAGACGGCTGCCAGCGTCTTCGCCCTCATGGAGGGCTCCCCACTGCCTGGACGGATGCGCACGCTGATCGGAGACTTCCACCGGGATCTCTTCAGCATGGCGCCGTCCACGACGTACGCCCGGGACTGGGCGGACCGAATGCGAGATGAATGGAGTCGAGCGTGACCAGCGTGATAAACCTGCGGCAGTACCGCCACGGAGAACTTCCGGCCGACTTCACGGAGATGCTGGTCGATGTCCACGCTGACGCTTACGCCGATGCCATGGACCTGGAGTTCAACCAGCGCTTCCCCTGGTTCGCCAACCACTGGTCGAACATGGAGGGCTTCACGTGCGTCGTCGGCTTCGACGAGGAGGAGCCGACGGGTTTCGCCTACGGCGCGCCTCTCCAACCCGGCCGTGAGTGGTGGCGCTCCACGAGCTACGAGCCGAACAACGGCTACAGCGCAACCTTCGCCGTCTCCGAGGTCTTGGTGCGGCCCGGATGGCGCAAGCAAGGCATAGCTGAGCGCCTGCACGAGGCGCTGCTCTCAGAGCGCCCGGAAGATCTCGCCGTGCTCCTGGTCGACGTCACTCACCCCAAAGTCCAAGACCTCTACGATTCCTGGGGCTATACCAAGGTCGGTGAGCAGCAGCCGTTCGCCGACTCACCGCTGTACGCGGTAATGGTTAAAGGGTTGCACTGATCGAGTCTCCGTTTGGCCCGTCGCCGAAGGTCATGTCCCCTGTGGTGGTGTAGCTGATCATTCGGGCTTGCCGGGCAGGCAAGCAGTGTCGTGCGGCTGTGGCCGGTCGGTCTGGTCCTCGCCCTGGCCTTCACCGTGGCGGTCCTGGTGGCGGCCTGGGTGTTCTACACCGGATGGGACCTGCTCAGCGTCCGTGGGCTCAAGCCCGAGCACCGCATCGACTCCAATACCCTCTTCGACCTGGTGAAACTGTCCTTCGGGGTGGTCGCCGGCGCCGGTGCCCTGGTCGCCCTGGTGGTGGCCTACCGGCGCCAGCGCGTCGACGAGGACGGAGCCCTGCGGGAAGCCACCCGCCTGCACACCGAACGCTTCACCACCGCCGTCGGCCAACTCGGTGAGGAATCCGCCGCGGTCCGCCTCGGCGCAGTGCACGCCCTGGCCGGACTCGCCGACGACAGCCTGCGCCAGACCTGCATCGACGTCCTGTGCGCCTACCTCCAGCTCCCCTTCACCCCCGACCCCGGCAACGACCCCGCCCACCAAGTGGAACACCACCGCTACCTGGCCTTTCGCAAGGTCCGTCACACGATCCTGCGCCTCATCGGCGACCACTACCGACGCCCCCAGGGAACCCACCGCTCCTGGCAAGGCTGCGACCTCGACCTCACCGGCGTCGCCATCGACGGCGACATGGACTTCAGCGGCGCCACATTCTCCGACGGAACAGTGTCCTTCAGCGGCGCCACGCTCTCCGGCGGCACAGTGTCCTTCGACAACGCCGTGTTCGCCAGCGGCACAGTGTCCTTCGACAGCGCCGTGTTCGCCAGCGGCACGGTGCACTTCAACAATGCGAGGTTCTCCGGCAGCACGGTGTACTTCCTCGGTGCGATGTTCTCCGGCGGCACGGTGTACTTCAACAATGCGGCGTTCTCCGGCGCCAAGGTGTGCTTCCAGGGTGCGGCACTCTCCGGCAGCACGGTGTCCTTCAGCAACGCGAGTGGTTCAGCTCCCGATCAGCTTCGTGCTGCCGTCGCCACCGCTATTCCTCCCATCGTCGACCTGCCGTCGACCTGCTAGTCCCCAATCTTTAGCAGCCGAGCGGCTCAATCGGTCGTCTTCGCCCGCGGCCCGCCGACCAGTTCGGCGTAGGTCCGGGCGGGAGCGGGCCGGGGTTGGGGTCGTCGTGGTCGTCGCCGTAAACACGCCGGTCCAGCAGCTGCTCATCGCGCGGCCGGGACGGAACACCCTGCCTCTTCTCAGCCGCCAGCCGTACTGGCACGCCTCGCAGCAGGCCGAACCACTCAGAGTTTTTGGCCAGCGTCAGCTCGCCCAGCTCGACCCCGGCCACGGCTTGCTCAGTCCCCACGGCCAGCACGGCCGACCGAGAGAAGGCGGTACCCGGTCGTCACAACCCCCTTCTCTCCTCTACTCACTGACCAAGCTGGGAAATGGATGAGGTGGGTGTCAGTGCAGTGGCAGGGGAGATCATCGGTCCCCGGGCGCGCCTCGTGCCCACCCTCTCAGCGGTGAGCATCAGCGAGCGGGCAGCCTCAACGAAAGCAACACCGCCGTCTGTCCCCGGAAGTGGCCGGGACAGGCGATGCTGGGCGTGACGGCCTTGCAGGCGGTCGCCCTGACGTGGAGAGGCGACCGCCTGGTCCTGCCGTCGCTGACCACGACGGCAGAGAGCCACCCTCGCCGAGTCCGAAAAGCGAGAGGCGACGTGACGCCCGAATCGTCCCGCAGCCGACTACCGCCAGGGCGGTGACTCGCCCGTGGGCAGTCGCCAACGGCGAGAACCCACTCGTCTGCCCGCGGGAAGGCCGGTGCATCGTCTCGTACCTGACGTCGCGTCGTTGAGCGGATCGGCGCGCGGGATCAACGCTCTGGAGACTGTGCGCCGATCGGGGGCCCGAAGTCTGGGGATCCACTTCGGGCCCTCCCCTCTGTGCCACGTCCGCGTGGCGCCGGCGTTCTCGCTGATGCAGGCCGGCGTTGCGGCCCAACACCGACTCCCCCTCCGATGCCGGGTCGCCTCACCCCTTCCTGACCAGCAGCCGCTTCTGCTGTGTACGGAGCCCTGGGGATCTGGGGTGTCCGGCCTGGCTGGGCAAGGGGGTGCAGGAGCGGCAAGCGGGCGAGGACATCCTCCAGCAGACCCCGCAGCGCAAGGCGGGCTTGAACGTTGTTGTAAGGCGACGGAGACCCTACGGGTGGGGCTGGCCCGGCGCCGCCGGGCATGCTCGATACGTCCTGCATCGTCATGCCGTGAGCAACGAGACAGAGCCCGAAGTCCGTGTCAGCCGAACGGGTGCACGTAACCGGCCCGGTACCGACAGGACCCACCCCGGGGCCTTCCCGACACCGCCCACCCATTGCCTGGACCGCTGCCCCGGCCGGCCCTGTCCGGCGCGAGCGCGGAGGGCGGCCGCCCGACGCGCGAGGTCACCAGGCGAACCCCCGGCCCTCTTCCCTCCCCTCCCTGATCTGTGTTCTGCGCCCACCCCCACCCCCCTACACAACCACGGGGGGCAGAACAGATACGGAAGAGGGTTGTCGAGACGGCTGGTTGGGCTCGGTCAAGGCGTATGACCTGCATGAATCGCGAACGGGCGCAGGTGCCGGTAGGGGACTTGGCAGGGGAACGGTAGAGGCGCCGGTAGGGGCATCGGCTCGCTGACGCAACGTCTAGGGTGTATGGCCCGGCAGGTGCAGTTGCCAGGCCACCCGGTTCCGGTCCCGGATCACTGACCCGGGACCGGAGTCTTCCGGAGCGTGGCACCGCCCGCCGTCAGATGGGCAAGCAGCTGTCCGTCCAGGAGTCCCGCCACGCCCTCGGCCGGGGCATCTGCCACGGCAAGCGCGGCACCAGGCATACCGGGACGGAATGAAAGACCTGTTTCGCTGGGACTGGTGTTGAACGCCGTCGTGCTCTGGACGACGAAGTACATCGACGCCGCGGTGGCTCAGCTGCGTGCCGAGGGCCACGAGATCAGCGATGATGTCGCCCGCCCCTCCTCTTCGAAGTTCAAGAACCTCACGTCCTGGGCCGCTACAGCTTCACTGCCTCCACCCCGCGCCAGGGCCTGAGCCCGCTGCGCGACCCGGACGTGGTCGAGCTCGACGACGACGGGGAATGAGTGTGCGGCCGGATGCGACAGCATCCCGGCCGGCGCCGGTCAGTCTTCGAGTTCGTGGCGGACGCGTCGGGAAGGCTGGAAGGTGTAGAGGTCGAGGATGTCGGGCGGGTCGGCGAGGCCGGGGCCGCCGTTCTTGACCCAGGCGGTGATGTCGACAGCGGCGCCGGGGTCGTTGACCTGGCCGAGCCAGACCGGGCGTCCGCCTGCCTTGCGGCCTTCGGCGGAAGGCTGGATGACGATCACGTTGGCGCGCTCGCACGCGTCCAGGCAGTCGGTTCGCCGGACCATCGCGACTGTGGCCAGCTGGGTGCGCAGGTCGGTGAGCTGGGCTTCGTGGTCCAGGTGCGGCACCTTGGCCGGGATGCCGCAGCAGCAGCCACGGCAGACGGTGACGGTAGGCCGGGCCGCCCCCGAAGGGGGGGGCGGCCTTCCTGGCGCGGCGACTCACCGCGTGTCCTTCGCGGCGCGGGTCCAGGCGGCATCCCGCAGCAGACGCAGCCCGTTGAGGCCGACGATGACGGTCGAGCCCTCGTGGCCGAGCACACCGAGCGGCAGCGGCAGGTGGCCCGTCAGGTCCCAGATGACCAGGCCGGAGATGAACACCGCGGCGATGACCAGGTTCTGCACCACCAGGCGCCGGGCCGCTCGCGACAGGCTCACGACCGTGGGGACGGTGGCGAGTTCGTCGCGGACGATGACGGCGTCGGCGGTTTCCAGGGCAAGGTCGGATCCGGCGCGGCCCATGGCGATGCCGGTGTGGGCGGCCGCCAGGGCGGGGGCGTCGTTGACGCCGTCGCCGATGACCAGCACCTTGCACCCCCGGGCCTCCAAGCGCCGTACGGCTTCGACCTTGTCCTGGGGCAGGAGAGCGGCATGGACATCGTCGCCGGTGATGCCGACCTCGGCGGCCAGACGAGCGGCGGCGCGCGGGTTGTCGCCCGTCACCAGCACCGGGGGGCTGCCGGTCAGCACGGTCAGGGCGGCGACGGTCGCGGCGGCGTCGGGACGCAGCCGGTCGGCGATGCCCAGCAACCCGACCGGGGCGCCGTCGCGCAGGACCACGACGGCCGTGCGGCCGCCGTCCTCCATGCGGCCGGCCGCGGCCTCGGCGGCGCGGGCCGAGCCGGTGTCGCCGTTGCCGTCGAGGAGGCGGGCGGGTGCGCCGACCCCAACCGTGTGGCCGTCGACGGTGGCCGTGACGCCGACGCCGGGAGTGGAGGTGAAGTCCCGCATGTCGGCGATGGCCAGGCCGCGGGTGCGGGCGGCGTCGACGATCGCGCGGGCCAGGGGGTGTTCGCTGGGGTGCTCGGCGGCAGCCGCGAGTGCCAGCAGGGTGTCCTCGGTCAGGCCGGAGCCGTCCAGGGGGCGGATGTCGGTGACGCGGTGGGTGCCCTCGGTAAGGGTGCCGGTCTTGTCGAGTGCGACCGCGTCGACCTGCCCGAGGCGCTCCATGACGACGGCGGACTTCACCAGGACGCCGTGGCGTCCGGCGTTGGCGATCGCCGAGAGGAGCGACGGCATCGTCGCCAGGACCACCGCGCACGGCGAAGCCACGATCATGAAGGTCATCGCTCGCAGCAGCGAGCCGGTCAGGTCCGCGCCGAACGCAAGGGGGACCAGGAAGACGGCCAGGGTCGCGAAGACCATGCCGAGGCTGTAGCGCTGCTCGACCTTCTCGATGAACAGCTGGGTGGGCGCCTTGGTCTCGGAAGCCTCCTCGACCATGGCCACGATCCGGGCGATCACCGAATCCGAGGCGTCGCGTTCGACCTTCACCCGCAGGGCGCCGGTCCCGTTGAGGGTGCCGGCGAAAACCTCGTCCCCGGCCTCCTTCGCGACCGGCAGCGGCTCCCCGGTGATGGTGGCCTGGTCCACCTCGCTGGCCCCGGTGACGACACGGCCGTCCGCGCCGACCCGCTCGCCGGGGCGGACCAGGATAGTGTCCCCGACCACCAGGTCCCCGGTCGGGACCGTCGACTCGCTCCCGTCGTCGGCCAGCCGGGTGGCCGTGGTGGGTGCGAGGTCGAGTAGACCGCGCACCGCGTCCTGGGTGCGGGCGGTGGCCAGGGCCTCCAGGGCGCCGGAGGTGGCGAAGATGACGATCAGCAGAGCGCCGTCCATCACCTGCCCGATCGAGGCCGCGCCGATGGCGGCCAGGATCATCAGCAGGTCCACATCCAGGGTCTTCTCCCGCAGCGTCGTCAGCCCCGCCCAGGCCGGCTCCCACCCCCCGGTGACGTAGGCGGCGGCATAGAGAGGGCCCCATGCCCAGGCGGGGGCGCCGGTCAGCTGGAGCGGCAGCGCGATCAGGAACAGCACCAGCGCCGCGGCGGCCCAGCGGGCCTCGGTCAGGGCGAAGATCCGGGTCCGGCGCTTGGGCGCCGTACGCGAGGCGGCAACGGCAGCCTGTTCGGGCCGCTGTATCAGGTCGGAAGGCATGACAGAACAACCCTCTCAGGGGCGGAAGGCGGCGACACATCCACGGTACAAGAACATATGAACAGGTCTTCACATGTGACCGGTAGGATGGGCGGCATGGGTCACGGAGCCGACGACAAGAACCACGCCACCCCTCGCGAGCGCCTGGACACGGCGGGGGCCACCGACGTCGCCGCCACCCTCCAGGCCCTGGCCACCCCCTCGCGGCTGTACATCCTGGCCCGCCTCCAGGAAGGCCCCTGCGCGGTCGGCGACCTCGCCGAGGCCGTGGGCATGGAAGCCTCCGCCTGTTCCCACCAGCTCCGCCTGCTGCGCAATCTCGGGCTCGTCACCGGTGAGCGCCGGGGTCGTTCCATCGTGTACGCCCTTTACGACAACCACGTTGCCGAGCTTCTGGAACAGGCCCTCTTCCATGTCGAGCACCTACGCCTGGGCCTGCGCGACGCCCCGGCCGCCGAAGCAGTGCCGACGGCGGCACGGCGGTAGGCGGTCACGTTCGGCAGCTCTCATCTGCGAGAGTTCCGCCGTCGGTTCCCCCCGGGGTCGACGCGGCGCGCAAGACCTCTCACAAACTGGGGGTCCTTCCCCGGAGCAAGGTCGGAAACGGGCCACCGAAACGCCTCTTCCGCTCGGTGATCCGGACCCTTTTAGACGGCGCCGCGCAGCTCGACTGTCCCCTCCACGATGCACGACAGCCCAGGTCCGGCCTGCTCTACGCCGGACCCGCACGTGCCTGGGGGCAGGTGCATCCACTCATCCACCGCGGACTCAAGAACTTTCCCTCGGGCAGACCTCGGCCAACAGCTCCAGCAGATAGGCGGCAACCGAATCGGGCTCACCACGCCGCACCCAGAAGTAGACGGCAATCCGCGCCGGCACATCGACGTTATTCAGAACAAACCCATCCACCAGCCCACCTGCATCGGGGCACGGCCGTACCAGGACCTGCCGCGGCATCCCCTCCAACTCGGCCACGGCTTCAACATCATCGTGCCCCGGGCTGCCCCGGAACTGACACGCCCAGTGTTTCCGCATGCCGCCATCCTTGCCCCCCTCCCCCACGAATCCGGCCTCGGACATCCGCCGCATCGCCCAAAAGCGCCAGCATCCAGGCCTTTCCCCTCTCCGCGTGGGAAGGAGCCGACCGTTTCAGAAGGCGGCCACCCCAGCAAGGACCCGGAACCCGCGGCCCGCCGCGCCCGCCAGCATCTCCCTGACCGTGTGCGGCCAGGGCCCGCCCGCGCGTCCTGCAGTTCGGCATGCCCAGCACGCCGTCATGTGGCTGGATGGCGGTGTATTGCGCGGTGAAGGCGGTGATGGTCAGGGCGTGAAAGACCTCATGGAAGCCGAACCAGGCCGGTGACGGGTTGGGGCGCTTGAGTCCGTAGACGACGGCGCCCGCGGTGTAGAGCAGACCACCGGCGATGACAAGTGCGACGACCGCGGTGCCGCCGGTTCGCGCGAAGTCGGGCAGGTTGAAGACGGCCACCCAGCCGAGCGCGATGTAGCAGGGGGTGTACAGCCACCGGGGAG
This sequence comes from Streptomyces sp. f51, assembly GCF_037940415.1. Lineage (NCBI taxonomy): Bacteria > Bacillati > Actinomycetota > Actinomycetes > Kitasatosporales > Streptomycetaceae > Streptomyces > Streptomyces sp. f51. Next base: position 8,037,297 of record NZ_CP149798.1, on the reverse strand, counting down.
CCCCGATCCACAGGATGCGGAAGGCAATGCCAGCCAGGGCGCCAGCCCACACCAGGGCCAACAACACCCACTGCCGGTCTTCGGGGAGCAGCAGTACCGCCAGCGGGGTGTAGGTGCCGGCGACTACTACTCCCTGCGGCACACGCTGCTGACCGGACGAGTCCTGCGCTCCCAGGATCCACGCGGCCTCGAGCAGGAGGTCTGGGCCCTGCTCACCCTCTACCAAGTGCTGCGGATGGCCATGATCGACGCCGTCGAGTCGCTTCCCGGAGCCGACCCCGACCGGGCCAGCTTCACCGTCGCTCTCCACGCTGCCCGCGACCACGTCATCCGCGCCGATCACATCGTGCCGGAACGGACAAACAGTCAGGGCCTGGCGGCAGCAGTCCGGACGGCCCTCCTGCCGCCCAGACGGGCACGCACCAGCGCACGCAAAGTGAAGTCCCCGACCTCGCGCTATCCGGCGCATCCGACCAGCGGGCACCCCCTGAAAAGCCAAAATGTCACCAGCCTCACTGTTGTACTTCGAACTCAGCTGGCCTCAGCCCGACCCACGGGACACGGCGGACAACGCAACCAGGTCCTGCAGATCATTCGCACCGAACCCAGCCGGGTCTGGCACGCCCGCGACCTCGCCGCAGCTCTCGGGATCACCACCCGCTACGACAGCTTCTGCGTCCAGCTCGGCCGCTGGACCCGCGAAGGACTCCTCAACAAGGTCGCTAACGCCACCTACAACACTCACCACCGACTAGATGCCGCCCGACACTCAACCCTCCAGCCAAGAACGCTCTTGACGACGCCGGGCCAGCCTTAACTTCGTGGCATTGGTTCAACCGCATGATCGGTCAGCTCTACCAGACCAGCCAACTGTTCGACGAGCACGTCGCGTTCCCCTTCCAACTGGCCACGGCAGCTTGACGACTTGGCATCGTGAGATGTCTCAGTGGACGGCAGGCCGTCCCCGCCAACTCAGCCCTGACGACGAGGACTTCGTCATCCAGACGGCCACCACCCGCCCCCGCAAACTCGGCCAGGGGTCTGCCGCACGATCGGGTGACATCTGAACTGGCTTGCCCTGTCGGGCGGGTGGGAAGGATGTCGCTGTGCCCAAGCCTTACTGATCGTTTCAGAATGAAGCGTCGGACGGCTTTTCGTCGTCGAGCCGCTGGAGGACTTGTGTGAAGTCGCCGTCATCGAGGAGGCCGACCAGCACTTGGGTCATGCTGTCGATGCCGGGTTCCCGGACGATGAGGCCGTCGGAGCACCAGAAGTATCGGCCGCCCAGCGCCTCGCCAGTTCGGGACCACCTCGCCATGATGCGTTGGACCTCGGCTAGCGTGAACACGGTCGCGCTCCAGCGTGAGCCGTCCGCTGTCATCTGGACCTCGACGTCGACGTTGCAGACGCTGTCCAGCGGTTCGTCGGCGTTGGGCAGGAACGACGCCTCGAACCGGTCCGTTCGGACGCGGTACCAGGGTCCGTCCCATCCCTGCTCTGCGGCTTCTTCGGTTCCGGTGTTGGCCATTCGGGGAGTATGTCGAGGAGACCCGAAGGGCTCAACTGGGTTCTCTGGCATGCTTCCGGATCATGACCACGAACCTTGTCCCCGACGAGCTGTGGCATCAGATAGCCCCTCTGCTGCCAGCACGGCCCGCGCGCCGGCACCGCCATCCCGGGCGGCTCCCGGTACCCGACCGGGTCGCGCTGGCTGGCATCGTCTACGTCCTGCGCAAGGGCGTCGCTTGGCGCGACGTACCGAGTCAGGTCGTTGGTTGTTCCGGCGTGACGGCCTGGCGCAGGCTGCGGGACTGGACCGAGGCGGGCGTCTGGCCCCGCCTGCACGCTGCACTACTGACCGAACTGCGCCGAGTCGGTCTACTGGACCTGGACGACTGCGCCGTGGACGGCTCACACATCCGGGCCCTCAAAGGGGGGATCACGTTGGCCCTTCGCCCGTCGACCGTGCCAGGCCCGGCTCCAAGCACCACCTGATCGTCGACCGCCACGGCACCCCGCTGGCCGTCACGCTCACTGGAGGCAACAGGCACGACGTTACCCAGCTCCTGCCCCTGCTGGACACGGTCCCTCCGATCCGGGGGCTACGAGGACGTCCCCGCCGCAAGCCCAAGCGGCTGTACGCCGACCGGGGCTACGACTTCGACAAGTACCGGCGCATGCTGTGGAAGCGCGGAATCAAGCCCGTGATCGCCCGACGTGGCGTCGCCCACGGATCCGGTCTGGGCAAGGTGCGTTGGGTGGTGGAGCGTGCGTTTGCCTGGCTGCACCAGTTCAAGCGCCTGCGCATCCGGTACGAGCGCCGGGCGGACCTTCACCAGGGGCTGCTCGAACTCGCCTGCTCAATCATCTGCCTGCGGCGACTCTCGCGATCATTCTGAAACGATCAGTTACTGAACTGCGGCCCGGCCCCTGGGCAAGCCCCTCGCGCGTAGGCGTCGCGGCGTTCCTCCAAGGCTCCGTTGTAGAGCGAGCAGTGGTGCTTTCTGACATCCGGTCGCGACGGGTGTCACAAGCAGGGCTCCAGAGCCCAGGAAGACGGCGGCGAGGATGCCTTGCGCGATCCAAGTGCGATGGTCATGGAGTTGGTGTCAGCTGGCCGGGTCGTCGGAGATGGCCTGCTTGAAGTCGGGGCATTCGACCAGGGGGGAACGGGTGCAGACGGCGGCGTGGCGGAGACTGTCGCGCATACGGGTGAGCCGGTCGATCTCAGTGTCCAACTGCTCAGCCTTGGCCGCCAAGTGGACGCGCAGTTCGGTGTCGTCGGGGGTGGCGGTCACGAACCGGGCGATCTCGGCGAGGGTGAAACCCGCGGCACGGGCACACGCGACCAGGGACAGGCGGGCCAGCACCTCGGAGCGGAAGGTGCGGCGCAGTCCGTTGCGGCCCTCGGAGGCGATGAGGCCCCGCCGTTCGTAGTAACGCAGCGCCGACGGCGCCAGTCCGGACCGTTCGGCCACCTCGGCGATATCGAGCAGGGTCATGAAACCGCCCCTTGACTTGAACTTCGCTTCAAGTCGGAGCATAGACCCATGACTGACACGACAGCGTCACTCGGCTCCCCGCACCCGCAGGTCCAGGCCTACCTGGACCGCCTGGCCGCCGCGAACGTCGGCGAGTTGCACACCTTCACCCCTGAGCAGGCGCGGCAGGGCTGGCGTCGGCAGATCGCCCTCCTGGGCGAGCCGGAACCCATTGCGGCGGTCGAGGACCGACGGATCGTCACCAAAGCCGGTCCGATCCCGGTGCGTATCTACACTCCCAGCGGCACCGGCCCCTTCCCTGTGCTGGTGTACTTCCACGGCGGCGGTTTCGTCGTGGGCGACCTGGACACCCATGACGGCCTGTGCCGCAGCCTGGCCAACGGCGCGACCTGTGTCGTGGTCGCGGTGGAATACCCGCTGGCTCCCGAGCACAAGTTCCCCGCCGCACCCGAGGCCTGCCTCGCCGCCACGGTCTGGGTCGCCGAGCACGCGGGCGACGTCGGAGGAGACCCGGCACGGATCGCGGTTGGCGGCGACAGCGCGGGCGGGAACCTGGCGGCTGTCGTCGCACGGCTCGCACGCGACCTCGGCGGACCGGCACTGGTCTTCCAACTGCTGATCTATCCGGACGTCGACTTCCGCAGGGCCAACCACAGCATCCAGGCCTTCGCAGGGAGATTCGGCAACGTCAGCCGCACCGCCCAGCACTGGTTCATGGACAACTACCTCACCAACAAACAGGACAAGCTGGACCCCCGCGTCTCGCCGCTGCTGGCGTCCGACCTGACCGGTCTACCGCCGGCGCTGATCGTCACCGCCGAGTTCGACGCGCTGCGCGACGAGGGCGAGGAGTACGGGCGGCGCCTGGAGAAGGCGGGCGTCCCGGTGACGGTGTCCCGGTATCTGGGGATGATCCACGAGTTCGTCCGCCACCCGTTCGACGACAGCGGAAAAGCCCGGCGTGAGGCGGCCCTCGCGCTAGCGACGGTGTTCACGCGGTGACGGTAGACGGTGCCGAATCCCTCTGATCTGCTGCTCGAGGCACCCAGTTTGGCTGAGTTCGAAGGCGATCCGTCCTGCGGACCACTTGTGGGTTCGGAGCATCTGCTCGATCCGCTCCACTACCTCGCCCGGTGTGACTGTGGGTTGGCGGTGGGGCGTGGAGGACCGGTCGTGCAGGCCGAGCTCACCATGACAACGTACCGGTTGACCCACTTGAACGCGCATGCCCTGGAGATGCCCATCTCCGCGGCAACGTGGGCAATCGGACGTGACTGGCATCGCTCGACGAGTCGCCTGCACCCCTCAATGGAGAGCGGCACGTTGGCAGGGGTGCCCATCAGACGGCGGCGAGGTTGTTGAGCAGGTGGCCAAGCTCTGCCGGCGCCTGAATGTGGGCCAGGTGGCCCTGGCCGGGGAGATTGTGGACTCCGGCGTGAGCGACATGCTGCCGCACGTGGTCGAACGACGTTCCGTAGGGGGCCGTTCCGCGGTTGCACTGGCCGATGATCAGGTCGACTTGATCGGCCTGTCCATCACATCCGGAGGCAGCGTAGCGTTGAGCGCGCCGAGTTCGGCGTACAGCGGTCCGCTCAAGCAGCGCAAGATCGCCCAACCGTGCTGATCGGCCCGGAGATCCTCGACATGCGCAGCGGAGAAGCCAGAGATCTGCCGATTGACGATCTCGACGCAGCGGTCCCAGTCCGCCGTCTCTGCTGCGACCTTCAGGTCCGGCAATGCATGGCGTCCGAATGGCTGCATCACCGGCTCGTAGGCGATCACTTGGGGAATCGGGCGATCGTTGGCGGTCAGTGCGTCAGCAGACAGGGGCCGGGGGCGTATTTGCGGGCATTGGTCACCAGCTCACTCACCACCAGCTGCACCATGCCCATCGCACGCGCCGACACCGGCAGCCCATGCACAGCCTGAAGCGACGTAAGGAAGTCACGGGCCATGTCACGGGCCTCGGCTATCTCGGCACTGCCCTCGAACGCGGCGGAGACGGCTATCGGAGCATTCCTGAGCGGCCCCGGGCCCTCATTTTGGGCAGCAGGATCCACGGATTCGCCTCACTTCCGAAGCACAGGGACTTACCCACCTCAGCTACCCCAAAGCCCCAACTCCATCCAGGCAAGATCGCCGCACATCCGGCAGGCGCGAGATATCAGCCCAAACCGACTACAGAAACAGTCGATGCTGCGGAGCCTGCGTACCGCGTCGACCCACTGCGTGGATCAGAGAACCGAGACGCCGGACTCGATACACGAGCCGGGGCCGCGCAGCTGCTGCGCGGCCCCGACCCGCGCCTCCGGCATCCTGCCGACGCGCCGGACAAGTACAGACGTCCGTTGGCCATGTCGGGCGGTACAGGTTGCCGGGCAGCCGAGCGCGATACCCGCTGGCGGGTACCGTCAGGCGGGGCTGATGTTCTCGGCCTGCGGGCCCTTCTGGCCCTGGGTGACGTCGAACGTCACGATCTGGCCCTCCTGGAGCTCACGGAAGCCCGAGGAGTTGATCGCGGAGTAGTGCGCGAAGACATCCGGGCCGCCGCCGTCCTGGGCGATGAAGCCGAAGCCCTTCTCCGCGTTGAACCACTTCACAGTTCCCGTAGCCATGTCTCATGCCTTCCAGTCGATGAACGCCTCCCACCGAATGGGGAAGGCGGAGGTGATCGCCCTGGTTCCTGCGGCACAGCACAGCAAAACGCCCACACCAAAGGCGTGGGCAAAGGGAAATTCCGAACCACGACAGCTGACGCAAACGCTACACGCCCGCACGCCCCGTCACCAGAGGAAATGATCACGCCGCACCCCAAGACCCCGAGACCCAGAGCGGGTATATGGTGCCCGCCGGTGCGGCGGGCACATTTACCTCACGCTGCAGCCGCTGGATCGGACAATTCGGCGGTGAGCCGGTGTTCGGCGTTGATGCGCTGTGCTTCTTCGAGCTGGTCTTCGAGGATGACGATGCGGCAGGCGGCCTCGATGGGGGTGCCCTGGTCGACGAGTTCGCGGGCGCGGGCGGCGATGCGCAGCTGGTAGCGGGAGTAGCGGCGGTGTCCGCCCGCGGAGCGCAGCGGAGTGATCAGGCGAGCTTCACCGATCGCGCGCAAGAAGCCCTGCGTGGTGCCGAGCACCTCGGCGGCCCGGCCCATCGTGAAGGCGGGGTAGTCGTCGTCATCGAGACGGCCGAACGAGTCGTCTGCTGTCACTTGCACCTCTCGTGGAACGCGTGGAGGGGCCCTGGCGTTGTTGCCGCCAGGGCCCCGAAGGAACTGCTACACCATCTGCCGGCCCTGATACTGCACCGGCCTTCTCTTTCCGCACCAGCTCGAGGGGGACGAGAGCCCGTGCGGGGATCGCGGTTGCTCGACCGGAGACCACCTCACTATCGATGTCCTGCGGTACCCGGGCTCAGCCATTCCGCCCAGGCGATCCTGATGGCGCTCGGCTCCTCCGTTCTTTCCCTCTGGGATCAACTCACTGCTGGTAATGCTCTACCGCGTACTGCTGGTGATACGACCTGCTCGGTGACCTGAGGAAGCGCCACTCTTCGGCAGCCAGCCCCGTCGCCCGTCCTGCATCTGCTCTGGCTTGGAACCCCACTGCCGAACCTCCCGGTACGCGCGCCCGCAGCCGACGCCTTCACCGAGGAACTGCTCACTGACTTCACTGCCGGGTACTGCGAACTGCACTTACCGAACTGCGGTCCTGCTCACGGCGGCCCCTGATCACTGCGGGCCACCCGGTCCGGTCGTCAGCCCCGTCGCCGACCTGCAACAACCCTGGCTTCGAAACTCCACCACCGCACCGTCCTGCGCACTGCAACTGCATGTACTGCTCCCGGCAGTTCGTGTCTGCCGGGCCCTGCTGTCCCTCTGGGCTACGAGAGAAACCATAGCCAGGCGATCTCCCAATGTCTACTCCAGCCAACATAGATTTCTGCGTGGTCGAGGATGAGGTAATCGACCCCGAACAGCGGTGGGGGTTGGGAGTGGATCCGGGTGAACGGGCCGCAGTCCGGGCACAAGCCCCGGGCAGGCAGGGCCGGGCACGGGCGATCCAGAGAGCAGGGGGACCTGATGGACACGATGACGTGCATCTGGCCGCGCCATGCGGTGATGCGTCCGCCCTGGGACGTGTTCTCGTTCACCTTGACCCAGATGATCTCCCGCTGGGCGGCAGCAAGGGCGGTGCCGCCCTCGTAGGTGGAGGCGAACGGGTACTCGTCACACGAGGTGCGGCCGGCGCGCCGCATGTCCGCGGGTGCGGTCCGCGGGCGCGGCCCGGTTGCGGGTCTGTGCGCGCCCCCCGCCGCTGCGCCATCTTGGGTGGCGGCGGGGGCGTTCTCGTCGGCTACCCGACCGATTTAGCTCCAGCCGCCGAACAGTCCGCCGCTGAGCTGTGCGGAGCAGATGTTGTAGCCGCCGACGGCGTGCCCCGTCTTGGTCTTGCCGTCCACTGTCACCGAGCAGTGAATGTCACCGCCGCCTGACAGTTGCGCGTTGACGCTGTAGTACATGGCGTCGTCCTTCAGCGGGAGGGTCTTCGTCATCGGCAACCCCCGACCCTCGAGGTTGTCGGTGTCGCTGCCGTAGGTGATGTCCACGCCGGCCGGGGCGCTGCCCCACACCTTGAACACGACCTTGTTCTTGGGGGTGGCTGACTCCGTCTTCTTCGGCTTCGGCTTCGCTGCCGTCTTCGCCTTCACGGTCTTCGTCACGGTGACGGTCGGCTGCGGTTCTGCCTTCTTGAGCGTTCCAGTCTTCGCCGTGGCGGTCTTCGTGACGGTAACGGTCGGCTGCGGCTTCGCACCCGTCTTCTCGGTGCCGTCGTCAGAGGAACCGATTCCAACTCCGAGGAACAGGATCAGGATTGCGGCAGGGATGAGGATCTGCTTGCGGGCCCACTTCGGCGCTGGCGGCGGTGTCGGCGGCTGCCCGACGGGCGCGTGCCCCGGGAAGGGCGGCGGGGCGGGTGGTGACTGGCTATCTGACATGCATCCCTCACAGGTGGTTCAGTGCGCCTGACGGTAAGCAGTGAGGCAGCTGTGAGGGAATGGCGTGAAGGAGAAGTGATCAAACTGTGACGAGAAGATGAACATTGAACAATCATGTCCACGTTCCTTGGCGCACCGGCAATGGGCAGCGGAGGCGGCTTCACGGTGCAGCTGCTAGCCCACCCCCGCAGAACCGGGGGACGCCCCGGGGACTGCCACCTTGTACGGACGATCCAGGGGAAGCCTTCTTCGCGGCAGGTGACCACCAGCCGTATCGGCTTGCTCAGCCCTGGTCGTAGTGTCCGGACGACGGCATCCGCCAACTGACAACCCCGCAGGTCCGCGCACTCGGCCTTAACGGCGCGGAAGCGGAGGTGACGTTCCGTGCGTTGAGCATTAGCGTGGCGACCAGCCGGTCCACGAAGACCAGCTGATGGCGGGCCCCGGCACCTGGTGCACGCTTCCTCGCCCCGCCCCTCGCCTGGAACCGACGCCCCTCAAGCCCGACCACCCACGGTCTTGCCAACTCCCCGACCAAGGACGACAGATGGGCTGTCGAGACTCCCGTGAACAACGGATGCGTCAATACCGAACGGTCAGCCATACCCCTCACCAGCAGAGCATGCCCATCCGCTATCACGCACCAACTCGTAAAGGGCCAGAGGCCAACAGGTTGGCACCCGGGACGGCAGTGATCGCTGGCGTGCACGCGCCCTGTCCGGGTCGGCGGAGGCCGGCTCGGTGACGGATTTTCGCCGCCTCCGGGTGGTGGCCCTGACCGGACGGCGCCGTCCGGTCAGGGCTGTGCCAGGGCGGTTCGCAGAGCGTCGAGGGCGGCAGTGCGGAAAGCGGTCATTGAAGGTGCTTTGCCGTCAAGCAAGGCATCAGCACCGTGGTACATGCCTGATTCGAGCCGCAGCTCGCAGGCGACGCCGGCCCCACTCAGGCGTCGAGCGTAGTCAACATCTTCGTCGTGGAACAGGTCGATGTCGCCCACACCGATCCACGCGGGCGGCAGCCCGTCGAGGTTCCTACGCCTTGCCGCCGCAATATAGGGGCGATCGTCGCGGTCCTGTGGCGGGCGGCCGAGGTAGGAGGTCCAGGCGAAGCGGTTGGAGTCCGGGGTCCACGTATAGATGGCGCTGTTGGGAGGGGCGGCGCGTAGAGCCGTGCGGTCGTCGAGCATGGGGTAGAGGAGGAGTTGGAACCGGACCGGCACTCCTGAATCGTGGGCGCGCTGGACTATGGCGGCGGCGAGTCCGCCTCCGGCGCTTTCGCCGCCGACGGCGATGCGGGCGGGATCGACGCCGAGGTCGGCGGCGCTGGCGTGAAGCCAGCGGAGCGCACTGAAGCAGTCGTCCAGAGGTGCGGGGTACGGATTTTCGGGTGCGAGTCGGTAGTCGACGCTGACGACCAGAACGCCGAGTTCGTCGGCAACGCGGCTGCACCAGGTGTTCTCCTGCCGAGCGGCACCCATGACGATTCCTCCGCCGTGGATCCAGAGCAGCGCTGCGCGCGGCGCCCGGCCTGATGCCTGGTAGGTGAGCACCTCGACGGGGAGGTCGTCCGTCGTGGCCGGCAGGGTGCGCCGCTCGACGCGGACGCCGGGTCTGGAGGCGGCTCCCGCCAAGGGCACGACGCGGCGGGCGATGGCCAGAGTGACCGGGTTGCCGAAGTTCAGCGGGAGGAAGAGCACGGGGTGCCGCAGCTCGCGGGGGACTGCCGCCAGAGCGCGGCGACGTGCGCTGATCGCCGCGGCAGCGCCGAGGGTCGCTGCGGCGCCCAGGCCGCTGAGGACGCGTCGGAGTGTCATGTACTGCGCACCTTTCGTTCGGGTGGTCGCGGTTCTCGGCTTCAAGGGTGGTGCCTTGCCGGTCGGCCGCACCTTCCAGGTCGAGGCAGTGTTGCCAGCAGATCTCGTGAGCCTCGTCGCCAGGAGGCCGAACATCCGCAGCAGTCCTCGGTGCCCTGGTCGGTCGCTTCTGCATGGTCGTGTTCGGGGGTTGTCGTGCAGGGGTCGCCCAAGGCGGATTGCCGCGCCCGCGACGAGGGCTTCCGCTTGACACGACCCCCTTATCGGTAACAGTGTAGCCATTATGCGTATCTGGTCTGAGCCCCAGCCCGACTCGCGGTTCGTCGAGGTGGACGGCCTGCGGATCCACTACAAGCGCGCCGGGCACGGCCCGGTGCTCGTGCTGCTGCACGGCAGTGCCTCGTCCCTGCAGCACTTCGACCGCGTGACGGACCTGCTGTCGGAGTCGTTCGACGTCATCCGCCCCGACCTGCCGGGGTTCGGGCTGACCGGCCCGCGCAAGGACCGCGACTATCGCATCCCGGCGTACGCCGCGACGGTGGCGGGCTTCATGGAGGCGCTGGGCGTGCCGCGCTACGCGTTGGCCGGCAATTCCCTGGGCGGCAACATCGCCTGGAACGTTGCGCTGGATCATCCGGAGCGGCTAGCCGGCCTGGTGCTGGTCAATGCCACCGGCTACCCGGAGAAGACGGTGCCAGCGGGGATGCGCCTGACTCGCAACCCGCTGGTGCGGCCCCTGCTGAGGCGGGTGATGCCGCGCGGGGCCATCGAGCGCAGCCTGCGGGAGGCCGTCGGGCCGCGTTCGCAGATCGTGGACGACGTCATGGTGGACCGCGCCTATCAGCTCATGAGCCGCACCGGTAACCGGTCGGCCTTCGTCGACTTCTGCAACACCGGCCAGCCGGATCGAAGCGCGCAGATCCCCCGCATCACGGTGCCCTCGCTGGTGCTGCGCAGCGCGAGCATCGACGGCCAGCACTTCGCCCGCGACATCCCCGGTGCCCAGGAGCTGGTCCACCCCCACGGCGGACATCTGCTGCCGGAGGAGGAGCCGCAGTGGGTCGCGGACGCGATCGCGAGGTTCCTCGGCTCCCGCGCCGGCACCCCCGCGCACTGAGGGCAAGGAGGCCCGTTCCATGAAGTACTTCGTCGCCTCGGGCGAGGACCCCAAGCTCACCGCCGACGCGCGCAGGGTGCTGGGCGGCAGTTACGTCGAGCTGTCCGACGGCGTCACCCACTACGAGTTGACGGGGCCCGAGGACGGGGATGTGGTCCTGATGGCGGGCGGTCTGACCATCCCGCTGTCCTACTGGGACGGCCTCGTCAGCGAGCTGCACGCCCGCGGGCTGCGCACTCTGACCTGCAGCGCCTACGGCCGCGGTTACTCGGACCGGGTGCGGGCGCGCTACGACGAGACGCTGTTCACGCGGCAGCTGGCCGAGCTGACGGACCGGCTTGGCCTGACGGCGCGGCCCCTGCACCTGGTCGGCACCTCCATGGGCGCGCTCGTCGCCATGACGTACGCGGCCCGGTACCGCTCGTCGGTGTCCACGCTCACCATCGTCGGCCCCGCCGGTCTCGCGAAACCGCGGTTGGCCTCCCCCGATCGGCTGTTGCGCAGCGACCTGCTGGCCGGAGTGGTCGCCCGCCGTCGCGGCCTTCAGCTGCTCCAGGGGCACCTCGGGCACAATGTCCGGGACCCTGAGCTCGGCGCGAAGTTGACCGAGATGGTCCTCGGCACCCTCCGCTTCGAGGGCTCGCTGTACGCGGTCTTCGACACCCTGCAGCACTTGCCTCTCGCCGGCCGTGGCGATCTCTTCCGGCGGACGGGGGCGCTGGGCATTCCGACGCTGCTGCTGTGGGGCGACGAGGACACCGTCACGCCGCCGGTGCACTTCGACGCGGCGCGCGCCCTGCTGAAGCCCCAGAAACATCACGTCATTACCAAGTGCGGGCACATGGCCCCGTTCGAACGGCCTCGCGACGTCGCCGATCAGCTCGTCTCGTTCGTGTCCGCACGCACCGAAAGGCTCGACTCATGAACAACCCGCAGACCGTCGACGTATTGATCGTCGGTGCCGGCCCCTCGGGCTCCGCCTTGGCGATCGACCTCGTACGCCGCGGACTCGACGTCCGGATCGTTGACAGGTCCCCTCACGCTTTCGACGGCTCGCGCGCCAAGGGCATCCAGCCCCGCAGCCTCGAGGTCCTCGAAGATCTCGGCGCTCTCGACGACGTGCTGGCCGGGGGGGACATCTATCCCAAGCTCGGGCTTCATGCAGGACCCATCGGTGTGCCGTGGAAGATGTTCCCCCACAAGGAGGCGACCCCGGATGTCCCGTACCCGAACACCTGGTTGATCCCGCAGTTCCGCACGGACCGCGCCCTGCACGTCCGGCTCGGTGAGCTCGGCCGCGAGGTCGAGTTCGGCAAGGAACTGACCGAGCTGACGCAGGACGAGGACACGGTGGTCGCCACGGTGGTGGGGGCGGACGGGGTCGAGGAGATCGTCGCCCGCTATGCCGTGGGGGCGGACGGTGGCTCCAGTGCGGTGCGCAAGCAGCTCGACATCGGTTTCGTGGGGACGACGGACGAGGCCGACCGCGTGCTGATCGTGGATGCCTCCGTCAGTGGCCTGGCTCGCAACCGGTGGCACATGTGGCCCGGCCTCGGCGGCAAGCTCATCGGTGCCTGCCCCATCCCCGACAGCGACATGTTCCAGTGGATGATCCGGCTCACGTCCGACGAGAAGCCGCCCCAGGAGATCGGCGCCATCATCGACCGGATCCATTCCCACACCCGCAACCGGCACATCCAGCTGCACGAGATCCACTGGAAGTCCGTGTTCCGGCCCAACATCCGTCTCGCGGAGCACTACGGCCGCGGACGTGTCTTCCTCGTCGGCGACGCCGCGCACGTCCACACTCCGGCCGGTGCCCAGGGCTTGAACACCGGTATGCAGGACGGGTACAACCTCGGCTGGAAGCTCGGCCAGGTCCTCGCCGGAGCCGATCCGGCCCTGCTGGGCACCTACGAGGCCGAGCGGCAGCCGATCGCCGCCGGGGTCCTGGGACTGTCCACGGAGAAGTGGGGCGGCATCGCCAAGCTCGACCCCTCCAGCATGAAGCGCGGCAAGGACGAGCAGCAGCTCGCCCTGACCTACTTCGGCGGCCCGCTCGCCCCCGCCGACAACATGCGCACCGGCACCCTGCGCGTAGGCGACCGCGCCCCGGACGCCCGACTGCTCGGCGCCGCCGAGACCCGCCTGTTCGCCCTCTTCCAGGGACCGCACTTCACCGCCATCGCATACGGCCCCGACGCCGCCCGGGACCTCGAACTCCTCGACTGGCCGACGACGGGCGCCCCACTGAAGCGGCTGACCGTCGGGCCGGCTGCGGGCGACGGCCGCGCCTTCTCCGACCTCGAGAACACGCTGCGCAGTGCCTACGGCCTGACCGGCGACACGCTGCTGCTGATCCGCCCCGACGGCTACATCGGGCACATCGCCACTCGGGACTTCCTCACCACCACACAGGCAGCCGTGTGGGCGATGACGCCGCAGACAAGGAGCCGCACCATGTCCCAGCTGTCCCAGCCGAGCCACGCCTACCCCGGTTCGGGGGTCCCTGAATGAGCCGCACACTGCTGCGCGGGGCACAGGTCATCACGATGACGCCGGACCGGGGGGACGCCGAGCACGTCGGCATCCCCGTCGACAGCGAGACCATCGCAGCCCTCGGCGAAGTTACCGAGGCGCCCAGGCTCCGGGCCCGATGCGGGGCACGCTGCGCGAAGAGTGCACAGACGGACCAGGTGCAGGCGGACGGCGTTCCAGGGCGGCGACGGCGCAGGCAGCCTTGCCCGGGAGGTAGTCGACGCCGCGGGAGGACCCGCACTCGCGGCGGATTGGACGGTCGCCGACAAGCCCCGACCTGATCGGCCAACTCGCCCGTCGGGACGCCGAGTGATGCGCCCGGCCGGCAACCCGACCGACCTGTCCAATAACAGCCTCGTGACGACCTGCGCGCCATCGGTCGTCACCGTTGACGCCCCCGACACCCCGACGCCGACACCCTGGAATCACCTCATGATCCTCACCATCAGCCTTGCCTGCCTCATCGCCCTGATCTTCGGGGCGAGCGGAGTGCTCAATGCACTCGCATTGCCGAAGGCGCGCGAGCTGGCCGCCGAGACCGGCTTCTCCGTCGCCGCCTACCGCCGCATCGGCGTGCTGCAACTGGCAGGGGTCGCCGGTGTGGCGCTCGGCCTCGCCCTGCCGCCGCTCGGCGGCCTCGCGGGGGCCGGGCTTCTCCTGCTGCTCGCCGGAGCTGTGGTCGTGCACCTGCGCAACGGCGACCCGGTTGCCAAACTCGCACCCGCCATCGTGTGCGCGGTGCTTGTCGCCTCATACCTCGCGGCCTTGTTCGCCTGAAGCGCTGCGGATCGAGTCCACGCCTCCACGGAGGGGAAGCTGCGGCAGTTTCACCCTAAACGCAACGCTGCCCGAGCCGTGACTTCACCTCGAAGAGTCGGCCGACGGGGATGGCTTGGGACCGCCGCGCTCCCGAAGGGCAGATCCAGGGCTGGCCAACCGGCATCCGATTGCATCGCTGGACCACAACCAGCCAAACGGCTACACTGTTGCCAATATTAGAGGTGGCAGGAACCCAGCCACCTGGGCCCGAGGGCACTCAAGCCGCGACCGCACGGTCCGCCCGACCTCGCCAGCGCCCCCTTCGCCCACAGTGCCGACCCCTAAGGGGGAGACGATGCCCGTCCTGATCGTGATAGCGATCTACGCCATCCGCCTCGCCCGCACCCCCTTGGACGCGCGCCTGAAGAAGCGCCACGTCGGGCCTCTGTCGGTCACGACCGGAGCGGTCATGCTCTATCTGGCCTGGGACTGGCTCAGGCCCGAGGGCCTCAGCGCTGTCTATTTCGTAGGCGAGTTCGCCGGCGTCCTGTCCGCCTACCTGATGTCCTGCACCCTGGTGCTGGCAACCCGCCTGATGTGGCTGGAGCAGTGGTTCGGCGGCCTGGACCGCATGTACCGTCAGCACAAGCTGTACGCCATATGGTCCATCCTCCTGCTCACCCCCCACCTGCTCCTCCACTTCTTCTCCGGTTTCGACGGGAGCCAGTACGGCTACGCCCACCGGACCGCGTCGGTAGGGATGGGCCATCTCCTCGGTGCCGTCTCCGCCATCGGCCTGCTGCTGCTCGTCCTCATCTCACTCGGCCAGGTCGGCCGCATCCTCCGACTGCCCTACGAGCGCTGGCTGTTCCTGCATCGCCTCACCGGCCTGCTGCTCCTGTCGGCACTGTTGCACGGCTGGTTCCTCGATCTCATCATCAACGGATCCACGCCCCTCCTGGCGATCTACGTCACCATGGCCACCATCGGCATGACCGCCTACGCCTACGACGAACTGGTGCTACGGCACAGGGAACCCCGGGCGGACTACACCGTCCACCGTGTCGAGCGGCCGACACCCGACATCCTCGACCTCACCCTCACGCCCACCGGCGAGACGACGCTTCCCGTGACAGGGGGCCAGTTCGTCTACCTGCGGGCCGGCGGCTGGCACGAACACCCCTTCAGCGTCGCAGGAACGCAGGCCGACGGCTCGGTACGCCTCACCATCCGCGCCCTGGGCCGCGGTACACGCGGCCTCTACACGGACATAAGTGAAGGACACCCCGCAACCCTCAAGGGTCCTTACGGCATGTTCGACCACACCCTCGGCGGACCCCGGCAGATATGGATCGCGGGGGGCATCGGTATCGCGCCCTTCCTCGGCTGGCTCACCCACCCCGGTGCAGCGCCGCCCCGCACCGACCTCTTCTACTGCGCCCCCACCGCTGAAGACGCACCGTTCCTCCCGGAACTCACCGCAGCGGCAGCACACCGCCCCGAGCTCCGGCTCCACCCGACGTTCAGCCGCAGCCACGGCCGTCTGACCGCCGAAAGAATCCAGGCCGAGGCCGGACCGATCACCCCCGACACGCACGTCTTCCTCTGCGGCCCCGCCTCCATGATCGAAAACCTCACTCGCGCCCTGCATCGCCAGGGTGTCCCCCGCCAGCATCTCCACGCCGAGCACTTCGCCTTCCGCTGACGAACCGCCGACCACACGAGATCACGCGCTCAGCACCAGCAGCTGTGGCGACGCTCCAAGCCGACCGAGATGACTCCGTAGGCCGACGGCCTCAGGTTCACATCGTCCCGGCTGGTCAGACGTCGTCGCACACATGGGCAAGCCCGCCGAGGAGGAGTTCGAGTCCGAAGGAGAACTCCTCCTCGATCGGAACGGGCATCGACCCGGCGACGGTGACCGTTGCCGGGAACAAGGCCGGATCGACACTCTGAAAGACGGCGGACGCTTGTGCGTCGTCGAGTTGCCCGCCGCCGCCATGACCGTGGACCTGGATGGCGAATCCGAGGACGTAGCGGGAGAGGGTGGCAAAGGCGTGCGCGGCCAATCGCGGCGGGAAGCCGCTGTCGAGCAGCACCGCGACACAGTGCTCCCGCAGCGCCATGGCGTTCGGCCCCAGGGGAATCTCTTCGACCACCAGGCGCGCCGCGTTCCGGTGCCGGGCCATGCCCTCGAACATGGTGTGCGCGACCGTCCGCAGCGCCTGCTGCCAGCCCATCGCGAGCAGCTCGTCGCCATTCAGTTCCACGGCGCCGAACATGCGGTCCACGACATGGGCGACCAGCGCTGCCCGGCTGTCGAAATGCCGGTACAGCGTCGCCGTGCCCGAGCCCAGGCGCTGGGCCAGCGTCCGCATCGAGAGAGCGTCGGCCCCTTCATCGTCCACGATCTGCAGTGCGGTAGAGACGATGCGCTCCAGCGGCACGGGCGGACGCCCCGGGCGCCGAGCCGATGCCGTGGTCGCTCGCGTAGGACCAGCTCCTGCCACTGAACGTCCACCTCCTGGGCCAGCACCATAACAGCAACACCGTATCCAGTATGGAGATCGCCGGTTGGGCACGGAGCGGCGGCGCCCCCTTCGACCAGCCCATCGACGACCGCTCGTCCGAGGTCGGCGAACGCTCCGATACCGTCCTGGACGTCGCCCAGATTGCCCGCTGGTCGTGTTGCCTCGGCAGCGAAAGCCACCGTCGCCCCCGCCCCGGGCGCCCTCCACGACGTCCTGCTCTCCCGCCGCAAGCCACCGCGAGCACGCCCGCACCGTGATCACCGCCTGCGGGCGCTGGAGTTCCTTGGTGGCACTCCCGGGAAGCGCCGGCTCCTCCTGCGCGGCGCGCCCTTAGGGAACTGAGCATCGAAGTTGTCCAGCCGGGCCACCTATAGGGCTCAGTCACAAGCGTGACGGCTTGCGAGCAAGTCACCGGCGGTTCTCTGCACGGCGGCCCGGAGGTGCCGTCCTACCCCTGGATGTACAGCCAGTCCGGCTCTTCTGCGCAGGCAGGTACGTCAGCGTCCCGGACACAGGCGGACTTCGCAGACATCGGCGCGAAGTCCGGGCCGGCGGGACAGCGGCGGACAGGAGTACGCATTCCCGCCGAGAGGGCCGGCGATGGAGGTCGCAGCAGGCAACCGGCAGGAGTTGGCCCACGGACTACGCTGACGCCCCACTTTCCGACAGTCCAGGGAGCAGCGTGCCGCCGTCCTTCGCCCACCGGATAACCAAGTACGACCCCGCCGACCGTGACGAGCGCGGGCACTACAACGGTGCCGAGGACACGGTGAGCGACCATGGGCCGGTCGAAGCTGCCTACTTGGAGGCGATCGCCGCCTTCGCGCGGGAGTCGGGTGTTGACCGGCTGGAGATCCGTGATCCGGGGGTCACCGGTTTCGTCAACTTCGGTCTGGAGGCGCCGGTTGAGGGACACGGTCTCGCCGGGCTGTTCCCGCCCGACCTCGCCGGCTACTACGACGGTGCCGAGGTCTCCGTGCCGGTCGCGCTGGAGCTGGTCCGGGTCATGCTCCGGGACCAGGGCGCCTGGTGCCGGCTGGAGCATCAGGACAGGTTCACCGTGCACGTCGGGTGGGATCAGTACGTGTACGTCGGCAGCGACCAGCCCTGTGAAGCGGCCGTCGCCCGGACCCGCGAGCTCGGCCTGTTCGCGGAACCGATCACGGCATCGCCCTACGCCGCCGACCTTGAGGAACCGGAGGTGACACAGGCTGCGGACGAGGAGTTCTGGGAACGGGTACGCGCGGAACTGGCCGCACCGCGGGCACTCCTCCTGGAGGAGGCCTACCTCAGCAACGCCACCCGCTGGCACCGGCTCACCGAGAACAACCTCGACAGCGTCCGCGCCGGTCTCGGTCCACGCGCACTCCTGACCCTCTGGCCCGACCTGAGCCCTGATGTCGGTGCGGTCCTGGCCGCGCTGCCCGGGGACGAATCCGTGGACTTCGTCTGGGAGGCGCCGGACGGAACGATCCGCCACGCGACCGTCGACGAGACCGACCACCAGCAGCTCACCACTGCGGTGGCAGGAGCGAAGGCGGCCTGCTTCCTGCCCCTGGCCCTCGACGAACGCCACCCGCTGTTCCACGCCGCTCTGCCCGACAGTGACGGCGTGCTGCGCGCCAGGTGGTGACCTGGTTCTCCTGGCCAGGCAACGGCGCACTCTCTCACCGGGGCCTAGAATCGTAAACATGTTCGATGATCTGCCGCCTGACCTGGCGCGGCTGCTCACCTTGAGGGTGTGGCACGCGATGTGGCTGCAGCGCATCGACACCAAGATCGCCGCTCTTCGGGAGCGGGAGACCGAACGGGAACAGGGGCGCCAGAACCGGCCGCCGGAACCGGACTGGATCGTCGAGCTCGGCATCGGCAACGGCCGCCCGCCCATCGAGGTCCATGTCGGCGGCTGCTACGCCGCGGGCAAACGACGGCGCCCGGTCCCGCGCGACGAAGCACGCCGGCTCCTCACCGCGGGTGTGCGCGCGTGCGGTCACTGCCAACCGGACACTGGACTGGACATCCTCGACTTATCCGCAGATCCGGCCCCCGCCCCCACGCTGCACTGACCGGCACCCGCACCTTTCAGTCCTTCCCGCCCCACTTTCGTGGTGATTTATTAGCTAATCGTCCAGAACGGGACGCCCTGATGACCAGCACTCCTCCCCCACCACCCCTCAGCGAACCGGACCCCTCCACCTTCACCTGCCCCGGCAGCCTCGTCGGCCCGTGCTCCGGATGCCAGCGGCGCACCCACAAGTACGGCAACGGCGGCCTGCCCCTGTGCCAGTGGTGCATGCGCCCCGCCCGGGAGAGCTGGGGCTCCACCGTCCGCTTCACCAGCACCCGCCCGTAAAACTCCCTCTGCGGCACAGCCGGCAGACGAGGCACACCTCCGGCGCAGCCGAGCACGCCGCCCTTGCCGCTGCGGGTGTGCGGGCGCCTTGGGGCTCGACGGCCCCCTGCACGCCCTCGGCTGACCGGCCAGAGCCGATACCACAGTGCTGAGGGCCTCGACGTGCCCTGACCTGCGACTGCTTCTAGGCTGAAGGCCTCGGAGCTTGCCATGGAGGGTCTCCCATGCCCCGAACCATCTGGTCCGGCGCCATCTCATTCGGCCTGGTCACCGTGCCTATCCATGTGGTCAACGCCCGGGAGGACCACAGCATCCACTTCCACCAGGTGCATCTGGAGGACATGGGCCGGGTGCGGAGCCGCAAGATCTGCGAAATCGAGGGCCGCGAGGTCGCCCAGTCGGAGATCGGCAAGGGCTACCAGTGGGACAAGGACACGATCATTCCGGTGCTCGACGAAGAGCTGCGGGAGATACCGCTGCCCACGGCGAAGGCCATCGAGATCGAGGCGTTCGTGCCCCTGGAGTCCATCGATCCGATCCAGATCGGCGAGGGCTACTACCTGGAGCCCGACGGTCAGGTGGCAGCCAAGCCCTACACACTCCTGAGACAGGCCCTGGAGCGCTCATCGAAGGTGGCCGTGGCGAAGTACGCCTGGAGCGGCCGCGAGCGGCTGGGCCTGCTGCGGGTCCGCGACAACGTCATCGTTCTGCACGCGATGCGCTGGTCCGACGAGATCCGCGACCCCGCCGCGCTGAAACCGGACGAGGTGGACCTCACCGATGACGAGATCGCCCAGGCGGAACAACTCATCGACCGGCTGACCCGCGACGACCTCCAAGGCGAGGAATTCACCGACCGGTACACGGAAGCAGTGGAACAGCTCATCGAAGCCAAACGGGAGAACCGCGAACCGCCCACGGCCGAAGAGCCCGAGGCACCGGCACAAGTCGTCGACCTGATGGCCGCGCTCAAGGAGTCCGTGGCCAAAGCCCGCAAGTCCCGAGGCGAAGACGCCACCGTCCACGACCTGCCCAAGAAGAAGACCGCAGCCAAAAAGACGACGACCACAAAGACGGCACAGAAGAAGACCGCCAAGAAAGCAGCCAAGAAGACGACAGGGCGGAAGCCGCGGCGCAGCGCCTGAACCTGCTCACCGCCAGCTGAACAGACACGGTGTTGACATCCTCCCCGTCCTAAAGGGCGGGGATTCCCGCCTGGCTGCCGGTGGTGACCGGCTGGGCCTTCGGGTGGGTTCCCCGTTCAACGGGCCGTGCCCGGTGTGGGATTTCCACTCCGGGACTGACCGGCCCTCCAGGGGCGTTTAGCCTCTCCGCCTGCCCGGCGGCGAGGATCACTCGCGACGCGTTGAGGTCACGATCATGTTCGGTACCGCAGCCTTCGCACCGCCAGATACGCACGTGCAGCGGCTTCGTCCCGTCCACGACCCAGCACACCGAGCACGTCTGCGAGGAGGGCAGCCAGCGGGAGACGATGCCGACGTGACGGCCGTAGCGGGCCGCCTTGTCCTCCAGCACGCGGCGGAACATGCCCCAGGCGGCATCGTGCACAGACTTGGCCATGCGGGTGCGTGCGAGACCGGAGACCGCCAGGTCTTCGAGGTAGACCGCTTGGTTGTCGCGGACCAGCCTCGAAGCACTCTGATGGCACCAGTTTCTGCGCGCATCGGCCACCCGGGCATGCGCCCGGGCAACCTTCAACCGGGCCTTGCCCCGGTTCCTCGACCCCTTCACCTTCCGGCTCAACACCTGCTGCGCCTTCCTCAGTCTCCGCTCGGCACGCCGCAGGAAACGGGGATTGTCGATCACCCGTCCGTCGGAGAGAACGGCGTAGAGGGTCAGGCCGAGATCGATGCCGACCTCGGACGTGACGGGCGCGAGCGGCTCGGGCTCGACCTGCACGACGAAACTCGCGAAGTACCGGCCCGACGGATCCCTGATCACGGTCACCGACGACGGAGCCGACGGCAGCGAGCGCGACCAGCGGACCCGGACGTCCCCGATCTTCGCGAGGTTCAGCCGCCCGTTGCCCCGCAGCCGGAACCCGTTCCTGGAGAAACGGACGGCCTGCCGGCTGTCCTTCTTCGACTTGAACACCGGAAGCCCCATACGGCGCCCCGGCGCTTCCCCGACACCGACGCGAAGAAATTCGCGTACGCCGTATCGAGATCACGAAGAGAAGACTGCAAGGCGTCCACCGACACCTCCGCCAGCCACGCCCGCTCGGGCGTCCTCTTCGCCTCCGTGATCACCCGCTTCGCCAGCACACCCGACGCGATCCGCGACCCGTCCGCCCGGTAGGCGGCCTTCCTCGCGGCCAGCGCATCGTTGTAGACCACCCGGGCACAGCCCAACGTACGGGCCAGCGCGATGCGCTGACCCGGCGTCGGCACGAGCCGGAAGGAATACCGCAGATACACGCGACCAACCCAACGGCCACCACTGACAACGCCGGTCCGCCCAAGAGGCGAACCGGCCTTCCCTGCCCTGCTCCGCAGGAGCTTCGTTTCCTCCCCGGCCTGAAGGCCGGGGTATCCACGAAGGAGACCTGATGACGACGCCGACCGTGGTGTCGACGATGCAGAGCGGGCCTTACCACTGCTCGAGCTTCATCCGCTATCCCTCGGCGCGGTGGGAACTGCAACCCGATGTGCGGGTGCACCAGACGGCTGCCACGTCACTTGCTGTTGGGCGTGGTTGGGGCAGCCGAACGAGGCCGCCCCAACCGAACGCCCCTGGAAGCGGGTTAGGAGTAGTCGCCGTGGCCGGCCCGGCGCAAGATGTCGCGTTCCCGGCCGATCTGAGTGTCGGGTGAATCCTCGTGGTCGATGACGAAGGTGTCGTCGGCCGGTCGGGCTCGCACCTGGGCTCCGTAGTCGTCGGTCGCTTTCACCAGGAGGCCGTCCTGGTAGGAGGCGGGCCAGCTTTGAATCAGGTAGGACTCCACAACGTCGTCCGTGCTCTCGCCGACAGCCGTGTCCCTGCCGAGCGCATGGACGCGCAACCGGTAGGGACCCGGGCCCTGGGACGCCAGCGAGGGGAGATCAGTGGGATCGTCCATCATCGGCGTCACCAGCACTTCTCCGGAGGGGGAATGGCACGACATCTCAGCGACCTCTTCCCAGCCCGGAGCAGGGTCGGGTCGCTGTGAGTGCGTTTCGACCGTGACACGGACGGTGCCGGTGTGGATCCCGGTTGACACCTCGATGACGCCGCCGACAGCGGATACGAGCCCATTCTGGGATGCGTCGAGGTTGTCGGCCGCGGGCCTTTGCGGGTCTGCGATCTGGAAGAGGTGGTACTCGGCAGGTACCAGGGCTGTTGCTCGGGCCGGTTCATCGTTCACGCGGTTTTGTCTTCCGGTCTCGTCCGCCTGGTGGCTACCTGATCCATACCAGGAACCGGTCTCCGTCGAGGACGCGGCTGTAGGTGTAGAAGCCGTTGAGCGCCCTGCCGGCGTCCGTGTTCTGCGTGGCGTTGATCATCCGGCGGCAGCCTGCCCGTTCACGCGCGCGGATTCTCATGCGTAGCGCCGGTCTCGCGAGCCATGGCGTGTTCCCCGCGGAGTTCCTCCGCGACTTCGTACGCCCGATCCGGGTCGTAGACCGTTACCGTCTTGGCCGGTGAGTGCATCACCATGGCCCGGGTCGTGTGCTGGTAACTGCGGACGCCGTGGCGGACAGCCAGCTCGTCGACCTCGCTGACGGGCACGTGCCACAAGGCAGCCAGGTGTGATGGCGTCCACCATTCCCCCGGGCATGCGAAGTTTCGGTCGACCTTCGCCAGGTACTCCACCTCTGCACCAGCCGAGCCGAGTTGGCTGGTCAACCAGGCGAGCAGTGCCTCGGTGCCGACCTGGGACATCGGGGCCCGGTACCCCGGCTCACACTCCACCACCCCGCCAGGCGTGTACAACACCACGCTGAGCGACTTTCGTTGGCCCAGCCTGAGCCCTTCGACAACGACGATGCGTCGCAGATCAGCCGCAGCAACGGTCGACGAACGCCGGGAGCGCGCGATCACGAGTTGTTCCGCATTCCCCTGCGGGCGGAACTCGATCCACCGCACCATCGTGGCCGACACCGTAAACATCGAGGCCAGGGCGAGCCCGATCACGGCCAGGGCTGTCAGCCCGAGACCGATCCAGACGATGGCCCAGAGCAACCCGGACTCCGTGAGCACGGCGATCACCAGCATCGGCAGCAGCAGGGGGGTTGCCATCCACAGCGGGACCATGACGCTCCCGCCGAGCGTGACACCGAACTCCCGGACTCGACTTGGCACGAACACCAGCCGGTCACCCGCTGCCGTCGCCGACGCAACTCCCGCCAGCGGGTTCGTGCTTCGCGTGGTCATGGGGCAAATATAGGCATCAGTCAAGACATGCGTAAGAGGTGGGAACAGCACGGCAGTTCCGCGTCCTCGGGGGCCCTCTCGATCGTCTTCCTCTGCTTGCAAGATCCCCGACTGTGAGGATGCGGGAGGCACCGCTCGCGGGTCTGACCCGATCCCCGATTGACGCTCCGGCTGTCCTCACTCTGAATCGTCGAGCTGCCGAGCGGTGCCAGCGCGTACCGGCTCGGCGATCGTGACCTCATAGGAGCTTGACCCGGGCGGTCCCATCACAGTCGTGTCCATCCGCCGAGCCGGTGCGCGCGCGAGTCCACATCCGCGCAGGACCCGGATGCGCAGGAACAGGGCCCCGGCCGAGCCGCGGTTGCGCGGTCGCGCGACCGGTGAGATCACCACGCGCACGGTGCCGTCGGCGCCGAGCGCGTGCAGGCGGCGGCGCACGGTGGCAGGGCTGAGCCCCAGCACCTGGGCCGCCCGCTCCGCGGTGAGGCGGCCGTCGCACTGCAACGCAGCTACCAGTCGCTGGTCCAGGAGGCTCAGTACGGAATCCGCCGATACGCGCGCCATGAAGGCAACCTTCGCTCATTCCGCCGGGAACGCGACACCCCCCTCGGGGATCGCACCCCAAGAATGGATGTCATCCACCCGGTCGTCGCGAAGGATCCCACGGTACTGACGTGGCGTCACAACTGCATGGGGGAAAGCAAGTTCCGGTGACGCCGGACGTCGGCGGAGCCGAGCCTCGGGTCGCGCAGGGGAGGGACGCGTACGTACCTCGAGTTCGACGGCAACCTGAGCGGCCAGAGGCTTGATCGACATGGACGAAGATTCGCACCCACACAGGAGTCAGGATGAAGATCTCTAGGCTGGCCACAGCAACCGCTGCAGCCGGCGTCGTTGCCGCCATCGCCGCCGTGCCGGCAGTCGCCGCGGTCAACCAGCACCAGGACCGCACCACGGCAGTCACCCCGGCCAACTTCCACGCCGACGGTGTGCCGGCGGTTACCCCGGCGAACTTCCACAGCGACGGTGTACCGACGGTCAGCCCGGCGAACTTCCACAACGACGGCACTACGGCCGTCACCCCAGCTATCTGGATATCGATCGGCTGAGACTGCCGCTGAAGGCGTTCCGCAGAGCCTTCCTGGTCACCGTCTTGCTCCCCTCGGCAAGACGGTGTCAGTCCGGCTGCTGACGCGCCGTCGTTGGTGACAAATATCCCCGCGAGCTGACCACACCTCCGTCACAACCGCCTATGAAACAGACCCGAACGCTTTACGGTCCCGATCGAAGGGCTCGAGATGCTTCTTCAGGAAGGAGATTTCCGCCGCGACGGCCTGCTCGTGCGACTCGAGGAACGGAGCGTAATGACTGCCCGTCAGGTGAACCACTTCGGACCGAGGAGCGTTCAGGGCGGCCCGGATGGCGGGGCCGGGAAGCACACTCTGGTCCTGGTCGCAGACGACGACCAGCAGGGGGCAGCGGATACGTGAGGCCTGGCGGCCCGGCCGGTACACGCCGATCTGCAGGGCGATTCGTGCGGCGACCGTCTGTTCCCAGTTCGCGTAGCAGCGGTCGGGATCGAGGGCCCGGTCGCCGTCCATGGCGTCGGGCGTGGTGAGCGAGGCGACCGCACCGCGTGGTCCTGCGGCCGGGACCAACAGCGGCGGCCGGCCGACGAGGCCCCCGAGCACGTCCGCGACGCCCCGGCCGAACAGACGTAGAGCCGCCAGTGGCGTCATGTGGCGCAGCGCGTGGGGAGCGACTGCGGGGCCGTCGACCAGCGGGGTCTGCGCGATCGCGCAGACCAGTCGCGGCTCATCTGCCGCAACCCGGAAGATATGGCCGCCTGCGAGCGAGAAGCCCCAGACCGAGATCATGTCCGGGTCGACGTCCGGCAGACCGCTCGCGTACTGGATCGCGGCGTGCCAGTCGGCGACCTGCTCGTCGAAGCGGACGATCTGCCGCGGCGCGCCTCCGCTTTCCCCGAACCGTCGGTGGTCGAAGGCCAGGACCGCGAAACCGGCGTCGTTGAACCGCGTGGCGAACAGGTCCGAGGCCGGCTCTTTGGTCACCGAGGTTCCGCCGGCCATGATCACACAGCCGCCGTTCGCCCCCGGATAGTGCCAGGCGGCACACGAGGTGTCACCGCTGGCGAAGCGTACTTTCTCCCGTTGCTTGAACGCGGGCACTTGAACCTCCGTAGTAACGCGTCGTTTCAGGAGTGCTCTGAAAGCGGCAGGTTTGCGGCGTTGTCGCATCGCAGGTCCTGCCAGGGCTGCCGGTGATTGGCCTTAGCGGGGGCCTGTGGTCAGCCGATCGGGACGGGCGTGGTGGATGACATCCATTCTTGGGGTGCGATCCCCGAGGGGGGTGTCGCGTTCCCGGCGGAATGAGCGAAGGTTGCCTTCATGGCGCGCGTATCGGCGGATTCCGTACTGAGCCTCCTGGACCAGCGGCTGGTGGCCGCGTTGCAGTGCGACGGCCGCCTCGCCGCGGAGCGGGCGGCCCAGGTGCTGGGGCTCAGCCCTGCCACCGTGCGCCGCCGGCTGCACGCGCTCGGCGCCGACGGTACCGTGCGCGTGGTGATCTCACCGGTCGCGCGACCGCGCAACGGCGGCTCGGCCGGGGCCCTGTTCCTGCGCATCCGAGTCCTGCGGGGAAAACTCGACACGATCGTGGCCGCGCTCGCGGCACGCGAGGACATCCCGTTCATCGACGTCACCACCTCGGGTGACGAGATCTTCGCGGTCGCCCGCACCGAGCCGGGTTCACGCGACCCGCTGGTCTTCCGCCAACTGCCCTCCACCCAGGCGGTGACGTCCCTGGAGAGCGCCACGATCCTGCACGTCTTCCGCCTCACCTCCGAGTGGCGCCACCAGGTGCTGACCGCGCCCGAACGCGCCGCGCTGACCCTGGCCGAGCCGGCCCCTGGGGCGAGCGCTTCCGGTCCTCCGGGCCCCTACGGCGTCGACACCGATGCCCTGGAACAGTCCCTCATCGACGCCCTGACACACGACGCGCGCCTGACCGCGGCGGCCCTGGCCGCACACATCGAACACCCGGAGAGCACGGTGCGCCGCCGCCTCTCCCAACTGGCCGCCCAGGGACGCCTGATCACCCAGGTCCTGGTCGATCCGCGCCGCCTCGGGCTGCCCATCGAGGCCAAGCTCCTGCTGCACGTGGCCCCCGACCACCTGGCCGCCGCCGGACAGGCGCTGGCCGACCACCCCGCGGTGCACGGCGCGTTCGCGACGTCGGGACCCTCGAACCTGCACGCGGCCGCGTACTTCCCGGACCTGACAGCCCTCTACGACTTCCTCTCCCGCGACCTGGCCGGCCTGGGCATCACCCACGTCGAGACGGCCATCGTCAGCCGCGCCGCCAAACGCACCCCCGCGCCAGTCCAGCCGATACCAGGTGGCCAGGGCCGGGTGAACGCCGCGTCGAAGAGTTACAACTGACAACGGGCCGGACGCAACCACTGCTCACGATCACCAGGGTTCGTCCGGACGGTGCACATGGTCACGCGGAATGGCTCACGAGACCGCGGAACCTCCTGCTCCGGCCATAGATCGTGATCATGTGCGCGAATTGTCCGGTCGTCCAGCCGCTTCCGACCCCGCAACGATCTCAGCAGCACTGGAGGGACTGGCTCCGCTGATTGCGGCCAGAGCACCTTTCTTGCAGGGCCTCATGGGCAGCGGTGCAAGGCCTCGCGCAACGCCAGTATCAGTAGGCGTGCATGGCGGCACTGAACCTGGGGCGTTCGCCGTTCGGCGGGGCAGTGTCAGGGTCGTTGGCCCTGTGTCGGTCGGAGGGCGGGCCGAGGGCATGGGCCCGGCCGGAACCAGAAAAAGACCCGCCGACCGAACAGCCAAAACACTGCTCACCAGCCCAACACGCGCCAGCCCATTACAGCAGCCACACGCCCCGGTCAGACCGCCGCACACCCCGGCCAGGCCACGAAACACCAGTTCAACCAGCCCGGACTTCCCCTCACTCGCGTTGGCTCATCTCACAAGCAGGTCAGGAAGGATTCCGTACACCAACCACCCCTCCCTGGAACAGCGATTCCGCTGTTCGGCCTCGCGCCCGCCGCGCAGGCCAGGCCCCGCCCTGTTACATCGCACCCCTGGGACACGCGGGTGCACTGCAACGTAACCGACTCCGACGGCCGCCAGATTGACGCTATGATTACGTCATTCTATCATTGGTGCATGCTTTTCCCGACCCCAGACCTCACCGCAACCGACCGCCACGTCCTCGACGAGATCGAGAGCATGCGCGCCTCTCTGCGCCACCAGGTGCACGACTCCCCCACCAAATGGACGTCCGGGCTGCGGAAATTCCTCACTGCAGACGCAGTGGCGGCCTCCAACTCCATCGAGGGCTTCAAGGTCGCCACCATCGACGTCGAAGACCTCATGGAGGGCGAGAGCGAGGTCGACGTCTCCGAGGAGAACAAGGAGGAAACCCTCGCCTACCAGCGGATGATGACCTACATCCAGACCTTGCACGACGTCGAGGACTTCACCTACAGCAAAGGACTACTCAACAGCCTGCACTGGATGCTGCAGGGCCACCGGCACCAGCCCCGCCGGCCCGCCGGCCAATGGCGCAAAGGCCCGGTCTACGTCACCGACGCCCGCGATCCCAGCATCGCCGCCTACACCGCCCCCGACCACACACTCCTGGCCGACCTGACGCAGGAACTCACCGACTGGCTCAACACCGAAGACGGCAACCACCCCCTCATCCGGGCCGCGATGGCCCACCTGCACCTCGTCTCCATCCACCCCTGGGCCGACGGCAACGGCCGCATGTCCCGCTCCCTGCAAACCCTCATGATCGCCAGGGAGGGCGTCCTCGCCCCCGAGTTCTCCTCGATCGAAAGCTGGCTGGGACGCCCCGGCAACACCTGGGAGTACTACCGCGAACTCAACGACCGCGGCCCCCACTACCAGCCCGACCAGAACGTCTCCAGCTGGATCCGCTTCAACCTGACCGCCTACCACCAGCAGGCGCAGACCGTCCAAGGCCGCCTCAACCGCTCCGGCCGCGCCTGGACCGCCCTCGCCGACTTCGCCGAAACCGCCCGCCTCGACGAACGCACCGTCACCGCCCTCCACGACGTCGCCATGGCAGGACGCGTCCGCCGCGCCCGCTACCAGCACGCCGAATCACTCAGCCTCCAACAGGCCCAACGCGACCTGCGCGACCTCACCGCCGCCCACATCCTCCAACCCGTCGGCCGCACCCGCGCCCGCTACTACACCGCCGGCCCCCAATACCCCCACACCGCCCTCGATATCGCCCACACCCCCATGACACTCACCAACCCTTACCGAGCCTGACCAACCTCGCGAGGCACGCATACAGGCCCCTCGGCATGGCGGCGTCCGCAGTTACAGCTGTGGCGCCCTGCCGTATTTCCCGGCGGCGTTTTCGGGCTCGGCAGAGGGACTGCGGGAGCGCGGCCCGCTGGAAGGGCTCACACTTCACAAGTGTTCAAGAGCGGGGTTCGGCGTCCAGGTGCGCCTTTGCCCAGGGCAGTTCATCCGGGTGGAGTTGGAGTCGGGCCATCGACCAGGCTGTCCGCACATCCATACCCGGCCCGAAGTCGGCGGCAATACGCCGGGCCCGCCAAGTCGTTCGCGGAGCGAGGACCCAGCGCCGTAGTGCGAATCCGCCCAGGCCTTGGCCTGTCGGTGCCGGGTCGGGAGCATAAGGGGCAGTCACGCGGCGAGTGTCATGGCGGCCTGCGCCGAGCCGCAGACGATTAAGCCGCCAAATCACCCTGATGAGCGGTCCGTTCCGTCCCTCGGTTGACGAAAGCGGGCGTGGACGGGCCGGAACACCGGCGTCGCCCGGACAAGCCCACCACATAGGACACCGTCTAACACCGTCTCCTACATGGTCAGTTGGCCGTTGTCAGGGCATGGGGAGTGGACGGTGGGGATGGGTCGTGCCGGACGGATTGTGGGAGATTGCGAAGCCGTTGCTGCCGTCGGCACGCGTGCGTCCACAGGGCGGCGGGGTGGCCAACATCGATGATGAGGCGGTGTTGCTTCAGCGCTGGAAGACCGCTGTCGCCACGGGCACCGCCAGCAGCAGGCTGAGCCCGATCAGGGGCAGCCGGTCCAGCCACAGGACGGCGGCGAACTCACGCAGGGTCGCGGAGAGCCAGTACGCGGGAGAGGTCGGCGCGCCCACGACGTGGACCAGGACGCCGGCCTGACGGGCCAGCAGGGCCGTGCGGTAGACGTGGAAGCCGCTGGTGACCACCGTGGCACGGTGCCCGGAAGCGGTGCGGTCCATGAGAGCCGCGCTGAAGCGGAGGTTCTGCCCGGTGTTCACGGAGCGGTCCTCCCGCACGATCCGGTCGGCGGCCACCCCGCGTGCGCGCAGGTAGTCGGCCATCGCGTCCGCCTCGGAGCGCACCTCGTCGCCGCCCTGGCCGCCCGAGACGACGAACACCACACCATCCGCGTCCGGTGCGCCGGCGGCGTCGACCGCCAGGGCCCGCTCCAGCCTTCGGCGCAGCAGCGGACCGGGCCGGTCGCCATTGAGTCCGGCGCCCAGGACGACGACATGGGTGGTGCCCGGCGGCGGGGTGCTGCGGCCCCGGACGAACACGTAGACGGTGAAGGCGAGGAAGAGCAGGCTGAGGTATCCGGCGGCCGCGTTCACCGCCACCATCAGGGCACCCGCCACCGCGCCCCCGACCCTCTGGACGACCGCGTCGAGGCCGAGCACCGCCAGCAGCGCGCAGCCGGCGGCGCAGGTGGCCAGCAGGGACGGCTGCGGTCCGTAGCGCCGGACCAGGAGGATGCCGTCGGCCAGCAGGAGCAGGCCCAGCGCGAGGGTCATGAGCAGGGCGGCGACGGCGAGCACGGTCACGACGGTGGGGTGGGTCTCCGCACCGCGGGCGGCCACCCCGAGTCCGGCCGATGTCACCGCGAGGCAGAACAGGACAGCGGTGGAGAACCGGTGCGGCGCCAGCACGGCATGGACGACGCCGCCCACGGCGAACACCGCCGCGGCAACGTACTCCGGGTACTGCGGCACGTCCCCCACACTCCGCTCTCCCGCCCGCCGGGCCGCCGGGCCCGGTCCCCGTCCACCTGTCGCCGCCTGCGCATTCCCGGCCCCGTACAGCGCTGCGGGGCCCGGTGCGGACGGCCGCCGGACATCCTCGCAGACCCGTCCGGGCGCGCCCTACGCAGGCGGGCGACGACGCGATCAGCCGGGACCGGCGTACGCCCGTCGCCTGGGTCAGATGCCTCAGTGCCGCGCTGAGCCGCACCCTGGACCAGGCGGTGGACAGTGCGCTGGTGGGGCGTGCCTGTGCCTCCGTGGCCGACCACCTCGCCCGGCGCGGCGACCTCGCCGCCCCAAGCCGGAGAGCTGGTCAGTCTCTTTCGCGAGCCCACGCTCCAGGAACGGTTCGACCGGGCCAGGGAGCAGCTACCGCTCTGGGGGTGGAGCTGCTCCGCGGCCGTGCCGGACCGGCCGGGCAGTAGGAGCGGCGTCTTCGCCGGCCAGACGAGGCGCGGCCGTCAACGGGCGGTTCGCGGTGCCCGTCGAAGGGAGCAGCAGCAAGCGGCCGCCGCGATCGGCTTTGTTGTGCTGACAGCGCCGCAGGCCACCCGGAGATCTGCAGGACTGGCACTGCGCGCTGACCGTCCACGACCGGCGCCCCGGCTGGGCGCCGCCCGGGTCGTGGTTCTCCCTCACAGGCGGCGGCTGCACGATGGAGTGGTACGTCTCGCTGACAGCCCTCGACCACCCGGTACTGCTCTACGACGCCGACGGCTGGGACGCCGCCCGGGGACAGCCACCCCGCGACGGCCTGCGTTACGCGGCGCCCTCACTGCGTCATTGGCTGTGGACCTGGGCTGACGGCGGCGACATCTGGGACGAAGCCCTCCAGACGATCGGTAAAGGCTGAGCCGCAACGGTCGTCCGCAGGAGGAGCGAACCGCCGCTGGCATGCCGCGTGGATGCCGCCACTGCCCAGGGTCGCTAAGCGGTACCTCATATCTCGGCCGTGCAGTTTGGGACTGCGTCCGGTACCAAGCTGGGTACCTTGGGTTCAAGCCTGCACTCAATGTGGAATTCAGCGAGGACGAGATGGCTCGGCTGCACGACCGGGCGGCTCTGGCGGGCCGGAGCCTGAAGCAGCACGTCCACGACGTGACAGTTGAAGAAGCCGACCGGCCGCCTTCGTGGAGGGTGCGGTCGCCGAAGCCGCCCGGGTGCTGCCCGGCGTCGAGGCCCGCTTCCCCGCGGGACAGCGATGAGCCCGATCATCCGCGTCGATGTCGGCTGAGTCCTGATCCAGTCGGCGATCTCCCCGCCGAACGTGCCCCTCTCGGACTGGGGCAGCCTGGGGCACATGGCCGACCCGGCACACGTTCGAACGGAAGCGCGGTGTCCTGTACTACGAGGAGGTTGCCGCCCGGGCCGCGACCTTCCTGCACACCGCACTGCTGCTGAGCCGTTCACCGACTACAACCTGGTCATCGGCTGGGCCTGGGCCAGTCAGTACATGCATCTCTCCGGCCAGCCCCTCCAGCCCCTCCAGCCCAAGGACGATGACCTGTACGAACTCGCCCGGGCCATCCGCGGACAGGAAGCCGATCTGCGCACCGTCGCACAGCGCCTGGAGTCCTGGCGCAGCGAGTGACACGGTCTTCGCCGCGGCGGTCGGCGGCCGGCGCACGAGTGCGTCCGGCTCGGGCAGCGGGCATCCGGACAGCAGGGAGCCGACCGCCAGCAGGCCGGAGGTCCACCGGGCGAACACGTCGGCCCCACGGCGTGCGCGGCGTAAAGCGGTCAAGTCCTTGCCGCTCCTTCGTCGAGGGTGTCCACCGCAGCGTGGGAAGGGAGGGCATCCCGTTCCTCAGGGACACCGGGGATCGGATCCCGCCGACGGGACTGCCGGACCGGGTCGGGGACGGGCAGCGAGGCGACGAGTCCCCGGGTGTACTCATCCTGCGGACTGCCCAGTACCTCGGCCGTCGAACCCGAAGCGGCGACCCGGCCGCGGTGCAGGACCACGACACGGTCGGCGACCTGCTCGACGACCGCGAGATCATGGCTGATGAACAGCGCCGCGAAGCCCAATTCCCGCTGGAGTTCGGCGAACAGGGCGAGCACCTTCGCCTGGACGGACACGTCGAGGGCGGAGGTGGGCTCGTCCGCGATGACGAGGCGGGGGCGCAGGGCGAGTGCACGGGCCAGGGCGGCACGCTGGCGCTGGCCGCCGCTGAGCTCGTGGGGGTAGCGGTCCGCGTAGGCGCGCGGCAGGTGCACCGACTCCAGCAGCGCCTCCGCCTCGGCACGGATCGCCGCGGCCGTCAGTTCGCGCCGGTGGACGGCCAGGGGTTCGGCGACGCTGTCGGCGACGGTCAGCAGCGGGTTGAAGCTGGCAGCGGGGTCCTGGAACACATAGCCGATATGGCCGGGCCGGCCGCGTGTGCGGCGTCGGGTCGTCACGGGCTCGCCGAACGTCTCGAGCTCGCCGCCGGTCACGGCCGTCAGACCGGCGACCGCCCGGCCGATGGTGGTCTTGCCGCTGCCGCTCTCCCCCACCAGCCCGAGCACGTCACCGGGTCCGATCTCGAAACTCACTCCGTCGACCGCCCTGAAGCCCTTCCTCCCGAGCCGTCCCGGGTGCTCCACAACGAGTTCGGCGGCCCGCACGACCGGCGGCCCGGTCCTCGCGGCGGGGGCCGGTGCGCGGCCGCCGTGCCGGCCGAAGACCGGTACGGCGGCCAGCAGTTCCCGGGTGTACGCGTGACCGGGCGTCGCGAACAGCGCGCGGACCGGCGCCTGTTCGACCACCTCGCCCGCACGCATCACCACCACGCGGTCCGCCATGTCGGCGACCACGCCCATGTTGTGGGTGATGAGGAGCACCGCAGTACCGAAGTCGGCACGGCAGCGGTGCAGGAGTTCCAGGATTTCCGCCTGGACGGTGACGTCCAGTGCGGTCGTGGGCTCGTCGGCCACGATGAGCCGGGTGCCGAGGGCGAGGGCCATGGCGATAACGGCCCGTTGCTTCTGGCCGCCGGACAGTTGGTGCGGGTAGTGGTCCACGCGGGTGGCGGGGTCGGGGATGCCGACCTTGTCGAGCCAGTCGACGGCCAGGGCGCGGCGTTCGGCCCTGTTGCCGCCGTGTCCGTGGGCCCGCAGGCCCTCGGTGAGCTGCCAGCCGATGGTGAAGACCGGGTTCAGGGCCGTGGACGGCTCCTGGAACACCATCGCGGCGTGGGTGCCGCGCAGTTGGCGCAGACGGGCCGGGGACGCGGTGAGTACGTCCTCGGACGGTTCGGCGGTGCCGTCGCCGAGCAGCACCCGGCCGCGGGTCGTCGCGGTGGCGGGCAGCAGGCCGAGGACCGATCTGGCGGTCACGGTCTTGCCGCTGCCGCTCTCGCCGACCAGGGCCAGTGTCTCTCCCGGAGCGAGGGCCAGGTTCACTCCCTTCACGGCGGGAGCCGGGCCGGTGTCGGTGGCGAAGGTGACCCGCAGGTCCTCGATGCGCAGCAGGTCAGTCATCGTCCGTGCCCTTGTCCGTCGTCGTGGGTGCCGCCGCCGCGGCCCGCCGCCGGAGCCGGGGGTCGGCCAGATCGGTGAGGCTCTCGCCGAGGAGGGTGGTGCCGAGCACGGTGAGCACGATGGCCAGGCCGGGCGGGATCGCGGTCCACCACAGCCCCGAGGTGACGTCGGCGACCGAGCGGTTGAGGTCGTATCCCCATTCGGCCGCCGAGTTGGGCTCGATGCCGAAGCCGAGGAAGCCGAGTCCGGCGAGGGTGAGGATGGCCTCGGAGGCGTTGATCGTGAAGATCAGCGGGAGGGTGCGGACCGCGTTGCGCAGCACGTGCCGGAACATGATCCGCCGGGTTCCGGTGCCGATCACGCGGGCCGCGTCCACGAAGGGCTCCGCCTTCACCCGGATCACCTCGGCCCGTACGACACGGAAGTACTGCGGGACGAAGGCCACGGCCACCGAGCAGGCCGCCGCGCCGAGACCGCCGGCGAGACTCGACCGGCCTCCGCTGATCACGATCGACATGACGATGGCGAGCAGCAGCGGCGGGAACGCGTAGAGCGCGTCGGCCAGCCCGACCAGCGACCGGTCCAGTCTGCCGCCGAGGTATCCGGAGACCAGGCCCAGGACCGTGCCGGGCACCACCGACAGCAGCAGCGCCGCGAGGATGATCTCCAGCGCGGTCCTGGCTCCCCACACCGTGCGGGACAGGACGTCGTACCCGGCGATGGTGGTGCCCAGCGGATGGGCTCCGCTCGGGTGCTGCTGTGATCCGAACAGACCCGACTCGTTCTGGAGTTGGGCGTAGCCGTGCGGGGCGAGCAGCGGGCCGAGGAGCGCCGCGAGGAGGAAGAGCGCCGTGAGGACCGCGCCGGTGAGCAGCATGGCGCGCTGCACTGCGCCGCCGGTCCGCAGCCGCATGCGCAGGCGCTGCGGCAGGGGTGTCCGGCGGCGGAGGAGAAGCTGTGCCACGGCTCAGTACCTCACTCGGGGATCGATGAGGGCCGCGAGGATGTCGACGAGGAAGTTCGTCACCGCCACGACGACGGCGAACAGGGCCACGATGCCCTGCACGGCCGGGAAGTCACGCACCGTCAGGTAGTGGGCGAGTTCGTAGCCGAGTCCCTTCCACTCGAAGGTGGTCTCGGTGAGCACCGCTCCGCCGAGCAGTCCGGCGACCTGGAGTCCGAGGACGGTGACGACGGGGATCAGGGCGGGCCGGGCCGCGTGCCGGGTGATCAGACGGAGGGGCGACACGCCCCGGGACCTGGCGGCCTCCACGTAGTCGGCGGAAAGGGTGCCGATCAGGTTGGTGCGGACCAGTCGCAGGATGATGCCGGCGACGAGCAGACCCAGCGCCACGGCGGGCAGGACCGCGTGCTTGAGGACATCGACGACGGCCGCCCCGTCGCCGCTCCTCAGGGCGTCGATGAGGTAGAGCCCTGTCGTGCTGGACTGGTCCTGGAGGAAGAGCTGGACGTCGGTGCTGGCCCGGCCGGACGCGGGGAGCCAGCCGAGCCGGATCGCGAAGACCAGTTTCAGCAGCAGTCCCACGAAGAACACGGGGGTGGCGTAGGTGAGGACGGCGAACAGCCGCAGCGCCGCGTCGGGCGCGCGATCCCGGTGCGCGGCCGCCACCAGGCCGAGGGGGACGCCGACGACGAGGGCCACGACGAGTGCGTTGATGGCGAGTTCGGCGGTGGCGGCGCCGTAGGTGCCCAGGACGTGGGTCACCGGCTGGTTGTCGGTGACGGTGTGACCGAAGTCGCCAGTGGTCAGGGACCTGAGGTAGTCGAGGTACTGGGTGAGCAGCGGCCGGTCGTAGGCCGCCTGGTGCAGTTTGGCCTGGAGCTGGTCCGGGGTGAGCCGGTCGCCGAAGGCGGCGCTGATCGGGTCTCCGGTGGCGCGCATCAGGAAGAAGACCAGGCTGACGAGGACGAGCACGGTGGGGATGATGAGGAGGAAGCGGACCACCAGATAGCGGGTGAGTCCGTACCCCGCGGCGCCGCCTGCCGGGGCGGCGGCGGGGACGTCCTGGGTCAGGGTGCTCACTTCTTCGCGAGCCCGGCCCAGCGGAACTGGTACGCGCTGCTCAGCTCGTCGGGCACACCGCTGACGTCGGTGCGGGTCACGATCGCGGTGGAGCCCTGGAGCAGCGGCAGCAGGGGCACCGAGGCGGCGGCCTTGTCCTGTGCCTGCTTGAGCAGTTCGGCGCGCCTGGCGGTGTCGGTCTCCGTCTCCTCCTTCTTGATCAGCTCACGGACGGCGGGGTCGGAGTAGTCGTTGGCGACCCAGCTGTTGGCCGAGTAGAAGGGCGAGAGGTAGTTGTCGGCGTCCAGGTAGTCGGCATACCAGCCCAGTTGGTAGAGCGGGTACAGGTGCTTGACGCGGTCCTTGCCGTACTGGGTCCACTCGGTGGACTGGAGGTTCACCTTGAACAGTCCGGTGGCCTCGAGCTGGGACTTGACCAGCGCGTACTCGTCGGCCGAGGAGGAACCGTAGTGGTCGCTGTTGTACTGGAGGCTGAGGGTGACCGGGGTGGCCACCTTCGCCGCCTTCAGGCGCGCGGCGGCGGCCGCCTGGTCGGGGCCGCCCTTCTTGTCACCGTAGAGCGACTTGAAGGAGGCGGTGGCGCCGGTGAGTCCGTCGGGCACGGAGCTGTACAGCGGCTGGTAGCTGTTCTTGTAGACCTGCTGCGCGAGTTGGGCCCGGTCCACGGAGTCGGCGACGGCCTTGCGTACGGCCAGCGCCTTGGCCTTGTCGGGCTTCTTGGTCTTGGTGCCGTACGGCTGGGTCCGGAAGTCGAAGACGATGTAGCGGATGCCGTTGCCCGAGCCGGTGTGGACCTTGATGTCCTTCTTCTTGGAGAGGTCGTCGAGGTCGGCGGTGGTGAGCGTGCGGTAGACGGCGTCGACGGTGCCCTGCTGGACGTCGAGCTTGAGGTTGCTCGCGTCGGTGTAGTACTTCAACTGGATGTTCTTGGTCTTTGCGGCGCCCAGACCGCCGCCGTAGGCGCTGTTGGCGGTGAAGGAGACCAACGAGTTCTTGTCGTAACTGCGCACGCCGTACGGGCCGTTCCACGGTTTGCCCGCGACGATCGACTTGTCGTCGAGGATCTTGTCCGCGGGGAAGACCTGTTCGTCGACGATGTAGCCGGCGGCGGTGGACAGCACCTGCGGGAACAGCGTGTCGTTGGCCGACTTGAGGGTGAAGACGATGGTGGTCGGCGCCGGGGCGGCGACGGAGTCGAGGTCGTACAGGAGGGACGAGGGACCGTTCTCGTCGGCGATCTTAAGGGTGCGGTCGAAGCTGAACTTCACGTCGGACGACGTCAGTTCGTGGCCGTTGGCGAACTTCAGGCCCTTCTTCAGCGTGACCGTGTACTCCTTGGGGCCGGTCAGCTCGATCCCGGTGGCCAGGTCCGGGGAGACCTCCGTGGCGCCGTTCCTCACGCTGAGCAGGGTCGCGTAGACCTCGCTCTCGATGGTGCCGGAACCCGCGTCCCAGGAGCCCGCGGGGTCCAGGGCGGTGACCTGGTCCGTGGTGCCGACGGTGATCCCCGCTTCCGCGGAGCCGGTGGAGCCCTTGCTGCTCGTGCAGCCGGTCAGGGCCACCAGGAACGCCGTGCCGAGCGATATCGCGCCGAGGGTCCGGACGGGTCTGGTGGTGTCGTGCTGTGCCATGGCTGGTCTCTGCTTCCGCATGGTGGGGTGCACGAAGGGGCTTCGGCAGGCAGGGCATGCCGAGCGCGCTGTCGTGTGAAGGAGGTGGAGTGTGGGTGCCGGTCAGCCGTGACAGAGACAGCTGCAGACCAGCAGCAGATCGACGTGGCGCCGGGAGCACAGCACAAGGGCCGTTGGCACGCTGTCCTCCCGGGAATGTCGTCGGCCCTCGGACCGATGGGAACGCACTTGCAGAACAGGAAAGATCCGCCGAGCCTTCACCTGGGGCACCCCACTGCGTCGAGGGTTGCCGTCCGGCCAGCCAGGGCTTGATCACCGGAACTCGTAGCTCGCGCTCACCGTAGATTCCCGGTTCCCCCGGCGTCAAGGGCGCGCGGCAAGCGATATGATTGCAATCTGATGGGCCGTCACATTGCAATCATATTGCGCGGGACCGGACCTTCAGAAGAGAAGCGTAAACTGCGGCCGGAAAAGCGTGAGAACCAACTGACCACCCATGGTGAGCGGTTGCTAGGGTTCAGCCATGCAGATAGGCGTCAACGTCCCCAATTTCGGACCCGGCACCGACCCGGAAACCCTTTCCCGTTGGGCCAGGACGGTGGAAGGCCTCGGTTTCGACCTCTTGATGGTCTCCGACCACGTGGCCATCACATCGGATGTCGCGAAACAGTATCCCGCCCCGTTCTACGATCCTTTTACGACGCTCTCCTGGCTGGCCGGTTTAACGACCCGGGTAAAGCTGGGCACCACGGTTCTCATCGCGCCCTACCGGCATCCCCTGCTCGTCGCGCGAATGGCCGCCAACCTGGACCAGCTTTCCGGCGGCCGGCTGATCCTCGGGGTCGGTGTCGGCTGGGCCAGGGAGGAATTCGACGCGCTCGGCGTTCCCTTCGAGCGGCGTGGCGCGCTCACCGACGAACTGCTGGAGACCCTGCGCACCGCGTGGGCGGACGAGGCGGACTACCGGAGCGGGCAGATCCCCATCTGGATCGGCGGCAACAGCGACGCGGGACTGCGCCGGGCGGCCCGCCTCGGCCTGCCGTGGCACCCGCTCCGGTTCACCATGCCGTGGTTCCGTGACGCGGTGGACCGCCTGAAGGGCATCGCCGCCGAACTCGGGCAGCCCGCGCCCGATCTGGCGCCGCGCATCGTTCTCCGGCTCACGCCGAAGCCGGTCGACCATCCGGACCGCCGGGCCGGCGAGGGCACCATCGAGCAGGTCCTCGACGACATCGAGCAGTTGCGCCTCGCCGGTGCCGGCACGGTGGTCCTCGACCCCTACAACGGCGACCCGGACGAGACCCTCAGGCCCGAGGTGGCGTGGCAGGCGCTGGCCACCGTGGCCGCCCACCTGGCATAGCCCACACCCCACGCCCACGCCCACGCCCACAGAGACGGAGCCACGGTGGCCCCCAACACCCACGACACTCACCACGGCGACAGCCCCGACGCCGGTGACACCGGCCGGTCCTCCGCCGTCAGCGCGGCCGACCTGGTCCATCTCCGCCGCTGCCTGGACCTCGCGGCCGAGGCCGTCGACGCCGGTGACTGGCCGTTCGGCTCGCTGCTGACCGACGCGGACGGCAAGGTCCTGGCCGAGGACCGCAACCGCGAGTCCAGCACCGGGGACCCGACCCGGCACCCCGAGTTCGAACTCGCCCGCTGGGCCGCGACCAACCTGAGCCCCGAGGAACGGGCCACGGCGACCGTGTACACCTCGGGAGAGCACTGCCCGATGTGCGCGGCCGCGCACGGCTGGGTCGGGCTGGGCCGCATCGTGTACGCGAGCTCGTCCCAGCAGGCCCGGGACTGGAAGGCCGAGTGGGGCGTGCCCATCACCTCGCCCCTGAGCCCGTTGTCCATCCGGGACGTCGTCCCCGGCCTGGAGACCGCCGGCCCGGTCCCGGAACTGGCCCAGCAGGTCAAGGAGTTGAACCTGCGCTTCCGGGCCCGCATCGACGCGGCCGGCTGACGGCACGAAAGAGCGCATCGGGGCCCGGCGGCGTGACGCGCCGCCGGGCCCCGTTCCCGTGTGGACGATCAGGCGCGGATCAGACCATGAACTGGTCGTACCTGGCCATGTGTTCCTGCAATTCCTCCAGGCTCGGGTTTCGCCCGTTGGCCGTGAGACGCCCCAGACCGCGGAAATAGTCCTCGCGATCGTAGATCGGATAGAACATGATCAGCAGAGTGGCGTCCTCCTTGCCCCGGTTCGTGAAACCGTGCGGCTCCCCCTTGGGAACGTAGGCGAACGCGCCCGGTTCGCCCACCACCTTCCGGTCGCCGATCGTGAACTCGATCTCACCACGCACCACGTAGAACATCTCCGTGGACTTCTTGTGCACATGCGGACTGGCGCCCTTGGCCTCGGGAGCCATGTGATGCTCGAAGAATCCGAACTCCCCCTCGGAATCCGGTGTGGTGAGCTTCAGGTACGTCCTTTTCGTGTCCCGGATGTCGACGAACTCTCCCCCGCCCGGCGGAACATACAGCGGAACAGACATTTCTCTCCCAGGGTATTGTCGATACAGGTGGTGCCGGTATCTGTGGTGTCGGTATAAATGTTGCCGATACAGGTGTTTCAGGTGGCCTCGGCCAGACTCGGGTCCTGCCGCGGCCGTTTCGCCGCCTCCGCCTGCGCCCACCGGCCGATCGCGGGAGCGGCAAGGCCGCTCGCGGCGAACAGCGCGGCCAGCGCGACCCATCCCGCGGCGCCGACCGTGACGATCAGGCTGACCAGGATCGGTGCCGCGATCTGCTGCACGGCGACCCCGAGCCAGAAGACCGAGAGATAGACGCCCTCCTGGCCCGGTGCCGCGAGCAGATACGAGCCGCCCCAGCCTCCGGCGGACTGCCACAACTCGCCTCCCGTCAGCGCGATCATGGCCAGCACCAGCGCGCCGACGGCGAGTACGACCGGCAGCCTCGGTGCCGTGACGAGCAGCAGACAGCAGGCAGCGAGGGAGACGCCGGCGCGCACCAGGGCCCGTGCCGCACCTGGGATGTCGTCGGTCCCCCGGCTCGCCCGCACCTGCAGGAGCACCGCGAGCACGGTGTTGACCGCGACGAGCGGGGAGATCAGCGCGGCGGAGACATCGGTGTGTCCCACGATCCACAGCGGTATGCCGATGCTCAGCAGAGTCATGTGCATGGTGAGGATCGCGTTGATCCCGGCGAACGAGAGGAACGATCCGTCGCGCAGTACGCCGACCGAGAACCTCCGGCGAAGGTTCCCCGTCGGTGCGTTGAGCAGCGGCAGCCGGGACGCCACCGTCGCGAGCACCGCGAACGAGGCGGCGTTGAGCAACAGGATCACGGTGTAACCGGCCCGGGTGCCGATCAGCAGCCCGACCCCGCCCAGCAGGGCGCCGACGGTGAAGCCGACGTTGCGCATGGACCGGAGGATCGCGACGACCTTGACCCGTTCCGTGGTCGGCACGGCCTGCCCGACCAGGGCCTGTTCCATCGGTGCCGCGGCCTTGTCCACGAGGCCGAGCAGGCACACCACGGTCAGGAACTGCCACAGGTTCTGGACGAACGGGTACACCACGAAGCAGGCGGCGCGCCACAGGCTCACCCCGACCAGGACCTTCTTCGGGCCGATGCGGTCGGCCAGGATCCCGATCGGGATCGCCGTGCCCAGGGCGATGGCCGCGGACAGGCCCAGGCCGAAGCCGAGGTTGCGTTCGGACAGGTGGACCGCCCGGGTGATGAAGGGCACGGACACGGCCAGGAAGGCGCCGGTGCCCACCGCGTCGATCATCGCCATCACCGCCAGCCGTGTTCCCACCGGGCCGCCTGGCATGGATCCGCGCAGTCCGCGGATGCGCTGCCACAGAGCAGACATGTGATCCCTCACTCGGTTGCGATACGGACGGCGGCGACGGCGGCGACGACGTGGCGGCGGGTGGTGTCCGCGTCGGGCCCGGTGGCGATGACGTGGCCAGCACGGTCCCAGGAGGACGCCCAGGGCCGGACCTCCTGGCCCGCCTCGACGTCCACCTCAACGGCCCGTACTCCGGGCAGGGCCTTCGCGGTCTCTTCTCCGCCGACCTCGGTCACCGTGCCCGGCTCCGCGGCGAGGAAGCGGATCGCCGAGGTCCGTCGGGAGGACCGGGGCAGTTCGACGGGGCGCCCGGCCAGCAGGTCGATGAGGGTCAGCCTGATCCTGGTGTCGTAGGCCAGGTCGATGAGGTCGATCAGATAGTCGCCGGGGCACCGGCCGGCGCACTCGACCAGCGTCGGGCCCGACTCCGTGAGGATCCACTCCGCGTGCAGGATGCCGGTCCCGAATCCGACGGCGGAGACCAGCGCCCTCAGGGCCGTCCCGAACGCGGTCCGCGTCTCCTGGTCGAGCGGTGCGGGCAGCAGATGGCCGAGCTCGACCGGATACGGTCCCGGGATCACCGTCTTGGCGGTGACGTTCTCGAAGACGATCTCGCCCTCGCGTACCAGCGCCTCGACGCTGAACTCGGGGCCTTCCAGCCGTTCCTCGGCCAGGAACCGCCAGTCCAGCGGCCGGTCGGGCACCTGCTCGTACTCGGCAGCCGACGAGGTCCGCTCCCAGGCCCCGGCCGCGGTGGTGGCGTCGACCGAGTCCAGCACCTGCACGCCGACGCTCGCCTGCCGGTTCGCCGGCTTGACCACCACCGGCCCGTCGCCGGCGAAGTCGAGGATGTCCCCGGGTCCGCGCACCTCCCGCCAGCGCGGGTTGCGGACACCGCCGGCGGCCGCCGCCTCGCGCAGCCGGATCTTGTCCCGCAGCGCCTGCGCGGCTCTCTCGCCGGCTCCTGGCAGGCCGAGCTTGGCGGCCAGCGCCGCGGCGGCCGGCACCGCGTACTCCAGCCCCGGGACGACGGCGGCCACCGGCCGCGCGGCCGAGAGGCCGACCGCGAGGTCGAGTGCTTCGGCGGACTGCTGGTAGCTCGCCGGGACGATCCG
Source organism: Streptomyces sp. f51 (assembly GCF_037940415.1). Lineage (NCBI taxonomy): Bacteria > Bacillati > Actinomycetota > Actinomycetes > Kitasatosporales > Streptomycetaceae > Streptomyces > Streptomyces sp. f51. The sequence continues at coordinate 7,994,633 of NZ_CP149798.1, read as the reverse complement.
GTCCAGGCAGTCGAAACCCTCCGCGGCGTCCCGCAGTTCCCGCTTGCGGATGATGTCGGGCTCCTCGATCACCACGACGGACCCGCTCGGGACCCTCCCGTCGATCGCGCGCAGGTAGGCCGCGTTGTAGCCGACGAACAGCACCTGGGCGTCCGTGTCGGGGGTCGTCACGGTGACCTCCTGGTTGATGGGACGGACCACTGCATGGGACTGCCTTTCTTCCTGGGTGGGGGGATGGACGGCCGGCGGCGCTCAGACGGGTGTTCCGAGGACCCCGGTCCGGCCGTCGGCCCGGGTGGGCGTTCCATCGATGACGGCCTCGATGGCGGCGAGGGCCTCCGCGCAGCGGGCCCTCGCCTCCTCGGGAGTGGCGCCGGAGACGATGACGTGCCCGTGTCTGCTCTTGGAGTCGCGGACCTCCGGCACGGTGTCCCCGGGGTTCAGACGGATGCTCAGCTCGTCGACGTGGCCGAGTCCGCCGACCGTTTCGAGACCGCGGATCTCCTCGACATGGCCGGGCGGGAAGGTGAAGAACCGTACGGTCGCCGTCGCCGTCGCCGTCGGTGCTTCGACGGGTGTGCCGTTCAGTGCGGCGAAGACGGCCTGCTCGACGTCCAGTCCGGTGGCCAGCTCGATGAGTCTCGGTATGCGGTCACCGCCGAGCCGGGCCTGCGACTCGACGATCCGCGGGCCCTGCGGCGTCCAGATCACCTCGGTGTGCGCGGGGCCGAACCGGTATCCGCAGGCCGTGAGGAACTCCTCGGTCAGGTCCTCGACGGCCCTGCGGCGGTCCTGGGGCAGCGGCGCCGGGTGGACGTGCCCGGTCTCCACGAACAGCGGCGGCGGACCGAGCAGTTTCTCGGTGATGCCCACGACGTGGTGGCGGCCGTCCTGGCTGAGCGTCTCCACGCTGTACTCGGGACCGCGCAGGTATTCCTCGACGAGGAACGGGCCGTCGTAGCCGTACTGGTCGAGGAGTGCCGTCCAGGGCACCTGGTCGGCCGGTTCCCGCCACAGGAAGACGCCTCGGCTGCCGGCGAGCGCGGCCGGTTTGACGACGGCGGGGAAGCCGATCCGCCGGACCGCGTCCGGCACCTCGCGGCGGGTCGGCGCGGACGCGAAGGCCACCGGGGACAGTCCGCGCTCCGCCAGCAGTTCGCGCATGGCGTGCTTGTCGGCGAGAACGCGGATCGCCGCGGCCGGATTGAGCTCGGCGCGCAGTTCCTCGGCCACCTCGTAGGCGCTGACCATGGTCTCCTCCCGGCCTATGTGGTAGATCAGCGACGCCTCGTGCTCCCGTGCGGCCGAGCGGATGGTCTCGCGCAGCCCTTCCTCGTCGCGGAAGTCGGCCGTCACGTACAGATCCGCCAGTTCGCGTACGTCGGCGAGGTACTCCGGCGACTCCAGGCGCGGGTCCCAGACCGCGCCGACCCAGAACCCCGCCGTCTGTGCCTTGCGTACGAACTGGCGGTACGGCATCACCATCAGCAGGCGGGGCCGTTCGGCCGCCGGGGGCCGGCAGGCAGTCATCGGGCACCGCCGCCGCTCGGGGCCCCGGCCGTCGCGGGTTCGGCCGTCGCGGGTTCGGCCGCGCGGCCCAGCAGGCTCAGGTACCGCTCACCCGTGTCGGGCAGCAGGGTCACGACGCGCTTGCCCCGGTACTCCGGACGGGCGGCCACGACGCCGGCGGCGTGGACCACCGCCCCGGCCGAGACACCGACCATGAGGCCCGTGTGCAGGGCGAGCCGCCGGGTGGTGTCCAGCGCGTCGGAGTCGGAGACGGCGATCACCTCGTCGATGAGTTCCCGTTCGGTGGTCGGCGCGACGAAGCCGCCGTTGAACCCCGGGATGCCGTGGGTGCCGGGCTCGCCGCCGGACAGCAGCGGGGAGCCGGCCGGTTCCACCGCCACGATGCGGACGGCGGGGTGCCGCTCGCGGAGGTAGCGGCCCGCGCCGCTGAGCGTGCCGCCGGTGCCGACGCCGCTGACGAAGACGTCGATCCGTCCCTCGGTGTCGGACCAGATCTCCGGGCCGGTCGACTCGTAGTGCGCCCGGGTGTTGTCCGGGTTCTCGTGCTGACGGCAGAACCACGATCCGGGGGTGGCCCGGTGGATGTCCTGGGCCCTGTCGACCGCGGCCTGGTAGCCGCCGGTGTGCGGTGTCCGCACCACCTCGGCACCGAGCGACAGCAGGATGGAGACGCGTTCCTGGGTCGCGTTGTCCGGCAGCACGATGACGCAGCGGTAGCCGCGGGCCGCCGCCAGCGCGGCCAAGGAGATCCCGGTGTTGCCGGAGGTCGCCTCGATCACGGTTCCGCCGCCGGGCGTGAGCCGGCCGCGCCGCTCGGCGCCGCGCAGCATCCACAGCGCGGCCCGGTCCTTGCTGCTGGACCACGGGTTGAACAGCTCCAGCTTCGCCAGCACGGTCGTGTCGCCGGGGACGCCGTCCAGGATCCGGTCAAGCGGCAGCCTCAACAGGGGTGTACCGCCGATCAGTTCGACGAGCGAGTCCGCGACGGGGCGCCGGACGACCGGCTCGGTCCGGACGGCGATCTCCTTGGCCGCGGCCTCCGCGGTCCGCGCGGCAAGCTGGGCGGTCTCGGCCACGACCAGCACATGACCGACGCGGTCCCCGTTGCGGCGCAGCTCCCGCACCTCGTCACCCGGCTTCACCTTGAGGACGACCTCCTCCACACCGGGCAGCGCGGCGGCCCGCTCCTGGCCGCCGAGAGAGACGACCCGGCCGGGCCCGGCGGTCAGATAGCGGATGGCCGTCCCGGCGACGGGCCGTTCCGGCAGGACCCGGGCCGGCAGCGGCTGGCCGAGGTACTGCCTGGCCACCAGCTCCAGCGAGCGGATGCCGAGGGCACGGTCCACCAGGTAGGTGATCTTGCCGCCCGCCGGGCGCGGGTTGATCTCGATGAGCTTGGGCCCGGAGGGGGTCACCTTGATCTCGACATGGGCCATGCCCAGGTCGAACCCGACCGCGCGCAGCGCGTCCACGGCCAGGTCCCCGCAGGCGCGGACGACCGGATCGGGCAGGCTGGAGGGGAAACTGTGGCCCAGTTCGACGAAGTAGCCGAGACCGCCGACCGACTTGTCGGTCACCCCGAACACCTCATACCGGTCGCCCTCGGCCAGAACCTCCACGCTGACCTCGGGGCCGCTCACGTACTCCTCGACCATCAGCTCGTGGTAGCGGCTCTGCCCCCGGGTGTTCTCCACCCGCGTGCGGATCAGCCGAACGTGCTCGGCAGCCTCTCCGGCGTTCTCGACCAGCCGGACGTCGGCGCTGCTGGTCTCGTCGGCCGGCTTCACCACGACGGGCAGGCCGATCTCGGCCGCGGCCGACTCGGCCTCGGCGGGGGTCCGGACCGTACGGAAGGCCGGCATCGGCACGCCGTGTTCGGCACAACGCCTGCGCATCAGCGCCTTGTTGCGCGCGGTCGCGACCCCGTCGACGCTGACGGTGGGGAGTCCGAGCAGGACCGCCACCTCGGCGGCCACGACGACGTCGTACTCGGCCAGGGTCAGGAACGCGTCGAAGGGGTGCTCGGCTCCGGCCGCGTGCACGTGCGGCAGCAGTTCGTCGAGGACGTTCGTCTCGCAGTGGACGATCTCGTCGACGTAGTCGTCGAAGTAGGCGGGGCCACCGGGCACTTCGAGATAGCGGTCGAGGTCGCGGGTGAAGAAGGTGACACGGCAGTCGAGTTCCTTGATGATCTGCAGGCCCTCGAAGCCGGAACCGGAGAGGTTGCTCTCCAGAACGCCGACATGAATCACGTATGCCTCCGATGGCGTGCCGACACAGGGCCGGCTGGGATACGACGGACGGGGACGGGCCGGCCCTCACCAGCACCCGGGGGTGGCGAGGGCGCGCAGCAGCCGGCCGGCGTCCTCGCGGTCCTCCGCGGACGGCCGGATCACGATCTCGGCCGGGGGAGCCATCACGCGGGCGCCGGCCGGTACGTCGGTCAGCACGAGCGAACCGGCGCCGACCAGCGCGTCGGCGCCGACGGTGACCGGGCCGAGCACGATGGCGTTGGTGCCGAGCACCGCCCGGTCGCCGACGACGGGGTGACGGCGGGTCCCGGGTTCGCGCCGGCCGTCCCGCCACCAGCCGACCGCGCCGAGCGTGACCTGGTGGTAGAGCGTCACGTCGTCACCGATCTCGGCGGTCTCACCGACCACCACGGCGGCCCCGTGGTCGATGAACACCCGGCGGCCGAGGCGCGCACCCGGATGGATCTCGATGCCGCCGGTCACCGCGCGGGCCACGTAGGCCAGGAAACGCGCGATCTGACGGTGTCCACGGATGTACAGGGCGTGCGCCAGCCGGTGGGTCCACAGCGCGGGGAGCGCGGGGTGCAGCAGCGCCTCCGCACGGGTGCGGATCGACGGGTCTCGCGCGACGATCACGGACAGGTCTTCCCTCGCCCTGGCCATCGTCCTACGCATGCGGTCCTCCGAGTGTCATGGCCTGGTTCCCCGTGGCCTCTCGATCGTGGCGGCCGGTCTCAGTAGTTCGGGACCTTGATCAGCTTGCCGGTGCCCCCGGTTATCTCCGGGACGTACACCCGCTCGTTCCACACGTCCTGCGCCACCGGTTCGAGGGCGATCGACACGGCGCCCTCATCGACCGAGAAGGCGGTCCGGACCGCGCTGGTGATCGCTTCGACGAGGGCCGAGATCTGGTGGTCCTCGAGGTTGTTCGGGAAATGCTTGATGTTGACGTGAGGCACGCCGATGACCTTTCTGGTGAGTCGTGCGGACTGGAGGGCGGTGACGAGTTCGTCCACGCCGCCGGCGCGGAGGAGCGCGTAGTGGTCGGCCTCCAGGCGGTTGATCCTGGGGGGCGTCCTCGTCAGCGCGTGGCCGCCTTCGAGGAAGGAGTCCTGGTCGCCCCGGGCGGTGAACACGGTGACCGGCGCCGCGACGCTGCGCTCGGCCCGTTCGTGCGGCGCGTACTCGAAGGAGAACGTCCGGCGCACCACATGGACGATCCGGCGCACCAACTCGCGTTCCAGATAACTGAATCGATCGCAGACGAACGCGATGAACGACTCCTCGTCCCGCGTCGCGGCCAGACACGCGTCGACCGCGAGCCGTTCGAGGTTTCCCGCGAACACCGAGTACAGGATCGAGACGAAGGTGGGGTCGGTGAAGTCGGCCGCGGCGTCCGTGCGGGTCCCCCCACGGGCTTCCACCGGTGGCTTCCCCGGCGCGATGAGGATCACCTCCTCGACCTGTTCGCCCGCGCGCTCCAGTCGGTGGGCCGCCTCGAACGCGAGCCGGGCGCCGAAGGAGTAGCCCCACAGCGTGTACGGCCCGGCCGGCTGGACGCGCCGGATGAGTTCGATGTCCCCGACGACCGTCTCCTCGAACGTCGGATAGGCGGTCTCACCCGCGTTGATGCCGTGGGCCTGGACGCCGAGGAACGGCCGGTCCTGTTCCAGCCTGCCGGCCAGGAGCCGCAGGCTCATCGGGTAGCCGCCGAGTCCGGGCCAGCAGAAGACGGGCCGGGGATTGTCCCCGCCGCGCAGCCGCACCAGTCGCGACAAGGCGGTCGTGGGCTCGCGGTCGACCCGCCGGGCCAGCTCGGCGATGGTCGGGGAGTCGAACAGCACCTGGAGCGGCAGGGAACTGCCCAGCTCCCTGTTGATCCGGCCGACCAGGTTGACCGCGGTCAGCGAGTGGCCTCCGGCGGCGAAGAAGTTGTCCCGGATCGAGACTCTCTCCTGCCGCAGCACCGCACTCCACAGGGCACCGATCGCCTGCTCGGTGGGGGTGCGCGGCGGGACGACCGGCGCGTCGGTGTCCTCCATGGCGGCCTCGTCCATGGCCCGCAGGGTCTGGTGATCGATCTTCCCGTTGACGGTCAGCGGGAAGGAGTCCAGCACGGTGACCCTGTTGGGCACCATGTACGGGGGCAGCGAGGTGGTGAGGTTGTCCTTGACGATCTCGGCCGGTCCGCGGGTGTGGACGGAATCCTCCTTCATGCCCTCGGCGCTTCGCTGTTCCTCGCTGACCCGGCCGCCGAGGGCGAAGTAGGAGGCCGTGTCCGGTCCGAGGCCCGCGATGGCCGCGATGCGCCGGGCCGAGGGCAGGTCGTTTCCGGTCTCCGAGCTGTAGCCGGACGACATCAGTCCCAGCCCGAGGTCGTTCATCTGGAGGCGCTGGAGTTCCCGGCCGAGGTCGACGTAGCGCTGCCAGGGTTCGGGCGACCTGCCGATCAGGCTGATCCCGAACCCGGAACGCTCGTAGACCTCCTGGTTGATGGCGATGACGTCACGCTTGCGCACTAGTTCGCCGGAGACGGGCAGCAAGTCGCCGTCCACGTAGCGGTACTGACCGCCTGTCAGCCCCGCAACACGGCCGGGGTGAGCCTGCACGTAGGTGTCCACCGGTCCCGTGACGGCCGGGGCGGTGGCCGGCTCCACCTCGTACGTGACCAGGTGGTGGTCCTCGGCCGGGCACCGCAGGATCTCCTTGACCGCCGCCCCTGCTGCGCGGCTGCCGATCCGCAGGCCGTACTCGGGTAACACCCGGTCGAACAGGCCGGCGATGTGCCCGGCCTCGAACTGCAGGACTTCACGGATGTTGTTGCGGTACACCGGCTCGATGGCCGACCTGCTCCCGATGAGGTGAACTCGCATCCTCGGCTCGCCCGCCGGGGCCGGAGCGATCAACGAGAGTCGATGCGTGACCGGGTTGTAGTAGTGGAAGCCCGGTTCGAGACCCGCGACACCGGAGAGCTCGAGATAGAGCTGGGTGGCGTAGAGCGCGCCGGGCGAGGCGTATCCGTATTTGGGCAGCAGCCGTTCGTCGCTGGTGAACTGGCCGAACCAGCGGAGCAGGGTGCCGAGTTCGGGCAGGGTCAACGCGTCCGGGCGCCGGGGTGCCACCGACTGTTCCTGCCGGGGGGCGAGCAGGTCCAGGATGTCCCGCCGGGTGACCTCACCGCCTTCGAAGAACCGGTAGGTCTTACGGGCGAACACCGCGCGCCGCTGCCGGACCGAGGGTTCGCGTCCCGGAAGCTCGATGGCCGGGAGGCCGGAGTCCTGACGGACTCCCGGATCGGAGAGCTGAGCCCGCAGTTGCAGCTTGCTCCGCTTCGACTGGTGATGGGCTCCGTGATTTCCCTGGTCCATCAATGCGGCCTGCTCGGCGTCTAGTTCGATGAACGCGATGAGGTTGGCGCCGAGCCGCGGATCGTCGCGGACCAGGACGGCGGCACGTCTGACCCACTCGTGCGCCTCGACGGCCACCTTGATCTCGTCCAGCTCGACCCGGAAGCCCCGCAGTTTCACCTGGCTGTCGACGCGGCCGAGGAACTGCACCGTGCCGTCCTCGTTCCATCGCGCCAGGTCACCGGTGCGGTAGAGGCGGTCGGCCTGGGGGGCCGTGGAGAACGGGTTGGGCAGGAACCTTTCGGCGGTCAGATCGGGGCGGTTCAGATAGCCGCGGGCGAGCTGCCGGCCCGCGATGTGGAGTTCACCGGATTCCCCGGGACCGACGGGCTGCCGGGCGGGGTCGAGGATGTGGAAGCTCACGTCCCGCACCGGACGGCCGATGGAGACATGGTCCGGACCGTGCTGCACGGTCGCCCGGTCGACCGTGTGGGCTGACGCGTTGATGGTGCACTCGCTCGGGCCGTAGAGGTTGACCAGTTCACAGTCCGGAAGGGCGTCGAGGAGTTCGACCGCCAGACTCTTCGTGAGCGCCTCGCCACCGCTGAACACCTGGGTGAGCGAGGTGCACGCGGACAGCCGTCCGGTGTCCACGAGCGCCCGCAGCAGGGTCGGCACCCCCTGGAGGGTGGTCACCTCGTGCGCCACGATCAGGTCGATGAGCCCGCCCGGGTCGGCGTACACGCCCGGTTCGCTCATCACCACGCCGCTGCCGCAGGCCGGTGCGAGGATCTCCCACTGAGCCGCGTCAAAACTGAGCGGCGTCTTTTGCAGGACCTTCCGGCTCCGGTCCAGACCCTGTTCGTCGGCGAGCCAGCGCATCTGGCTGACGATGCTGTGGTGCTCGATGCCGATGCCCTTCGGGTTGCCCGTGCTCCCCGAGGTGTAGATGACATAGGCGAGATCGTCCGCCCGCGGACGCTCGGGGGCGGTCTGCCCGGACGCGGGGACCCCGGGCCCGGACGTCCGTAAGGTCCGCGCGTCGGCGAGGGTGACGATCTTCGTCCTCGGTGGCGCCATCGCGGCCAGCCGGGACACCAGGGTCTCGTCGGACAGGATGACGTCCGCGGCCGAGTTCTCGATCATGTAGCGCACGCGCTCGTCCGGGTACTCCGGTGACAACGGCAGGTAGGCGGCGCCCGCGTGCAGGACACCCCAGACACTCACCACGAGACCGACGGACGGCTCCATGAAGACGCCGATCTGGTCGTCCCTCGTCACGCCGAGGTGCCGCAGATGACCGGCCAATTCCTCGCTTCGGTCACTGAGCTGCTGGAACGTCAGCCGCTCCGAGCCGCAGGAGACGGCGGTCCGGTCGGGCTGGAGACGGGTGGACGCGCGTAGCATGTCCGGCAGAGACAATTCCTGAGGCCGCGTTTTTTTCGCCATCATCCTTCGAACCTAGAATTCGTCAAATTCGAGCGCATCGACGGTGGATTTCGTGCCGGCGTGGCCGATTCTCGAGGCCCCCGACACGGCCGCCCCCTGTTGTCGCGTCATCCCTGAAAACTGCGGACAGGGCAGAGCGCGACCCGTGGCGGAATTCACTGAAGGTGTGCCTGGCCGGACGCGCTTGACGTCGACGTGAACGGCCGCGGTCCAGCAGGACGGCTCACGGATTTCGCGCGACTGAACGGTCTCCCGCCGGCGCTCAGGCCGTCCCGGTACATCGACGGAACGCATTCCGCGCTCGCGCGGAGAGTCGCGCGTTCATGCCGTTCACGCCTCCCCCCTTCCCCGTAGGTGTGCCGCGTCCGAGCGGCCAGCGTCTTTGCGTCAGGTCCCGGAGCACCGAACCCCGATGGACGGGTCCGGTGTCCCCGCCGGGGAACGGCTCCGGCCAAAACAGGTCGGTCCGCCCCGGCAAGCAATCGGAACGTACACGAAGGACATGTCCGAGGCGAAGGAGCGAAAACAGATCCCGTCACCCCTTTTGGTCCGCTTAGACCCCACGGCGTTCGGCCAGATCGGAAAGCCGGGCGCGTTACCGGGTGCAAAGCAGGGGGCACGGTTTCGGATAATTTCCCGGCCGGCGGCCGAAGGGAGCCACTTCGGCTGAAAAATGGCTGGAGCGATTCCGTTTTCGCTCCCTACACGCGGAACCGACGGTCACGGGCGTCACGATCCCGGGTCCGCGGCACACGGCGGCCTGCCACGCCGAGCCGGCCCATCCCGCCTCTCCCGGTGACAGGCGCCTTCCCACGCGTCTGCGGTCGTGAACGTCCGGCCCCGCCGACCACGCGCCGTCGGCCCCCGGCCGGTTCCGGGCCCTCGGGAGGAGTTCATAGAGCTGCAACAGACGACCCCGAGAGGCCGCTCGTTCATCAGGTCTCCTTCGTGGATACCCCGGCCTTCAGGCCAGGGAGGGAACGAAGCTGCTGCGGAGCAGGGCAGGGAAGGCCGGTTCGCCTCTTGGGCGGAGCGGCGTTGTCAGTGGTGGCCGTTAGGTTGGTCGGGTGTATCTGCGGTATTCGTTCCGGCTCGTGCCGACGCCGGGTCAGTGCATCGCGCTGGTCCGTACGTTGGGCTGTGCCCGGGTGGTCTTCAACGATGCGCTGGCCGCGAGGAAGGCCGCCTACCAGGCAGACAGGTCGCGGATCGCGGCGGGTGTGCTGGCGAAGCGGGTGATCACGGAGGCGAAGAGGACGCCCGAGCGGGCTTGGCTGGCGGAGGTGTCGGTGGACGCCTTGCAGTCCTCTCTTCGTGATCTCGATACGGCGTACGCGAACTTCTTCGCGTCGGTGTCGGGCAAGCGGCCAGGGCGCCGTATGGGGCTTCCGGTGTTCAAGTCGAAGAGGGACAGCCGGCAGGCGGTCCGTTTCTCCAGGAACGGGTTCCGGCTGCGGGGCAACGGGCGGCTGAACCTCGCGAAGATCGGGGACGTTCGGGTCCGCTGGTCCCGGGAACTGCCGTCGCCTCCCTCCTCGGTGACTGTGGTCAAGGACGCTTCGGGCCGGTACTTCGCGAGCTTCGTGGTGGACGTCGAGCCCGCAACGCTGCCGCCCGTGGACGCCGAGGCCGGTATCGACCTGGGGCTGATGCATTACGCCGTTCTCTCCGACGGCGAGGTGATCGACAATCCCCGCTTCCTGCGGCGTGCCGAGCGGAGACTGAGGAAGGCGCAGCGGGCGTTGAGCCGGAAGGTGAAGGGGTCGAGGAACCGGGCCAAGGCCCGGTTGAAGGTTGCCCGGGCGCATGCCCGGGTGGCCGATGCGCGCAGAAACTGGTGCCATCAGAGTGCTTCGAGGCTGGTCCGCGACAACCAAGCGGTCTACCTCGAAGACCTGGCGGTCTTTGGCCTGGCCCGCACTCGCCTGGCCAAGTCTGTGCACGACGCGGCATGGGGCATGTTCCGCCGGGTGCTGGAGGAGAAGGCGGCCCGCTGTGGCCGGCACGTCGGCATCGTTTCCCGCTGGCTGCCCTCCTCGCAGACGTGCTCGGTGTGCTGGGTCGTGGACGGGACGAAGCCGCTGCACGTGCGTATCTGGCGGTGCGAGGGCTGCGGTACCGAACATGATCGTGACTTCAACGCGTCGCGAGTGATCCTCGCCGCCGGGCAGGCGGAGAGGCTAAACGCCCCTGGAGGGCCGGTCAGTCCTGGAGTGGAAATCCCACGCCGGGCACGGCCCGTTGAACGGGGAACCCACCCGAAGGCCCAGCCGGTCACCACCGGCAGCCAGGCGGGAATCCCCGCCCTTTAGGGCGGGGAGGATGTCAAGTCCTCGATGAGTCGTGACCGGGTACGCGGGCTCGCCACCGGTCCAGCAGCAGGCACGCGGCCAGGACGGCGGCGATTGCCGGGAAGAGGGCGGAGGGTCCACCGAGAGCAAGCAGGGGTCCGCCGAGGAGCGAACCGACACCCGTACCGGCGTCGAAGGCGATGTTCCACGCGACTCCGGCCAGCCCAAGACCCGCGGGCGTGTCACCGGCCACCTGCATGATCAGCACCAGCGTGGTGCTCTGGGCCGCGCCGAAGCCCGCCCCGAACAGGGCCGCGCCGGTCAGCAGCAGAACCGGCTGATGGGACGCGGCGCCCGCGGCCGTGCCGAGCACGGTGGCCAGGACCGCCGGAACCAGCACCCGTCGGCCGCCGTACCGGTCGATGAACCAGCCGCCCACGAGCCGGAAGACCACGGTGGAAACCTGCACAGCGAGCAGGGCCCCGGGCGCTGCCGGCGCGGTCAGCGGCAGGAAGGTGAAGACCGCGCCGTAGGCGGTGGTGGAGGCGATCTCCACCGCGAGGAGACCGGTCATGGGGCGCAGCGCCCGCACCGTGTCGCGCGGACCGCGCGTCCGGGCGCTCCGGGGTCCGGCGGGGCGGTCGGTTCCTCCGCCGCGGGGAAAGCCGAGCGCGCCGATCATGACCAGGGTGGCGCTGCCCGCCGCGAGAACGAAGGTGAGCGCGTACGCCTCCTGCCGGGCCAGTGCGATGCCCGCGGGGGCTGCGAGGACGCCGGCGACACCGACCACGGCGCCGTACCAGCCGATGGCCCGCCCCCGTTCGCCGGACGGGAACAACTCCGCCGTGAAGGTGACACCGGCCACGACGAAGACGCCGAAGCCCAGCCCGCGCAGGATCGCGAGGCCGGTCAGGACGGTGAACGTCGTGGCGGCCGGCAGGGCCAGACAAGGCAGCGCGAGCAGCGCACCGCTCAGAGCCAACGAGAGCCGTCGGCCGAGCCGGTCGAAGAGCCTCGGGGTGAAGGGCTGGACTGCCAGCGTGGCCGCCATCAGGACGGCGGTGAGCGATCCGGCGCCCGAGGGGCCCGCACCGCACCGCACCGCGTACGCGGGCATCGCGGACAGCAGCAGGTTGAAGCTAGCGAATCCGCCGAACGCGGCGATCAGCGCCCCGCCGACCGCCAGCCGCCTGCGCCCGGGGACGAGCGCACGCCGTCCGGTCGACGCGGCGGCCGACTCCGCGGGCGTGCCCAGTGCCCTCTCCTGGACCGGTCGGTCGCTCTCCGGGCCGGCCGGTACGTCCTGGTCGTGGCGGAACGTCAGGTCCTGGCAGTGATCGCGGAAGCTGTGCGGTATCTCCTCGGGCACGGACACGAAGGTACCGGGCCCGACAGCAGCCACGTGGTCGTCCGAATTCCGCGAAACAGCTTGCCGAGTCCGGTAGCGGACAGATCACACTGCACCACGGGACCTGGGGCCCCGCCGCCGCCCGCCAGCATCTCCCTGACCGTGTGCGGCCAGGGCCCGCCCGCGCGTCCTGCAGTTCGGCATGCCCGGCACGCCGTCATGTGGCTGCCAGGAGGATGGCGGTGTATTGCGCGGTGAAGGCGGTGATGGTCAGGGCGTGAAAGACCTCATGGAAGCCGAACCAGGCCGGTGACGGGTTGGGGCGCTTGAGTCCGTAGACGACGGCGCCCGCGGTGTAGAGCAGACCACCGGCGATGACAAGTGCGACGACCGCGGTGCCGCCGGTTCGCGCGAAGTCGGGCAGGTTGAAGACGGCCACCCAGCCGAGCGCGATGTAGCAGGGGGTGTACAGCCACCGGGGAGCCCCGATCCACAGGATGCGGAAGGCAATGCCAGCCAGGGCGCCAGCCCACACCAGGGCCAACAACACCCACTGCCGGTCTTCGGGGAGCAGCAGTACCGCCAGCGGGGTGTAGGTGCCGGCGATGATCAGGAAGATGTTGGCGTGGTCCAGTCTCCGCAGGACCGCCTCCCCGCGTGGGCCCCACGTTCCGCGGTGGTAGAGGGCACTGGTAGCGAACAGCAGGCAGGCGGAGACCGCGTACACCGAGCAGGCTGCCGCTGCCGCCGCCGAGCGCGAAACGGTGATCAGGACGATGCCGCCGGCCAGCGCGAGGGGAAACACGCCTGCGTGCAGCCAGCCACGCAGCCTCGGCTTCAGCGCAGCCGCCGCGCTCTCCACTCCATGTCCCGCCCCGTTGCCTGTCTGCCCGGCAGCCGGTGGAACGTTTGTGCCTGACGGCATGTCAACCGCGTTGCTGCGCAGGGCGCTGGGCGGGGTGCCGGGGCCGGGCTGGGGCTGCCGTCCGCGGTCCGGCGGCTGAGTGTCTTCGGCGATCATGTGCTCGTATTCTTGAAAAGGTGGAAGAGCATCACCTGCCGTGTCAGGTGGCGGTCCCGTGCCGGACTGCGGTCCTCTGGTATTCGGCGTTGATGCGCTGTGCTTCTTCGAGCTGGTCTTCGAGGATGACGATGCGGCAGGCGGCCTCGATGGGGGTGCCCTGGTCGACGAGTTCGCGGGCGCGGGCGGCGATGCGCAGCTGGTAGCGGGAGTAGCGGCGGTGTCCGCCTTCGGAGCGCAGCGGGGTGATGAGGCGGGCGTCTCCGAGGGCGCGGAGGAAGCCCTGGGTGGTGCCGAGCAACGCTGCGGCCCGGCCCATCGTGTAGGCGGGATAGTCGTCGTCATCGAGCCGGCCGAACGAGTCGTCTGCTGTCATTGCACCTCTCTCGTGGAACGCGTGGAGGGGCCCTGGCGCTCTTCGCGCCAGGGCCCCGAAGGAACTGCTACACCATCTGCCGGCCCTGATACTGCACCGGCCTTCTGTTTCCGCACGAGCTCGAGGGGGACGAGAGCCTGTGCGGGGATCGCGGTTGCTCGACCGGAGACCACCTCACTATCGATGTCCTGCGGTACCCGGGCTCAGACTCCGCCCGGGCGATCCTGATGGCGCCTCGCTCCTCCGTTTCTTCCCTCTGGGATCAATCACTTACCTACTGGCACTGCGTACTGCTCTGTGGCCTGTGACAGCGCCACTCTCCGGCAGCCAGCCCCGTCGCCCGTCCTGCGAATGCTCTGGCTTAGAACCCCACTGCCGAACCTCCCGGTGCGCGCGCCCGCAGCCGACGCCTTCACCGAGGTGCTGCTCACATACCTTCACTGCTGGATCCTGCTAACTGCACTTGCGGGTACTGCCACTGCATCAACTGCGGTTCTGCTCATGGTGGCCCCTGATCACTGCGGGCCACCCGGTCCGGTCGTCAGCCCCGTCGCCGTCCTGCAACAACCCTGGCTTCGAAACTCCACCACCGCACCGTCCTGCGCACTGCAACTGCATGTACTGCTCCCGGCAGTTCGTGTCTGCCGGGCCCTGCTGTCCCTCTGGGCTACGAGGGAAACCATAGCCAGACGATCTCCCAATGTCTACTCCAGCCACCATAGATTTCTGCGTGGTCGAGGATGAGGTAATCGACCCCGAACAGCGGTGGGGGTTGGGAGTGGATCCGGGCGAGCGGGCCGCAGTCCGGGCACAAGCTCCAGGCAGGCAGGACCGGGCACGGGCGATCCAGAGACCAGGGGGACCTGATGGACACGACGAGCGTCAACGTCGCAGCCTTCCGCTCCGCGACGTCCGTCGCCGGCGCACGGGAGAGCGCCCGGGACTTCCTCGACGGGCTCGTTCCGGCGATCGCGGCCGGGGCCGCCGACACGGTGGTCTTGGTCGTCCCGGGTCCGAGCGATATGCGTGAGCGGCAGAACGAGACGCGATTGGCCGGCCGTCTGTCCCGCCTCGCTCGTTGACCCGGCAAAGTCGCCTTGACCGTCACACCCCGGAGGCACGCATGGCACGTCAAAAGCCCGGCTCACAGGTAAGGATCACCATGGCAGCCTGGTTCCAAGAAGTCGTCGGAGACCCTTGCCAGCCACCCCCCGAGCGGCTCAAAGGCAGACAACTCGCCCTCCTGCACGCGATGGAGAACGGCGGCCCCGAGACGATCCGGGAGCTGATCGAGTCCTGGGGCCTGGTCTGGAAGATCGGCCAGCACGGCGGCCTCACGGTCGACGTACCGGACGACACCGGCTGAGCTTGTCCCATCATCGAGCCGAGTCCACAGGCGCTCTCACTCCTATGCCCCACTGGCGTGGCGGGATCCCTTGTCCGCTGACGACGATGAGCAGCGGCGGCCCGGACCGGCTCCACCCTTTCCGAAGTCCCGGGCCGCCCCTCTATGCCCGATCAGATGCGGAAGCGGGAGCGCCAGCCGCCGGCCTTGGGCGGCGCTCGCTCAGGACAGCTGGGCCGACCTACCTCACTGAACAGCGAAGCTGCCTCGTCACCGAGCACGGCGCCGACCTGGACGCGGCGGCGATGTGGCGGGCGCTGGAGACGGAGATCGGGCCGAGGGACGAGGTGGAGTCCGCCGCGTCGCTGCTGGACGACGGCCGAGCCCTTCCCCCGGCGCCGA
This sequence comes from Streptomyces sp. f51, assembly GCF_037940415.1. NCBI lineage: Bacteria > Bacillati > Actinomycetota > Actinomycetes > Kitasatosporales > Streptomycetaceae > Streptomyces > Streptomyces sp. f51. The sequence goes on along the minus strand of NZ_CP149798.1, from coordinate 7,979,272 downwards.
CCGGCCGACCGGCCCGGCGACGGGGGCCGCGGGATGCCCTGGAGTGGCCGGGACGCGTGAGGCGTCGCAGCCTGGATACGCGGTGTGCACGGACACCCCACCCCGTCCGGAAGACCCTTCTTGCTATGACCAGCGAAAAGCCGCTCGACCCGCACTCGAAGATCACCCTCCGGGTCAACGGCAAACCCCATACCCTGCTCGTCGACCACCGGCGGGTCCTGCTGGACCTGCTCCGCGAGGACCTGAACCTCACCGGGTCCAAGAAGGGCTGCGACCACGGCCAGTGCGGCGCCTGCACCGTCCTGGTGGACGGGCGCCGCGTCAACGGCTGTCTGCTGCTCGCCGTCACCCTCGACGGCAGCGAGGTCACCACCATCGAGGGCTTGGGCGGCGACGGCGAGGAACCGCACCCCCTCCAGCGGGCTTTCCTGGAACGCGACGCCTTCCAGTGCGGCTACTGCACGCCCGGGCAGATCTGCTCCGCCGTGGGCATGATCGCCGAGGCCGCTGCCGGTCACCCGTCCCACGTCACCGACCCGGCGGAGCCCTCCGGCCGGCCCGTGCCGCTGGACGGGACAGAGATCCGCGAGCGGCTCAGCGGCAACCTGTGCCGGTGCGGCGCCTATCCGCGCATCGTCGAGGCGGTGGAGGACGTGATCGGGTGAAAGGCTTCGGATACCTCAGGCCCACCGGCGTCGAGGAGGCCGTCGAGTCCTACGCGGCCCACCCTGGCGCCCACTACCTCGCCGGCGGCACCAACCTTGTCGACCTCATGAAACTCGGCGTGGAGACCCCTGGTGTCCTCATCGACGTCGGCCGGCTGCCGCTGGACTCGGTCGAGGAACTGCCGGACGGCGCGCTGCGCGTAGGCGCCACCGTCCGCAACAGCGATCTCGCCGCCCACCCCCTGGTCCGCGACCGCTACCCGGTGCTGTCCCAGGCGCTCCTCGCGGGCGCCTCCGGACAGCTCCGCAACGCCGCCACGACCGGCGGCAACCTGCTCCAGCGCACCCGCTGCCCCTACTTCCAGGACCTCGACAAACCCTGCAACAAGCGGCAGCCGGGCAGTGGCTGTAGTGCCCGCGACGGCGTGCACCGCGATCACGCCGTGCTGGGCCACTCCCCGCACTGCATCGCCACCCACCCCTCCGACATGGCCGTCGCCCTGGCGGCCCTCGACGCCCGGGTCGAGCTGTACGGCGCCGAGGGCGGGCGCAGCATCCCGGTGGCCGACTTCCACCGGCTGCCCGGGGTCCGTCCGGAGCGGGACACCGAGATCCGCCCCGGTGAGCTGATCACCGGCGTCCTGCTGCCGGCCGCCCGGGCCGGTGTGCCCTGCGCCTACCGCAAGGCCCGCGACCGTGCCTCGTACGCCTTCGCCCTGGCCTCCGTGGCCGTCGTCCTGCGGGTCGCGGACGGCGTCGTGGACCAGGTGGGGCTCGCCTTCGGCGGCCTCGCCCCCCGGCCCTGGCGAGCCCACCACGCGGAGACGGCGCTGCTGGGCGCGGCGGCGACCCCCGAGGCCTTCGAAGGCGCCGTGGCCCTGGAACTGGACCGCGCCGAGCCGCTGCGCGACAACGCCTACAAGGTGCCCCTCGCCCGCAACCTCGCCCTGGACGTCCTGAACCGCCTCGCCCCCGCACCCGCGACGGCCTGACTTCTTCCGGACCCGCCCGACCCCAGGAGAACCGATGGCGAACGACCCACTGGAGCACGGCGGGCCGCTGCCCGGGTCCGGTCTGCCGCACGACGATCCGATGGCCGCCACCGGACCGGCCCTGGACGATCCGCGGGCCGGCGCCGCTCTGCCGCACGACGACCTCCTCACCCGCGCCGCCTCCGCCGCCTCGGGTGAGTCCGGCGAGGGCCGGCAGCCCCCTACCGGCGCCCTGGAGCAGGACCCCCACCCCACCCCACGCACCGGCACCGCCCTCGGGGCGCCCGCCGGGCGGCGGGAAGGGCGGGAGAAGGTCACCGGTAACGCCCGTTACGCCGCCGAGTACCCGGTGCCCGGCCGCGTCCACGCCTGGCCCGTGCCGGCGGCCGTGGCCCGGGGCCGGGTCACCGGCGTGGACACCTCGGCCGCGCTCGCGCTGCCCGGCGTCCTCGCCGTGCTGACCCCCGGCGACGCCCCGCGCCTCGGCGAGACGGACGACGCCACCCTCGCCGTCCTGCAGAACCGCCACGTGCCGCACCGGGGCTGGTGCGTCGCCCTGGCTGTCGCCGAGACCCTGGAGGCGGCCCGCGCGGCCGCCCGGGCCGTCCGCGTCGGCTACGCCACCGAGCACCACGACGTCGTACTGCGCCCCGACCACCCGGACGCCTACGAGCCCGAAGGGGGCAGTCGGCCGGGCCGCCTCGAACACGGCGACCCGTACGGCGCCTTCGCCGCCGCCGACGTCCGCCTGGACACCGAGTACCGGGTGCCGCCCCTGCACAACCACCCCATGGAACCGCACGCGAGCACCGCGCACTGGGACGGCGACCAGCTGACCGTGTACACCTCCAGCCAGGGCAGCACGACCGTCCAGTCCGTGCTCGCCGGTCTCTTCGACCTGCCCGAGGAGCACGTCACCGTGGTGGCCGAGCACGTCGGCGGCGGCTTCGGCTCCAAGGGCACCCCGCGCCCCGACGTCGTCCTCGCCGCCATGGCCGCACGGCACACCGGCCGGCCGGTCACGGTGGCCTACCCCCGCCGGTACATGCCCACCGTCGTCGGCCACCGGGCCCCCACCCTGCACCGGCTACGCCTCGGCGCCACCGCCGACGGACACCTCACCGCGGTGCTGCACGAGGTCACCACGCACACCTCGCACGTCAGGGAATTCGTGGAGCAGGCCGCGGTGCCGTCCCGCGTCATGTACACCGCACAGCACCTGCTCAGCTCCCACCGGGTGGTGCCGCTGGACGTCCCCAGCCCGTCCTGGATGCGCGCCCCCGGCGAGGCCCCCGGCATGTACGCCCTGGAGTCGGCGGTCGACGAACTCGCCGACGCCCTCGGCGTGGACCCCGTCGAGCTGCGGATCCGCAACGAGCCGGAGAGGGAACCCGGCAGCGGCAAGCCGTTCAGCAGCCGGCACCTCACCGAGTGCCTGCGCGAGGGTGCCGGCCGCTTCGGCTGGGACCGGCGCGACCCGCGCCCGCGCTCCCAAACCGAGGGCCCACTGCTCATCGGCACCGGAGTGGCCGCGGCGACCTACCCGGTCGTGATCCGCCCGTCGACCGCCACCGCCCAGGCCCTGCCCGACGGCACCTTCCTCATCAGGGTGAACGCGGCCGACATCGGCACCGGCGCGCGCACCGTCCTCGCCCAGGTCGCCGCCGACGCACTCGGCGCGTCACTGGACCGGGTGCGCACCGAGGTGGGCCGCAGCGACCTGCCCCCGGCGTCGCTGGCCGGCGACTCCTCCGGCACCGCCTCATGGGGCTGGGCCGTGCACGAGGCGTGCGCCGCCCTGGCGACCCGGCTCACCGAGCACCCGGGTCCGCTGCCCGCCGAGGGTCTCCTGGTCCGTTCCGACACCGCCGGCCGGGCGGACGCCGACTCCCCGTACGCCCGGCACGCCTTCGGCGCCCACTTCGCCGAGGTCGCCGTCGACACCGTCACCGGCGAGGTACGGGCCCGCAGGATGCTCGGCGTCTTCGCCGCCGGGCGGATCCTCAACGCCCGCACCGCGCGCTCCCAGTTCGTCGGCGGCATGATCATGGGCCTGGGCATGGCCCTGACCGAGGGCAGCACCATGGACGCCCCGTTCGGCGACTTCACCGAGGCCGACCTCGCCTCCTACCACGTGCCCGCCCACGCCGACGTCCCCGGCATCGAGGCCGACTGGATCGAGGAGGACGACCCGCACCTCAACCCCATGGGCAGCAAGGGCATCGGCGAGATCGGCATCGTCGGAACCGCCGCCGCCCTCGGCAACGCCGTCCACCACGCCACCGGCATCCGGTTCCGCGAACTCCCCCTCACCCCGGACCGCGTCCTCACCGGCCTGCTGGCCGAACGGTGACGACCGCGACGATGGACACCGGAAGGGGAACCGCCCGAGTGCCTGGACTGCTGTGGGAGCACGAGGGCTACGACCTTGCCGAGGAACGCCTGCGGAAGTCTGTGCACCCTGGGCAACGGCTACTTGGGTGCGACTCTTCCTCATTAAGGACCCGCCATCCTGATTTCTGCTGGTCGGCGGGGCTGGTGTGCCGTCTCGGTGGGGTACTCGTGCTGGTCAGGGTGGAGATCGATAGCACGTGATCGTCCGTCAGGGGCGTCTTCTGCGCTTCCCGGGTGCGGGCCTCGGCTGCTGCGTAGCTTCTGCGCGGGAGGGATCTTCATCGTGGACGTGCTGACGTGGACGGTCGAGCGGCGGGCGCGGCTGGCGGAACGCGCCGAGCTGCTGCGCAAGGAACTGGCGGGGATCGAGGCGGAGGTGGCCCGGCTGAAGGCCGCCGAGGTGGTGGCGGTCGCTCCGTAATCCATACCGGGAAACACAGTCTGCCCAGTAACTCCCCGAATCGGCATCCAACGTCGCCAAGACCGCCCGAGCCATCCGCGCACCTGAACGCACCCTCTGAATGCGGGGCGTTGCTGGAAACCTGCACCAACAAGGAACGGGAAGCCGCCCTGTTGCATCTCTACCTTTGAACCACACGGCACCAACTCGATCTGCGAGGTTTTGATGACACATCAGTTCGGTCGCGCTGGGCGCTTATCCACTCTTGTCGCTGCAGGAGTGCTAGCCGCCGGCCTTGTGAGCCTCGGTTCGGCCTCGATCGCCTCAGCGAGTACGCCGCCGTCGACCCCGGCCGCCAAGGCGGTTTCCAGCGGCGTCCTTCAGCAGGCCGACACGGCGAGCTTCTCGTTCAGCGTGAATGGCACCTTCGCCGAGAATCTGCAGGAATTCAACATCTCCGATGGAAACCAACTGCACATAGTGAGGTATCCCGGCGCCCACTCCGGCATCGACTCATGGTTGGCGAGTCAGAATGACCCTCGAGAGCCGAGGCCGTACTCCGTCAGCGTCAATTCGCTCGACTTCGATGGGCGGACCGTCAAGAAATCGACGTTCACATCGCCGGTGATCACGAAGGTGGAAACCAGCGGAAGCACCCAAGTATTCACCATCACATACGACAGGCTGATAATTTCTTAGCCTCGATCTTGCGTGATGGTCCGTCGGCGGAGTCGTCGGGCCATCACGCAATGAGATGTTTCATCCTGATTCTGCAGGTCACGGGGCTGGTGTGGGCCTGCGGTGACGTGCTCGTGCCGGTCAGGGGCGTGATCTTCCGCGGGAGATCGCCTGTCACCTGTGGACTTCGGTATTCGCCAGGACGAGCAGGGCCCGCAGGAGGGTGGTCGCGTGCCGGGCGTTCATGCGGACCTTGGTAAGAAAGCGCCAGGACTTCAGGTTCGCGAAGCCGTGCTCGACGGCGGCGCGTTCGCGGTTGAGCAGGCGGTTCGCTTCCTTCTCGGAGTCGGTGAGGCGGTGGTTGCGGGTGGCCTTGCGGCCGGTGATGATCACCGGGTCGTCGGGGTCGTCGTCCAGGCCGACGAAGCCGAGGTCGGCCAGGGCTGCGAGTCTGGCCTCGCGCAGATGGCCGGTGATCTTGTTGTGGCGGGCGGCGGTGATCTCGCTGGACCGGCCGGGTCTGGCCGCGGAGATCCAGATCAGGTTGCCCTTCTCATCGGTCAGAGCGAGAAACAGCAGGCCATGGGCTTTGTGCTTGCCGGAGAAGTTCTTCCGGTTGTCCGCCCCGGTGCGACGGCGGGTACGGACGAGGGTGCCGTCCAGCAGGACCACGGCTCCGCCGCTGCGGGCGATCTTCCTCAGTGCCCGGTCCAGACGCGGGGCCCGCACAGCCAGGAGCTCGATCGCTTCCTTCACCCAGCGACGCACAGTGGAGGCAGCGACGGCGTTGCCGCCGGCCATGTCGGCAAGGCGCTGGTCGTGGCGGAGTACGGCGAGTACGACGACCGCCTGGGCGCCCGAGGCGAGCTTGCGCCAGCGGGAGCCCAGCGCCTTGCGCCGCTTGCGTATCAGGCCGGCGACGAGATCGATGGTTCGCTTCGACAGCGGGAGGCGAACCTGATAGACAGCTTCCTCAGAGCCCTCGGCGGGGCGGTGGGTCTTCACACACACGCCAACTCCCGCCGGGGGAGCTCCTGTTACGGCCGGAATCGGCCGGTCCGCCGCCGTCCTGGCCGGTCAGCACGGGAGATAACGGCCCGCGCCGGTCCGGGAGATCCAGCCCCGGTCGGCGAGCTTGCGCAGCGGCTCCGGCTCCGGCTCCGGCTCCGGCTCCGGCTCCGGCGATACGATGCCCGACGGCCGCCCACCACCGTCGGTCGCCTCGGCCCACTGCCCGAACACCACCTCGGCGGCCTCCAGCCGGGCCACCTCCGCCTCGATCCCCGCCAGTTCCTTGCGCAGCAGCTCGGCGCGTTCCGCCAGCCGCGCCCGCCGCTCGACCGTCCACGTCAGCACGTCCACGATGAAGATCCCTCCCGCGCAGAAGCTACGCAGCAGCCGAGGCCCGCACCCGGGAAGCGCAGAAGACGCCCCTGACGGACGATCACGTGCTATCGATCTCCACCCTGACCAGCACGAGTACCCCACCGAGACGGCACACCAGCCCCGCCGACCAGCAGAAATCAGGATGGCGGGTCCTCATTGACATCCTCCCCGCTCTAAAAGCTGGGCGTGTCCTCCACCGTGAGAACCAGGACGTCCTTCTCAAGCCTGTGGGACAGCATGGCCCCCTCCCTCCCAGGACTTCGTTCCACCCGCAGGGGCAGGTGCTGACTGCGCTCGGCGCCGGTCGCGGATCGCCTCTTCCAGGGCTATGCGAAGTCCCAGATTGAGTTCCCCGGTGGTCAGCCAGTCGGTGAGCAGTTCGGCGGCGCGGACCGGCGTGAGGCCTGTGCGATCAGAGACCTCGGCCAGGGCCCTTCCAGCCTCGCCGGCGTCGAACCGTCCCAGCGCCATCACCACACCCGTCGCATGCTCAACCACGGCCTGCCGCGCCCCCTCGTGCCGGGGCTGTGCCGCCTGCGGTATCTGCTCATTCTCCGTGCGAGCCGCGGGCTGCTCGCCGTGTCCGTGCGTCAGCATCTGACTCATCAGCGCTCCCTCCTTCACTTCTGGGCCGGCGGTCACCGCGCCAGAGCCCCTCGGCGTACGCGGGCACAGCTGCGGGAGATGATGCGGGAGACGTGCATCTGCGAGATGCCGAGCCTTTCGGCGATACGGCCTTGCGTCATGTCCTCGAAGAAGCGCATGTAGAGGATGGACCGCTCCCGTTCTGGCAGCCGGCGCAACTCCTTGGCGGCCGCCATCCGGTCGACGATGGTGTCGAAGGAAGAGTCGGCGGCGCCCAGGGTGTCGCCGAGGCTGTATCCGTCGTCGCCTGCGCCTACTTCCACATCGAGGGAGAGGGCGCTGAAGCCTTCCATGGCCTCCATCCCGGCGCTCACCTCTTCCTCGGTGAGGCAGGCGTGGGCGGCGATCTCAGCGATCGTCGGCTCGGCCGGGCCGGGCTGCTGGCACAGTTCACGGCGGGCAATCCGGACACAGTTGCGCAATTCCTGGACCCGGCGCGGAACCCGCACGGCCCACATCCGGTCTCTGAAGTGACGCTTCACCTCGCCGGTGATCGTCGGGACGGCGTAGCTCTCGAAGGCGCCGCGAACCGGGTCGAACCCGTCGATGGCCTTGATGAGACCAAGGGCTGCGACCTGGCGCAGGTCCTCGATGGCCTCACCTCGGTCGCGGAAGCGGCCGGCGATCCGATGCGCCATGGGCAGCCAGAGACTGACCAGCTCATCGCGCACGGCATCCCGCTCGGGGCCGTCCTCCAGTTCCGCCAGCCGGATGAACAGAGCGCCGGATTCGGGTGAGTCGTCAAAGCCTCGGTCTGCCGCAACGCCGGTGCGCGGACGGGCTGCAAAGTTCTTGGTGGGCACGCGGGATCCCTCCTGGACGGCGCGTCCGGGCGGTGCGCAAGCACAGCAACGCGGTCCCGGACGAGGGTGATGGGACATGCCGCACAGAGAAGGGCTCCGCAGACCGCAGAGGAAGCCGCGGCCGCGCGGATCAACTCCGCTTGGCTCGCGCCTCCGGTCCGAAGCACACAGGCCGCCTGCCCCGCGTCCACACCCGCAAACAATTCCGGCGCCGGACGCCTGTCCCCCGGCTGCCCAGCACCTCGCGACAACGCGCGGGACCCTGACCGGTCGTCGGCACAGTACCGGCCGCCTGCCAGCCCTCCAGCATGTACAGCCCGGGAGCCTGCTGGCCCACTCAGTCGCCGCCCGCCTCGGCAGCGCCTGGTTCGTCCGCATGGCCCCCTCTCCTGCGGCAGGCACACCCGCAAACGGCAGTTCGTTTCCTCTTCTGAACACGGCAGTTCGGGGTACCCGCCCCGTCATCCAAGCCCGGGCTCCCGCGGCAGCCCGGCCGACAGGAAAGAGCAGGAGGTGATCGCACTCGAGTACACAGCAGCACAGCCCGAACTCGGCCCAGCATTCGAACGGCGTGAGGCTTGACATCCTCCCCGCCCTAAACGTCTCGTCCGCGTCTCCCAGACCTGCGGCGACGCCCCTGCCGCGCTTTCGACGCCTACGACCTCGAACAGTGCGCACGCACGGTGACCTGGGCCGCCGACCGACTCAGGGGGCTGGACGGTGTCGTCGTCTGCGCCGCCTTCGCACCGGCCAAGTCGGTGCGAAGCCGTCGCCGAGTACCTGTTCACCGTCAACGCACTGGCCCCCATGGCGTTTCCGCCAGCCGCCCTGCCCCTCCTCAAACCGCACCTGATGTGTCCGCGACCAGGGCCGTCATGCGGGCCGTGCCGGTGCCCGCTCCCGCATGACCGTGAGCAGGCGCGCGGCTCCCCATAGGGGCCCGTGCTCACGGACCTGGCCGGCCAGGTCGGCAACCCGTGGGCCGGCCGTGACCGACAACGCCTCCAGAGCGGCGCCGATCTCGGCCGGCCCTGCGGCGTTCGGATCGGCGACCACACCCACGCCCGAGCACTCCGCGTCGCGCGCGACGGAGAACTGATCGCTGGAAAAGGGCAGCACCAGGGCCGGAACGCCCGCCCGGACGCACTCCGTGAAGGAGTTGTTGCCGCCGTGGTGGACCATCAGGTCGACGTGTTCGAGCAACGCCTGCTGGGGCACCGACGGCACCACCACGGCCCGCTCCCCGGCCAGGTCCGCGAGTCGGTGGGACCGCCCGCCCGCCGCGACGACGACAGCAGAGTCGTGCAGGTGGTCCAGCACACCGCGCACGACAGTGCGCAGCACGTCGTCCCGAGCGGACAGAAAGGTGCCGAGAGCCACGAGAACAATCCGCCGGCCCTCCCCCCGAAGCACCTCAAGGCGTTTGCGCCACGCCTCGTCCAGCCGCGGGGAAGGCGTCACGGAGTGGCCGGCGAAGAGGGACACCGGGCCCGGCGCCGGACGGGGAAGCCATGGAAACTCCGGATAGGAGTAGAGGACCGCATATGGGGACGTCAGGCCGAACGCCCTGGCGGGGGTCGGCCGGGCCGGGGCGCGCCGATGGACGAATTCGTCGAACAGCACGGTGAACAGCGCGTCGTTCTCCCGCGCGGCGGACAGAAGTTCGGGCAGTTCCGCGGGGTCGGGATACAGCGCCTCGGGCCAGTCGTAGGGCACCCCGAAGTAGGCGTCCGGTCCGGACAGGACGTAGCTGGGGTGCCCGGGGCAGAACGTCGCGTACGGCACTCCCAGGCAGTGCAGCGCGAGGGTCACGGGATAGCTGAGCTGGTCGACCAGGTACCAGTCGGGCCTCAGTCGCGCGTCCAGGGTGGCCAGTTCGTCGAGTACGCCGTCCGGGTCGGCCAGCATGTCGCTTCGCCGGTGACGCGCCTGAGTGACCAAGGTAGGCACCGGGCCCTGGCGTGTCGCCTCGAGGAATTCGACGAGGCGAGCCGCCTCCTCGGCGTCCTGGTGCGTCTCCTCCGCGACACCGGTGTTGGCGTTCCTGGTCACGGTCAGGGGCGCGAAGTGGGCAGCCACCTCCCTGGCCAGCCACTCGAAGGATGGGGTGCAGGCGAACCAGACCTCAGCGCCGTTCTCCCGCAATGCCCGGCAAAGCTCGGCCAGCGGTCGGGCATGCGACAGGAACGGTGGACTGACGACCACGATGCGTGGCATGAAATCCCCTTCGGTCCCCTGCCGCGCCGAGCGGCCCGGGTGCGGAGCACAGCATCGTAACCACGCTCGCGGGATGGAGTCCGTGTGTCGTGAGCCGTCGCCCGAGGGTGCATCCGCTCAGTGGTCGGGCGGTGAAACACCGTGGTCAGCTCTCAGACATCCAGACAAGGATGATCATGTCCACCGTCTCCTCCGCAGACACCGTGGCGCCTGTGGGACCGGCTGGCGTCCTCGAACCCGTCGACGCCGATCCTCTGGTGGCGGCGCGGGGGCGGTTCTTCGCCGGTTCCGCGGGCACCAGCGGGTACCCAAGCATTGACGTACGGGCCTGCGCAGACGGCGAACTGCTGAAGCTGTTGGAAGCTGAGTACGGGCCGTCGTCGTGGCCCGTGACAGCAAGCGGCGAACCGCTACTCGACCGGAACGACGCGGCCGTGGCCTCCTTGCGCAGAGCGTGCAGGCTCGCTGTACCGCTGAGTCCAGAGGCGCTCCTGGCCCACACCCGAGGTGGCCCGCGCCTTGAGGCGGTCGTCGCCGAGATGTGGCCAGGAGCGGTGCAGTGGCACGGCAGAGAACACGCCGAGGCGCTTTTGCGGAACCTGCTGATGACCGCATCGGACACGGCCACTTCAGCGTTCTTCCTGAACCTGGCGGTGGCGGCCGAGCTGCGTCCCCTCACGGCCGCGGAGGCCGCCGAGCTGGCGGACTCGACGAAGGACCGGACGGTACGCCACGCCGCCTGGCGCTATCTGTATCTGCTCCCTGACGGACCCGAACGACTTCCCGGTCCCTCTGCGGCGGAGGACGTCTACGAGCGGCTGCTGATCGTGCCTCCCACCGTGCCCATCGACTGGGACGATGCCCGTCCGGGCAAGCTCATCGCGCAGACCATGCTCTTGGGCCACTTGGACAGACCTGGCGAGGGGCTGAGCGGCGGCCTCTCGGTGTTGCTCGGCGGGCTCGGCGACCGGCTCGCCCTCACAGAAGGAATTGCGGGCGTCGTCACCCTGGTCGCGGCCGGACATGACGATCTCGAACGGGATCCTCGCACGGCCTATGAGCGCGGGCCCGGACATTGGGTGCTGCGGCTTCCCGTCGACGCCGCGGGGCCACCGTCACCATCCGACATCGCCCTTCACCGCTCGGCGCTCGCCTGGTGGGCAGCACGGCTGCTGGGCAACATGACACGACCGCTCGACATTTTGCATGTGCGCTACGCGGACGACGGCAGTCTGGCCATGGCAGAGGCCGCCGCACGGGTCGGTACACGTCTGGTCTTCACTGCCACCCCCGACCCGCACCGGCACCTGGCCGACCGCCATGCCCACCGCGCCCCCCTCCGCGACGCGGAGGCCGCGGAGGAACTCCGCCATGACCTGCACCGCATCTTCGTCGCCGACCGGCTGGTCGACCGCGCGGATGCGGTCGTGGCCATTCCCGGGCAGGGCGGCACCCAGGAGCTCGTACGCCATTTCCCGGTGTTGGCTGGGCTGAACGACGGTGCGGGGCCGTCCGCGATCCCCGAGGGCATTGCCCCCTACCGTCCTGCTCCCGACGAGGGCAAGCAGCGTGAGGCGCTTTTGTCGGCGCTGTTCGCCGGCGGGCATCGGTCGCACGCCCTGGACCCCGCAGAGCGCCACCTGCCGTTGCTGCTCAATGTGGGCCGTCTGCATCCGGTGAAGCAGCAAGACCTTCTGGTCCAGGCTTGGCTGGCCACGGGGGCGTACATGACGACCACCTTGGTGCTGATCGGCGGCGGTCCGCCTCCAGGCACAGCCGCCGAGAACGCCATGCGTGCTCGAATCCGTTCCCTTCTGCTCGGCTACCCGCGAGCGCGGTCCCGCTTCGCGCTCCTTCCAGCGCTGCCCAACGAGAGCGTCCGCCGACTGCAACGAGCCCTTGCGGACCCGGCGAACGGCATACGGGCCTGGTACGTGTGTCCCAGTGTCAAAGAGGAGTTCGGGATCGCCGTCCTGGAGGCGATGGAGGCGGGACTGTCGGCGGCAGGGCCGGGCCGGGGCGGGGTCACGCACTACCTGCGGGACGGTGTGAACGGCATCCTGCTCGACACATCCAGTGCGGCCGGCGTGGCAAAGGGACTGCGCAGAATGGCGGCCCTGCCCGAAAGGGACCGAACGCGTTTCGCCCGAGCGGGGCGCGACGTTGTCACCACCCGCTACTCGATCGATGTGATGGCGAATGCGCTGGCCCGGCAGTACGGCGCGGTGAGGAAGACCGACCAGCCCTGACCGGGGCTCATGCCCACGACACGTGCGTGCGGCGCAGCTGTCTGTGCCACTTCCCCAGGCGGATGAGCGGGGCTCCCCCGCGAGTGCCGTGCCCACCCCCCGCGACCAGGAGCCGGCGCCGCCCGCGACGAGGCCAACAATCCGATGCACAGTCGATGCATGTTGCCTGCTGCATCGATATTTCGGATGGTGGCAGAGCGGGAATCGCCCCGCGCGAACCGATGCGCCAGACACACCAGACGGCACGGCCCTGCGGTCGCCTCCGTCGGAGAAATGGCGTGATCCGCCCTGTTCGAGGAGCCTCGCCATGACCTCACAGCAGATGACAGAGCAGCCCCTTGAGGGTGCTCCGCTCGCGGCTCCCGTTCAGGAGTCTCTTGATGAGGAGGAACTCGCCTCAGCGTTCGCCCGGGGCGACGAGCAGGCCCTTTCCGGGGCTTACCGGCGATGGGGTCGCCTGGTGTACACCCTGGCGTGGCGCTCTCTGGGCGACGCGGGCGAGGCGGAGGACGTCACGCAGGTGGTGTTCCTGGCCGCATGGCGGGGGCGGGCCGGCTTCGCACCCGAACGGGGCGCCCTGGCAGCGTGGATCGTCGGAATCACCCGACGCAAGATCGCCGACGCGTTGCACGCCCGGACACGCCGGACCGACCTGGTGGCGGCAGCGGGTGCCGTCGTATCCACGCAGGACCGTGCCGGTGAGCCCGATGCGGTCCTGGACCGCGTCCTCATACATCACGAGCTGTCGAAGCTCCCGGCGGTTCAGCGGCGCGTGCTCAGCCTCGCCTACTACAACGACCTCACACAGACCCAGATCGCCCAGGTCACCGGCTTGCCGTTGGGAACGGTCAAGAGCCACACCCGTCGCGGGCTGCACGGCCTGAACCGTTGCCTCCAAGAGGTCGGCGAGAACCGCCCCGGTGCGCGACCCCTCCAAGCGGACGGCTGATCGTCAGGCCAGCCCGACGATCTGGTATGCCAAAGCCGTTCCTCCTGGACCATCTTCATCTCTCCGTCAACGCTCACGTGCTGGCCTCAACGGCGCAGCTCGCGCGGAGGGACTGCGGATTGGCCACTTCCCCAATTCCTTGACAGCTACTTCGTAAGAGAAGGGACGGGCGATGAAGCTCCAGGACGAACTTCCCATCGACCACCACCTGGCCACCGTCTACCGGTGGGGCTCCGCGTTCTGCGGGGTGGTCCTGCTCGTCTTCGGCAGCCTCGGCTTCGCCGACGAGCTCAGCCCGTTCGACACGAACGGAAACGTCGCGGGCATGTCGTCCAACGGCGCCCTGAGCCTGATCTCCGTCGCCGTCGGCGCGCTCCTGATCGCCGGCGCCGTCGTCGGAGGCAACATCGCCTCCACACTCAACATGACGGTGGGAACCCTGTTCCTGCTCAGCGGCTTCGTCCACATCTTCATCCTCGACCGGCCCGCCAACATCCTCGGCTTCGGCATGACCAACGTCGTCTTCAGCTTTGTCATGGGGCTGGTGATCCTCACGTTCGGCATGTACGGGCGCGTGTCGAGCAAGCTGCCCCACGACAACCCGTACTGGCAGCGCCGCCACCCGCGCGAGGCCGCCCGGGAATCCCTCGCCCGACGCCGGCAGCCGGCCCCCGCAGAGGCACTGCCGCCGGGCACGGACCGGACCGCCTTGCAGGGAGCGGCCGGGTCTCCCGGCTCGCGGCCCAGCCCCTGAAGGGGGCCTGCCTGGACGGATACATGCGGCGCCGAAGTACCCGGACGTATCCGTCCAGGCAGGGCTGGCGCCGATCGATCCGTGCACGCTCGTCCACCGTTGCTGAGTCCGTAGTCAGGTCTCAGCATTCCGGGCATTTCTTCCCGGGAAGGTCCGTCACATCACCAGAGCGGTGCTTTCCGCTTCGACTTGAACCGCGGCGTACCCATCCGGGCGCCCTTGCGCTTGCCGTTTTTCGACTTGGCGTAGTTGTCGAATGCGGCCGACGCGTTGGCGAGGCCGGTGCTGTACGCCTCCTTGGAGTTCTCCTTCCACCCGGCAGCGAAGCGCGGGCCAGTCTTCTTGGCCTGGTTGAACTCCTTGCGCAGCGTCGGCAGCGACCACGGCCGCCACTCGGTGAGCCACGAGCGATGGACAGTCACCTTGGCCCGGGCGTGTGCTGACGGACTGATCCCGCGCCCCCGCGGATCCGCCCCCGGCTTCGTATCGGCTCATCAACTACTGCGGTCGGTCCACGAAAGCCATGCGGCTACCCCTTGAAGAAGTGCCCATCATCGTCGTAGCCCTGAAGGCAAGATTGCGGCCTCGCCGAGGCACCGTCCACAGAGCCTGTCCTTGGACATTCCACTGTTCCAGCAATGCGTTGGCGGCCATGAAGCCGCTCGTCGCCGCGCGTTCCATGAGGGCGACGGGCAGCTCCGTGCGCACGAGGTCTCCGGCGATCACCAGGCCGGGGTGGCTGGTGCGGATGGTGGGACGGTCGGTGTACCCGCCGACCGGGAACAGCGGGCAGTCGCTCCGCCACTCGTGGCGTTCGTCCACCACGAGGGCGGCCCGTGTCTCCGGGTAGACGGTGTGAAGCTGGGTGAGCAACCGCTTTTGCTCCACGTCGCGGGCGCAGTCGTGCGGGAGGGCGTAGGCATGCAGTTCGACGACGGAGCCGCCGGTGCGAGCCGCCCAGCGGGAGGCTTCGCCCTCCCATCGGTTGAGGATGCTGACGTTGTCCACGGTTCCGTATCCGCTGGTGCCCAGAAAGCCGGGGCGATCGCGGGCCACGGGCTGGTCGAGCCAGAGACGCGAGACAAGGAAGGGCGGTGCCGTCCGCAGCCGGGCAACGCTTTGGCGCCATGCCGTGTGGCCGAGTTCCGGCGAACTGCTGACGATGGATTGCAGGCCGGCAGTGTCCAGCGCCAGCACGACGGAGTCGTACCACCGCTCTTCGCCACAGTCGACGATGAAGCCTCCCTCGTGTGTGGGGGCGACGGTAGCGACCGGGGTGGACAGCCGGATGTCGACATGGTGGCCCCGCAGGTAGTCGCCAAGCGGTCTCCAGAGCGCGTCGGGGAAGGGTTCGTCGGGTACGTCGAAGAGAAGTCCTTCGGCGGAGCCGAGGAAGTAGATGTGGAACATCAGCACCATCTCTGCCGCTGACAGTTGCCGAGGATCAGCGAAGAAGCTGCGGGAGAAGACCTCGAAGGCGAGGTGGTGGGCGGCTTCGGGGAAGCGGATCGATTGCAGGAAGTCGTATGCGCTGACGCCGTCGAGTTGCTCATAGACCTCCGGTACGCGGACGTCGAGGAGGGGCAGGGCGGCGCGGGGGTTCATGCGGTACAGGTCGCGGATGGTGAATGTCGGGCTCTGGGCGACAAAGCCGATGGCGCTCCACGGTGGTGTGCGAGGGACCTTGCGGAAGCTGTCGTGCAGCCCACCGCTGTGTTGCAGGGGGTAGTCGGCAAGGCCGGTCAGCCGCTGCAGCCCAGGGTCGGTCCTGCGCAGGAGCCCGCGGAGGTTGTAGTACTGCCGGAAGAAGGCATGAAAGCCTCTGCTCATGGTGGCCGTTGTGCCGTCGCGCAGGGTGACCGGCCAGCCCGCTACGCGCCCGCCGAGTGAGGCCTCGCGTTCGTAGAGGGTGACGCGCACCCCTCGTTCGGCGAGGGCGGTAGCGGCCGCCATTCCGGCAATTCCTCCGCCCACGACGGCGGTGGTGGGCGGCCGCTCGCTGTCGACGCGTGGGGCGCCGGGCCGGGGCAGCAGCGTGTGTGCCCGGCGGTCTCTGCCGCGTCGGGCGATGTCTCGTGGCCTCGGCGCCCTCATCGGCCGACGGCCTCGTCGTCGCCGGGGGCGCGCCGGGCGATGACCGTGTGGGTGATGCCGGTTTGCCATCCCGGCAAGGGCAGCACCCGAACGGAGTCGAAGCCGGCCGAGTGGACCCGGCGTGCGAATTCCTCGGCCGTGTCGAATTCGACCACGCTGCGCCATAGGTGGCGATACAACTGCCCGTCGCCCAGGGCGGTGGCGACGGGCAGGACGATGCCGGCGCACACGGCCGTCCACACCGCTCGGTGGCCGGCCCGGCCGCTGAGGGTGTACTCGTGCACCGCGAGCCGGCCATGAGGGGCCAGCAGGCCATGCACCGATGCGAGGACGCTGTCGGGATCGGCGACATTGCGGAACAGGTATCCGGCGAACACCGCGTCGTAGGCTCCCCCGACGTTTGCCTCTGTCAGCTGCTCCGCCGGGGCGTGGACGAACGTGACGTCGCCGGGCCAGGGCTTGACAGCTGCGCGTTCCAACATGCCGGCCGAAGCATCGACAGCCGTGACCGAGGCGTGAGGAAGCACCGCTGTCAGTGCGGCGGTCGAGGCACCGGTGCCGCACCCCAGGTCCAGTACGCGCAGGCCGCGGCCGCCGTCTGCCAAGCCCAGGCGGCGCGCGGAGCGGCGCAGATGTGCGTGGTAGCCGGGGTTGACGGCCACCAGTGTGTCGTAGCTGCGGGCGGCATGGTCGAACGCGGCGGCCAGGTCCGCGTCGCGGAGCAGAGTCATGCAATCTCCTTGAGCAGGTACACGGGGATCCGCCGCCGGATCACGGGCGGGGGAAGGGGCGGCGGGGTAGGTACAGCAGTTCTGCGGCGGATCGCAGCATGGGAAGCACGGGGGTGCGAATTCCCACGGCGAGGTCTTCGTGGAGACAGGTACGGCCGTCGAGGAAGCGCAGCAGTCGTTCCATGGGGACGTGGGTGAACAGGCGGCTGAAGAAGTCGGCGCCGACCCGGCCGCGGTCCAGGGCGCGCAGCATGACGGCGTCCATGGCCCGGGAGCGGGCGGAGTGCGCAGCGGGTGGCCGCGGGTTCCGCCCGGACAGCAGTGCGTTGGCGACTGTTTGGACCTGGCGTTGGATGGCGGCGAAGGTGTATCCCGTCGACGGGCGGGTCGCACCTGCTGCTGCGCCGATCCGGAACACCGACGGTGCGGTCTGCCGGGTGAAGGGTGCGTCCGTCATGGGAATGACGCCCGTCTCGGTCGAGACGACCTTGAGGTCCGGCAGACCGAGAACATCTCGGGTGTAGTGGCTCAGGACGGCTTCATATGCTTGCCGAGACAGGAGTTGGAGGGAGAATTCGGTGTATTCCACGAGGGCATACGTGGGGCTGGTGGGCAGTACGTAGCCAAAGGAGAGGCCCTGGGCGGGCTGCGGCGTACGGAAGTCCATCAGTTCGGCCGTGCCGGGGTCGAAGATCGGCTGATCGGATTCCACGAACCGGCCATGGAAGTGCTGCAGCAAGGTGGTACGGCCTGCGGGGAGGCTGCCCAGCGGGCGGGAGTCGAAGACCCACCGGGCCCGGGCATTCAACGGCTGACCGTCTGCGGTTCGACCGTGGATCAGGGCCCCGCCAGCGATGCCCTCCACTGCTTCGGCCGTCGCCTCGATGCACTGAACGTTGTCGCTCTGCTGGAGGCTGTGAGCGATCAGGTTCTCGAAGTCGTCGGAGCGGATCATCTTGTACCGCAGCGGTGCGATGTGACTCGTAAGGCTCTGACCGGCGCGAGTATGAACCCGCAAGTTCTGCCAGGACGCGGTCACGGCGTCGTCGTACCAGCCCCGACCGGGCTCCCAAAAGCACCAGGTCCGCAGCGGCGGTCGCAGGGGACCTGGCGGGGCATCGATGAGGAGCACCGACAGCCGGCGCCTTCCTGGGGGCGGGTCGGACAACAGGTACGCGAGGGAGAGTCCCGCCGCGCCCGCGCCCACGATGGCGACATCCGCCCTGAGCACGAGCGTTCCCCTCTCTTGTCGCATCCCGCAGAAGTGGTCGAAATGATTCCCGCTGACGCGGCCCTACGGATGCAGGACGCGCTGAGAGCTTGACGGGTGACGGCTCTCTGCGTGCCCGCCGTTCTCACTCTGCGCAGGGCAACGGGCAGGGCTCGCTCGCGGAAGTGCGGCATGCGGCTTCGCATTCCCTCAGCTGGCGCATCCGTGCCCCCCACCGGCGCGGAAAGCGTAAGGAAAGGCCAGCTGCGATCACATTGAGAGGATCCGGGATGCGTCCCAGCAAGCCGAACGCCCACCGTGCGGTCGAAGCGCCGCCCGGCTCGGCGCACGCTTCCCAGCAGGGAACTTCAGCTGAGCGGAATGCACAGCGGCTTGATTCCTCGACCTGGGCGGGCTTCCAGGAGTTGCAGAGGATTGACGCGGATGTGCCCGCAGCCGTCGAACGTCACCTCGAAATTCTGCTGGCTGAGCGCGCCGCGCAGGCAACCGCCCTCGACCCGGTGTTCGCTCACGATCTCGCCGATCGTGTCGCTCGCTTCACCCTGGGCGGAGGCAAGCGCACACGAGCCCAGTTCCTGTGGTGGGCGCTGCGCGCGTGCGGCGGCGGGATCGGCGATTCGGAGGCTGCGCTGCGTCTGGGGTGCGCTCTGGAACTCATTCAGACCTGCGCGCTCGTTCACGACGATGTGATGGACGGCTCCCGGCTCCGCCGCGGGCAGCCCGCCCTGCACGCGGACGTCGAGGCTCAGTACGCCGACACCGTGTCCTTCGCGCACCGAGAGCGTTTCGGCGAATCGGCGGCCATCCTCGCCGGGGACCTGGCGCTGGCGTGGGCGGACGACGTGCTGGTCGACACCGAACTCTGCCCCACCCGCGCACGACGGGTGCGCGGCCTGTGGAGCGCCATGCGCACGGAGATGGTGGCCGGCCAATACCTGGACCTTCAAGGCCAGAGCACCTCGTCACGCTCGTTGGCCCACGCGATCCGCGCCGCCTGCCTCAAAAGTGCTCTCTACTCGGTCGAGCGGCCGCTGGCCCTCGGCGCCGCCCTCTCAGATGCAGACGACGCCACCACGGCGGCCCTGTGCTCAGCCGGCCGGTGCATCGGCATCGCCTTCCAACTGCGGGACGACCTCCAGGACGTCTTCGGCACGGCAGAGCAGAGCGGCAAGCCGTCGGGCAGTGACATCCGGTCGGGCAAGCCCACCTATCTCATCGCCGTCGCGCAGGCCCGGGCCACGGCCCGAAACGACCGCAGCTCCCTGGACGTGCTGCGCAACTCAGTCGGCCGTCCCGGACTCTCACAAGAGGGTCTCGCCCAGGTGCGGGAGGTACTCATCTCCACCGGCGCGCAAGCGACAACAGAAGCAAAGATCAGCAGACTGGCCGCGCAGGGCATGCGCCATCTCGAAGGAGCGGCGCTCGAGCCCGAGGGCCGCAGGCATCTGCGGGAACTCCTGCAGTCCGCCACCGCGATTCCCACGGCCCCAAGTGCACCCGCGCACGGCCCGACCGCCTCCTCCCCTCGCACCGGATCCCGGCTTCTCACCATGAGCGCAGAGGGGGCCGGCCGATGACCAGGACCATCCCCGGACGCACGGACCACGTCGTCGTGGTGGGGGCCGGCCTGTCAGGGCTCTCGGCCGCACTGCACCTGCTGGGTGCCGGTCGCCAAGTCACCGTTGTGGAGCGTGATCTGCTGCCCGGCGGCCGTGCCGGACGCCTTCACCGCGCCGGCTACCACATCGACACCGGCCCCACCGTGCTGACCATGCCGGAGCTTGCCGACGAGGCTTTCGCCGCGGTCGGCGACTCCTTGCGCGAGCGCGTTGAACTCATCCCTCTTCATCCCGCCTACCGGGCCCGCTTCGCCGACGGCACCAGCATCGACGTCCACACCGACCCCCACTCCATGGAAGCGGAAGTCGAACGGTTCGCCGGACCCAGGGAAGCAGCAGGCTACCGGCGCCTGCGCGACTGGCTCACTCGCCTCTACCAAGCCCAGATGCGCCACTTCATCGACGCCAACTTCGACTCGCCCTTCCAACTCCTGACACCCGACCTTGCCCGACTGGCCGCCCTGGGCGGATTCGGCAGGCTGGACACCCGCATCGGACGCTACCTGCACGATGAGCGCCTACGCCGCATCTTCTCCTTCCAGGCCCTGTACGCGGGCATCCCGCCCGCCCGCGCGCTGGCCGCCTACGCCGTCATCGCCTACATGGACACGATCGCCGGCGTCTACTTCCCCCGCGGCGGCATGCACGCTCTGCCACAGGCCATGGCCGACGCAGCCGCCCAAGCGGGCGCAGACCTTCGCTTCGGGCAGGACGTCACCCACCTGGAACGCTCCGGCCATCGCATCACCGCGGTCGTCACCAGCAAGAACCGCATCCCGTGCGACGCGGTTGTCCTCACTCCCGATCTGCCCGTCACCTACGGCCTCCTGGGCCACACACCCCGCCGGCCGGTACGGATCCAGAACTCGCCGTCCGCCGTCATCCTGCACGCGGGCACCACTCAGACCTGGCCCGGTCTCGGCCACCACACACTGTCCTTCGGGGCCTCCTGGAGCCGCACCTTCGACGAACTGACCCGCACCGGGCAGTTGATGAGCGATCCGTCCCTGCTCATCACTCGCCCAACGGCCACGGACCCATCCCTCGCACCACCCGGCAAGCACCTGCACTACATCCTTGCCCCCTGCCCGAACACGGACATCGGGCCCAAGGCCGCCGCGTGGGGCGAGCTCGCCCCGCGCTACCGCGACAGCATCCTGAAAGAGCTCGAGCAGCGCGGTCTCGACGGCATCAGCTCCAGCATCACCGAGCAGTGCCTCGTCACACCCGCGGACTGGCACGCCCAAGGCCACGCTGCGGGAACCCCGTTCTCCGCGGCGCACACCTTCGCTCAAACCGGTCCCTTCCGCCCCCGCAACCTGGTTCGCGGCACCGAGAACGCCGTCCTCGCCGGCTGCGGCACCACACCGGGCGTAGGAGTACCCACGGTGCTGATCTCCGGGAAACTCGCCGCCGCCCGGATCACCGGTGGCCACGTCCGCAGGCCCGTCCGCCCGCGCCAAGCCACAGCCCCCACCCAAGGACGCCTTTCATGAGCGACCGTGAACTCGATGCGGCAGGCATCCACGACCCTGCACTGCGCAGCGCCTACGCACGCTGCCGGCAGCTCAACGCCCAGCACGGCAAAACCTACTTCCTCGCAACCCGGCTCCTTCCCCCCGAGCGACGTCCTGCCGTTCACGCCCTGTACGGCTTTGCCCGCTGGGCCGACGACATCGTCGACGTACTCGACACCACGGAAACCGCGGAACAGCGTTCGGCGCACCTCGCCCGCCTGCAAGCAGGCATGGAACAGGGCCTGCAGAAGGCGACCAGCTCCGAACCGGTCGTCATGGCGCTCGCCGACACGGCCCGCCGATATGACATCGACCCCCGTCACTTCAGCGACTTCATGGACTCCATGCGCAGCGACCTTGACGTCACTGAGTACCCGACCTACGAAGATCTGCGCCTGTACATGCACGGCTCAGCTGCGGTCATCGGACTGCAGATGCTGCCGATCCTCGGCACCGTGGTGCCGCTCCAGGAAGCAGAACCGCATGCCGCCGCACTCGGCGTCGCCTTCCAGCTGACCAACTTCTTGCGGGACGTGGGTGAGGACCTCGACCGCGGCCGCGTCTACCTTCCTGCCAACCTCCTGGCAGCCCACGCAGTCGATCGGGACCTGCTGCAGTGGAGCAGGGTCACCGGCCGCCGTGACCCGCGCATCACTGCGGCGCTCAAGGCCTTCGAAGACCTCACTCGCGGTGTGTACCGTCAGGCGGCGCCCGGCATCGCGATGCTCGACCCCGTCAGCCGTCCGTGCATCCGGACAGCCTTCGTGCTCTACGGGGGAATCCTGGACGCCGTGGCCGAGGACGGCTACGCGGTCGTGCACCGACGGACTGCGGTAAGCCGACGACGCCGCGCCGCCGTCGCCATCGACGGCCTGGTGCGCGTCGCCGCAGCGCGGGTACGAACGCGCCATGCTGCTCGGCCGACGCCGTCTGAGGATGAGGAGCACTCCCACAGCAGTGCCACGCACCCGTCTCAGCCCGTAGCAATGGAGGTGGCATGAAGGCCGGCCCCCCAGCCCCGCGCAGACGCTTCCCGCTGTCACTGCGCCGCTCCCCCGTACCGTGGGAGCACCAGCATCCGACCTGGCGCGAAGCCCGCCCTGCTGTCATCGCGCATGCTCTCAAACGGGCTCAGAACCGTCCCTCCGGCAACTGGTACGTCATCGGTGCCGCCCGAGACATTCCCGCGGACCGTCCCCTCGCCCGGACTGTTGTCGGGCAGGAGATCGTCGTGTGGCGAAACGGCGATGGACGGCTGGCCGCCGGACCTGGCATCTGCCCGCACCTTGGTGCACCTCTGCGGGACAGCCCGGTGCGCTGCGGCACACTCGTCTGTCACTGGCACGGACTCGCTCTCAGCGGAAAGCCGTTCGCCGGCTGGGAGCCCCTGCCCGTCCACGATGACGGCCTTTTGGTCTGGGTACGCCTGGACACCGTGGGCGGCGAACCACCGCTGGACACGCCCGTGCTGCCCGTGCGGCCCTCACTGGCAGACGCCGTGTCGGCCGTCTACTCGGGTCTGGGAACCTGCGAGCCGGAGGACATCATCGCCAATCGGCTGGATCCATGGCACGGCGCCTGGTTCCATCCCTACTCATTCGTCGACCTCACCGTCCTCGACACCCCCGGAGAGGACGCGGCCGAGGACAGTTTCACCGTCGACGTCTCCTTCAAGCTCACTGGCAGACTCGTCGTCCCCGTGCGTGCCGTCTTCACCGCCCCCGACTCCCGCACGGTCGTCATGCACATCACCGAGGGCGAAGGCCAAGGTTCGGTCGTCGAGACGCACGCGACCCCGCTCGGAGCCGACGAGCGAGGCAGGCCACGGACAGCCGTCATCGAGGCGATCGTGGCCACCTCCGGCCGGCGCGGCTTCACAGCAGCGCGCAGTGCAGCTCCACTGATGCGCCCCCTCATGCGGGCAGCAGCCGCCCGGCTGTGGCGTGATGACCTCGCCTACGCCGAACGGCGCTGGCAGTTGCGCTCCACAGGCCGCTTCCCCGCATAACGTGATCCAGGTGACGTCGGCGTCAGGCCTTGGGGCCGCCTGCATCTTGCCGTAGGGATGCCCTCGCCCGGAGAGGGGGTGTGGGTGGCTGTCTGGCGGAGCTGACCGCGGGATGGAAGGCCTCGTGTCCTGCCTTCCACCACGCGGTCCACTGGTGGCACGTCCACCGCGTCGGGAGACCGCGGTCTGGCGAACCGTGACCCCGCGGTGATGACGCTCTACCTCGCACGCCCGAGCCCAGTCACTTTCCGGGGCTTCGCGACAGGCCGTCCACATCCACCTTGCCTGCTGTCACCACCCGGCAAGGGGCCTGGCGGCCAGTCAATATAATCGTCCCCATGTCCACGCCTGACGAGCTGCTCGTTGACGTCGCCACTGTGGTGGAGTCCGGGCAGAGCAACCAGATGTCCCTGACCGTGGTCACCGGTGGTGCGGTCATCACCGGCCGGCTGGCTCCCGAAGCAGTGTGGAGGCAGAGGGTGTCGGACGTGCTGACGGACTCCGCCCGCCTGGGCGAGTTCTCCGCCGTCTTCGACACCCCCGCGAAAAACGACGGACCGCCCACGCATCTGCACTTCCATGTCGCCCGCATCCTGCAGGGCACGGTCGGAATCCCCGAGACGGGCGGGATGTACCGCGTCGCGATCGCCGACGTCGGCGCCTGGACCATGGGCGACTTCAGCTACTCCGACCACTGAGCAACCACTGCGGCAGGAATCCGCCGCACACGCGGTGTGGGCCCCACCGGTACGCGCCGGTCGGGGCCACCCTGCCGTCCAGGTACCGGCTCACGCCTGTTTCCCCGGGCCGGTCAGACGGACACGGGAGTGCCGAGCATCGCGGAAGCGTGCTGCAGCGGGCTCAGGACGCGCACCGGTGCGGCCGCGGGCAGGGCGCGGCAGGTGAAGCCCAGCTGCGTCATCGCGCGGAGGACTTCGGCGGCGCTGAAATCACGGCGGTCCTGGCGGGTGACGACCTGGCCGACCTGCTTGACGGGGTAGTGGCGGCGGCCGGGATCACGGATTCGCCGGAGCCCGGCTCCGGGGACGGGCCCGGGGGCGCTGCGCCTGCCCGTGTGGAACGCGCTCGCCGAACGGGCCGACACGCTGCGCCGCTCTGCTCCGACGGCCAGAGACTCACCGTGATGAGGGTGCCCCGATCGGCGTGTCCCGAAGATCGAACTGCCGCACACGCTGCGATAGTCGCGAAGGAGTTGGCATGAAGGCACCGATCGAAGGAGGAGCCATGGTGCGTGTCGGGCTGTTGGTCCGGGTACAGGCGAAACCGGGCAAGGAAGCAGAAGTGGCACAGTTCCTGACCGACGCGCAGGCGATCGTCGATCAGGAGCCCGACACCCGCGCCTGGTTCGCCGTCCAGTTCGATGCGTCCACGTTCGGCATCTTCGACGTGTTCCCCGACGACGCGGGTCGACAGGCGCACCTGGCCGGAGGCGTCGGCGCGGCGCTCGGGGAGCGGGCGACGGAGCTGTTCACCGTGTCGCCTGTGATCGAGAACGTCGACGTACTGGCGTCCAAGCTCCCGACCTGACCCCGGACAAATCAGCAGGACACGAGGGGGCTGATGCAGGGTTGGGTGACAGGTCAACCTGACCTGCCCCACGGTTTGGGTTCCAGCTGCGGTGGCTACTGTAGAACGCGCGCGGCTGGTAAGCGTGACCACGGGGGTGAGCACAGTGGATGGCCGTCTGCCGCAGGCCCCCGATTCCCTCTGCCTCGACATCCTGTCGGCGGCGGCAGCGAGCCAACGTGGAGGGCGGCTCAGCCGAGTGGCGGTCCGGCCGATGTGCCGGGTCAAGGACCGCACCAGATAAGTGTCCCCGGCGATGTCGGAGGCGGGGACCAGAGCGCCCGGCGAGGGTGAACTCGGGAGCCTCGCACGAGGCGGCCGAGGGCAGGAGCTGGCGCTGGATCTCCGCAGCCAGGCTGACCGGGGTGGTGCGGTTGCCCCAGTGGTAGAGGTCGGTGAAGCGACGGTCGGTGACGATGATGTACGCCAGCGCATGCGCGGCCTCTTCCACCTGCTCCAACACCTCTGGTGTCACCTTGGTGAGGAACCCTCGCGCGAAGCCGGTGCGTGTTCAGGTCGCGGCGGTCGAGTTGAGGATGCCGGACCGTTCCATGGGTGCGCTTGACCAGGGCCAGGGCAGTATCCGCGAGACTGACCCGGTGGAGGCTGGCGTAGTCGGCCGCCGCATCCCGGGTGCGGGCCGTGACCACCATCTCGTCACCCTCGCCACGTCCTCGACGACCAGCGCCGACAGCCCGGAAAACACCGTCCCGATAAGGAAGTTGACATCCCATCACAAGATCGTGATCACGGGTGGCTACTCGGCGTCACCACCGACTAGGGGCCAGACCCGCTCGTTTTACCGACCCAGGGCTGGGCGTCGGTCGTCCCCGACTGGAGGCCGGCCCCCGCAGCCGGGAGCGAACTGGTGCCGCCGGTCCAGAACGGTCTGCGAGGAGGGCGAAGGGTGCGTGGTCGGGGCGGGCCCGGCTGGCGGTGGTGGCGGTGTTCGGCCCTCTCGTAGCGGTAGGGATGGCTCCCCACAGGCCGGGCCGCCCCCGGCACCCCGGGGACGGCCCGGCCGTATCAAGACCGCCTGCGCCGTGCGAGCACGAGCAGACCGGCACCGGCAACCAGAACGCCCGCGGCAATGATCAGCGGCAGAACTGGGTCGGACCCGCCGGTCTGCGCCAGCGGTTCGCTCCCGCCGTGGGCCGTGAGGCCGGAGCCGTCCTCACTGGCCGCGCCTGCGGCCGTGTCCTTGCCGCCGGCCACATCCGCATCCGGGCCCTCAGCCTCGTCCGGGTTTTCCCGCCTCGGCGCCGATGCCTCACCGCCACCCGTGGCGCTCCTTGCGGCAGCGCCGAAGCTGTACGCGCCCCGGTCCGGTGCGCCGCCCGTGCGGCTTGCCCCGGTGAAGTCGGTGGATACGGCCGGGAACGCGGTGGCGGAGCCGATGGCGGGCGATCCCTTCATGAGGCGGAAGTCCGCGCTCGGGCTCGTGCCGGGGGCGATGAACTTCGGGTCGGCGACGATGTCGTGCGGTCCCTTGATCTCGGGTGCCTTGCCGCCGAAGTAGACGTTGTAGTCGTACGTGACGTTCACGTCACGGGACTTGCTGTTGGCAGCCTGACCCGGGCGGCCGTAGGCGATGTTGTTGAGGAGCCTCACGTCGGTGCTGTCGTGAGCGAAGATGTTGGCGTAGGGCGTTTTGATCCGGGTACTGCGCCCGTTGAGGTAGGCCGTGTTGTGGACGATGTCTACGTGCTGGCTCTTGTAGGCGTGGATACCTGAACCGCCGTTGTCGTAACTGATGTTGTCGGCGACCAGAACACGTCCGTTGTAAGCCGGCCTGCCGCGCCCGGGATCGCCCTTCGTCGTGTCGATGATGATGCCGTTGCCGTCGGAATAGCAGCGGCAGCCTTCCCACTTGACCTTGGTCTCGTTGTCGTGGACACGGTTACCGGTGATACGGATCTTGTACGAACGGGGATCGCTGGTACCGGTGTCGCGGGGGGTGAGGACGGAGATGCCGCTGGTGCCATAGACGGTGTACCAGGCGTTGGAGTGGACGTGGTTGCCGACGATGTTGACGTGATCGGCCTCGATCGCAGAGATCCCGCCGCCCGGGCAGCCGTGCACCAGGTTGCCGATGATGTCGACGTGGTGAGGGAACGCGCCGGACTCCCGGTTCTTCTCCACGGATATGCAGTTGGTGTTGTACGTAGGCTCGGTCTTGCTCGACGAGCGTTCGGCCTGGGCCAGGGACAGGGCGGCGTTGTCGCCTTTGACCTCCAGGTTCTTGATGACGATGTGGGATGCGCCGTAGACGCTGATGCCGTTCCAGGCCGTCTTCGGGTTCAGGACCGGATGGTGGCCGGGATACGCCGTGAAGGTGATGGGAGCTCCCGGACGCCCCGAACGTTTGATGGTCAGCACGTTGGAACCCTTGCGGGGCTCGGTGTATGTGCCGTTCATGACGGCGACGACGTCGCCGGGTCCGGCCAGGTCAGCGGCCTTCTGCAAGGTGCGAAACGGCGATCCGGCCGACGTGCCGGGGTTGGAATCACTGCCGTTGGAGCTCACGAAGTAGGTGGGGGCGGGGGCCTTCGCGGGCAGAGAAGTGCGAAAGCTCGCCGCAACGGGGGAAGGGGCAGGGGTGCTGCTGTGAGCAGGAGCGGGCGTTTTTGTCAGCGTCGGCGGACCTACCTGGGAGGCCGTACTCCGCGCGCCGGCAGAGTACTGCGCCCCCGACGGGATCATGACCAGGCCCGTCACAACGAGCGCGGCCACCCCGGCGGCGACGGTCGCGCCAGTCGCCTTGGCGGAGAGCTTGACGAGCACACCGTGACCGCCACTCGGGCGGCCGGTCGCACGACGGCCCTGCCCGCGGGACGCCGGCTGGGCAGTGGTGTACCGGGCGGTCGCAGCCGGGTGGGGGCCACCCCCGGCACCAACGACACCGGCCTGGACCGGGTCACCCCCGCGACCGGGTACGAGCAGGGGCAGGCCAACGAGCAGCCGCTCGGGGGGAACCAGCCGGCCGATGGAATGACCACAAGGCTCACAGGAGCGCAGATGCCGACCGATCCGCTTGCGCAGCAGGGGACTGGGAGCCGGGTCGCCCGGGCCGACGAGCTCGGTCAGCTCCCCACACCGCGGAGTGCGGGACAGCGCTCGCACGACCGTCCGCGCCACATCCAGCTGAGCCTTCATCCGCTGGACCTGAACCGCCAGATGCGCCGCCGGAAGGTTCATGGCCGCAGCAATGTCCTTACGGGACAGCCGCCCGCACGCCTCCAGCCACCACAGCGACAACAGATCGCGGTGCGACGGGTCGAGCCACGCAGTGGCCGCGGCGACCTGCCGCTGCTCGACAGAGAGCGACTGCCGCAGCAGGAACAGGGTAGCGAAGTCAGGTTCCGGCGAATGCCGTTCCTCGACGTGCTCCACAGTCGTCAGTCGGCCGGACCCCGCCCGACGTCGGGCATCAGTGAGCTGACGGACCACGATCGCCACCAGCCAGGAGCGGAACTTCGCCGTGTCCCGCAAGTCCGGCAGCGCACGGATCACCGCGACCATCGTGTCCTGCACGATGTCGTCCACGTCGAGGTCGCTCTCCGCTGCCCGCCCGACCACGTTGTAGACCAGCGGCAGGGCACCCGCGGTGAGCCGTTCGACAGCCCCGACGTCCCCCTCACGGGCTGCCTCGACCGTGCGGCGGTCCGGAAACGTGTCGGTCCTGTCGGACCCGTCATATTGCATGCGATACATCCTCGGACGAGAGCAGGTATTGCTGCTCCGGTGGGCGGTTTTCGCAGCAGGAGACGAGCAGGCCCCCCGGGCATAACACTTTCGCACCCCAGGCTCCGCGCCTACCTTCCTCGCCTGACGACCACCCCTCAGCTCAGCCGCCTGCATCGACGTACTCCAGCGTCACCGGCGGCAACGAACACGCCCTCGCAGGCCTGGCCTGGGCCCGAACGACTCACGGAGGCGCTACCCGCGCACTGCCTTCGCCCGTTCAGACGATCACGCAGGTGAGCAACGGCCTTCGAACGCCCGCTGCGCGGGTTCCGTGAGGTGGGCCAGGTGATCCGCATTCAGCTGCGGTACCTGACGGACCCACAGATGCGCTGGCGGGTGACGGCCGCGACCAACAAGGTCGAGGCGTACAAAGGATTCTCCCAGTGGGTGCGCCCCCGCTGGCCGTCGGCACTGCTCACCTCGACGAGGCTTCCACCTCGCTCGCCGGACAAGGCGTAACGGATCAAGCGCGGCTTCGTGCTCCGTCGTGCTCTCGGCGGGCATGCAGGCAGCGGATCATCTCCTCCGCGTACGGAAGGGCGACGCACAGGCCTACGCCGGCGGCGAGCGCCGTCAGGTAACCGGCCGACAGCGGGCGTTCCTTGGGGACGAGCTTCCAGTCGTCCGCCTGGCCGCCTCCGCTGAAGGTTGCGCGGACCTGGTCCCAGTGCAGGCATGCGGTGAACGCGGCGGCTGTCACCGGCAATACTTCGAGGAAGCTGTGAATGTGCTGCTCTACAGGCCGCACCTCGCGTTTGCCGGTGGCCAGCGACACATCCCACAGCGCGGTGGCTCCGTGCACCGCGGCCGCTCCGCCCATCAGCGACAGGACCAGCGGATTGATCTTGGCGGTCAGTCCCGCGACGACCGGGATGCCGGCCTCGGTCATCATCAACGCGTGCACCGCGGACTCACGTACCCCACTGGTGTGCTCGATGTCCGAGCGGCGGTGCATCACCCAGTCGGCGACGGCGGGAACGAACCACAAGGGAAGAACGCCGTACAGCAGGAACCTGCGGTTGGCGTTCTCCACATCGTCGGCACGGCCCGGAATGCGCAGCACGGGATGCGAACGCCAGTGCCGCCAGCGGGTGAGTGCCGAAGCGCGGTGGATGCTCATGGGGTCCTTTCGCGGCGGATGGGGGCACGCTTGCGGGCGGGTACCCGGGTGCGAGCGTGCCGAACGGGGCCGGGCCAGGAATCCGGCTGGGTGTTCAGCGTCTCCGCCCGAAGACGGGGCCGGGGTCCCCGCCGCCGCCCGTACCGCGCCCTCTCCTTGGACGACGGAGAAGATCTGGTCGAGTCCGGCGATCCGCAGGAGCACTGCCCGAGGATCCGGAGTCTGCGCCTCACGAGTGTGGGTACTCGGCCGGCATGAACCACGAACACTGGAGCGTTGCGCTCTCGAACGCCGTGGTCGGGACGCTGGGCGCCCTGCTGGGCGGCCTCGTCATCGCGGGAGCCCTGGTGTGGGCCGTGGGGCTCGGCATCCGGGCACGCCGTCGCGAGCCGGGCCCGCCCAAGGCGCACGAGCAGCCCAGGCTTCCGCAATCGGGGCCCGCGCACGAGACCTCGGAGATCAGGGAGCCGAACGAGGTGCCCCGCGCCGCGAACGAGGGCGAGCGCCTCACCCCGCACCAGCTCGGCGGTTCCGGCAGCAGGCGCAGCGACCGACAGGAGCGGCCGCGCTGGGGGTCCGGGTCGAGCGGGTCGTTCGGCAGCGGCGGCTCCGGCTGATGCCGGATCTCCTGGCAGCCTCCCCAACAGCGAGGTGACGAAAGTGACATCGACTCCACGCCGGTCGGAACTGATGGGCCTCTCGGCCCTGGTCACGGGCGGATCCAGGGGCCTGGGGCTGCTGCTGTCCGCACGGCTGGCCCAGCGCGGCTGCCTGGTCACGATGGCGGCCCGCGACGAGGCCGAACTGCGGCGCGGAGCCGCATGGGCCGAGGAAAGGACCGGCAAGAAGTTCTCCACCGCGGTGTGCGACGTCCGTGACCGGCAGGCCGTGGACTCAGTGGTCCGGCAGACGGAGGCCCGGCACGGCAGGCTGGACATCGTCATCGCCAACGCCGGTGTCATCCAGGTGGCCCCCGTGGCGTCGCTCGACAGCGGAGCCTTCGAGGACGCCATGGACACCATCTTCGGCGGCGCCGTGAACACGGCCATGGCGGCACTCCCGTCACTGCGCGCGAGCGAGGCCGGAGGCCGGCTGTGTCTCATCGGCTCGGTCGGCGGGCTGCTCGCCGTACCCCATCTGCTGCCGTACTCGTGCGCCAAGGCCGCCGTGGGAACGCTGGGCGAGGGCCTGCGGGCCGAGACGGCCGGAGAAAACCTCAGCGTCACGACCGTACATCCAGGTCTGATGCGCACCGGCTCGCATCTTCAGGCCGAGTTCGGCGGACGCTCGTCCCGGGAGTTCGCCTGGTTCTCGGCCCTCTCCGGGGCGCCCATCGTCTCGATGGACGCCGACCGTGCGGCGGAGCGCATCGTACGGGCCCTGGAGAGGCGCAGGACCCGCGTAGTGCTGACTCCCGCCGCGCATGCCGCGGCGGTGGCGCACGGGGTGGCACCGGCCATGGTCACCCGGCTCAGCGGGCTCGCCGCCCGGCTCCTGCCCGCTCCCCCGGCCACCCCCGGCGATGCCGACGCGATCGGGCACGGCATCCAGCAGGGCCACGACATCGACAGGTCCGCCTCCACCTGGACGGAAAAGATACGCAAGCTGGGCAGCGGCCTCAACGACCGGGCCGCACGCCGCTACAACCAGCAGATCCCGGGCCCGCCGACCAGCGCCTGACCGGGGCCGAACCCTGCGACAGAAGGAGCACTCATGCGCGCACTGACCTGGCACGGCAAGAGGGACGTCCGGGTGGAGACCGTGCCCGACCCGCAGATCGAGAAGCCCGACGACGTGATCGTACGGATCACATCGAGCGGAATCTGCGGATCCGACCTTCATCTCTACGAGTTGTTCGGTCCCTATCTGGACCCCGGCGACATCCTGGGACACGAGCCCATGGGCGTGGTCGAGGATGTCGGGCCCGAGGTCCACGCCCTCACAGCGGGCGACCGCGTCGTGATCCCCTTCAATGTGTCGTGCCGCGACTGCTACATGTGCGACCGCGGGCTGCACTCGCAGTGCGAGACCACGCAGGTCCGTGAACGCGGCACCGGTGCCTCGCTCTTCGGGTACACCAAGCTCTACGGCCAGGTCCCGGGCGGCCAGGCCGAACTGCTGCGGGTCCCCTTCGGCAACAAGCTGCCCATCAAGGTCCCGGACGGACCGCCGGACGACCGCTTCGTCTATCTGTCCGACGTCCTGCCGACAGCCTGGCAGGCGGTCGAATACGCCGACATCCCCGAAGGCGGCACGGTGACCGTCCTGGGGCTCGGCCCGATCGGTGACATGGCGGCCCGGATCGCACAGCACCGCGGGGCCGGCCTGGTCATCGGGATCGACCCGGTCGCCGACCGGCTCACCCGCGCCTCCGCACACGGCGTCACGTGCTTCGACGCCCGGCGCGGAGGCACTGAACTGACCGACTTTGTAAAAGAGTTGACCGAGGGGCGAGGAACCGACGCGGTCATCGACGCCGTCGGCATGGAGGCTCACGGAGCACCGTTCGCCAAGGCCGCCCAGTGGGTCACCACCCTGCTGCCGGACAGCGTCGCGCAGCCGCTCATGGAGCGGGCCGGAGTGGACCGGCTGACCGCCCTGCACGCAGCCATACAGCTCGTACGGCGCGGGGGCACGGTCTCCGTCTCCGGCGTGTACGGCGGAGCGGCCAGCCCCATGCCGCTGCTGACCATGTTCGACAAGCAGATCCAGCTACGGATGGGCCAGGCCAACGTGTGGCGCTGGGTCGAGGACATCCTGCCACTGCTCACCGACGCCGATCCGCTCGGCGTGGACTCCTTCAAGACCCACGACATGCCACTCGAGGACGGCCCCAAGGCGTACGCGATGTTCCAGGCCAAGGAGGACGCCATGGTCAAGACGCTTCTTCACCCTTGACCCCGGAACCCGGGCCTCGATCCGGATTCCCCCTGTTCCTACGTAGGTAACCGCTTGGATCGAACGGGAGTTGACTGATGGAGGAACGACAGCCACCCGCCCAGAACCGACGCTCAGGCGTGTGCAAGGCGTGCGGGAGCAGGCCGGCCGTCCCGTCCGAGGGCGACACCAGGCTGTGCGAGCACTGCGCCCGAGTGCTTGAACTGCCGGACCAGGCAGGGCTGGTGGACGATGAAGGGGCCGGAGTCCGGCGCGCTTACCGGGACTCATGCAGAAAGCCCGGGCATTCTTGACATCCTCCCCGCCCTAAAGGGCGGGGATTCCCGCCTGGCTGCCGGTGGTGACCGGCTGGGCCTTCGGGTGGGTTCCCCGTTCAACGGGCCGTGCCCGGTGTGGGATTTCCACTCCAGGGCTGACCGGCCCTCCAGGGGCGTTTAGCCTCTCCGCCTGCCCGGCGGCGAGGATCACACGCGACGCATTGAGGTCACGATCATGTTCGGTACCGCAGCCCTCGCACCGCCAGATACGCACGTGCAGCGGCTTCGTCCCGTCCACGACCCAGCACACCGAGCACGTCTGCGAGGAGGGCAGCCAGCGGGAAACGATGCCGACGTGACGGCCGTAGCGGGCCGCCTTCTCCTCCAGCACCCGGCGGAACATGCCCCACGCGGCATCGTGCACAGACTTGGCCAGGCGAGTGCGGGCCAGGCCAAAGACCGCCAGGTCTTCGAGGTAGACCGCTTGGTTGTCGCGGACCAGCCTCGAAGCACTCTGGTGACACCAGTTTCTGCGCGCATCGGCCACCCGGGCATGCGCCCGGGCAACCTTCAGCCGGGCCTTGACCCGGTTCCTCGACCCCTTCGCCTTGCGGCTCAACGCCCGCTGCGCCTTGTTCAGCCGACGCTCGGCACGCCGCAGGAAACGTGGGTTGTCGATCACCCGCCCGTCGGACAGAACGGCGATGAGGGTCCCCCCGGACGGAGTCTGGGGGAGCATCAGCCCCAGGTCGATACCGGCCTCGGCGTCCACGGGCGGCAGCGTTGCGGGCTCGACGTCCACCACGAAGCTCGCGAAGTACCGGCCCGAAGCGTCCTTGACCACAGTCACCGAGGATGGAGCGGAAGGCAGCTCCCGGGACCAGCGGACCCGGACGTCCCCGATCTTCGCGAGGTTCAGCCGCCCGTTGCCCCGCAGCCGGAACCCGTTCCTGGAGAAACGGACGCCCTGCCGGCTGTCCTTCTTCGACTTGAACACCGGAAGCCCCATACGGCGCCCCGGCCGCTTCCCCGCCACCGACGCGAAGAAATTCGCGTACGCCGTATCGAGATCACGAAGAGAAGACTGCAGGGCGTCCACCGACACCTCCGCCAGCCACGCCCGCTCGGCCGTCTTCTTCGCCTCGGTGATCACCCGCTTCGCCAGCACACCCGACGCGATCCGCGACCCGTCCGCCCGGTAGGCGGCCTTCCTCGCGGCCAGCGCATCGTTGAAGACCACCCGGGCACAGCCCAACGTACGAGCCAGCGCGATGCACTGACCCGGCGTCGGCACGAGCCGGAACGAATACCGCAGATACACCCGACCAACCTAACGGCCACCACTGACAACGCCGCTCCGCCCAAGAGGCGAACCGGCCTTCCCTGCCCTGCTCCGCAGCAGCTTCGTTCCCTCCCCGGCCTGAAGGCCGGGGTATCCACGAAGGAGACCTGATGACTGCCGGGGGCCGGATGGGTATGTATTGGATTATCCGGGAAATCCGCAGCTCATGAGATTGATAGCGGCGTTGAGTGATGCAGACCGGTGTCTGACGCAGCGGGCTGCCGCCCGCATTCCACCGGCCATCGGCCGGCTGCTGTCGGCGGTGGAGGAGACGGCGGAGAGCAGCAAGCTGTGGTGCGGCGCCGCGGCGGTCATGACGGCGGTCGGCGGACCCCGCGGGCGCAGGTCCGCCGTCTCGGGGCTTGCCGCGCTCGCCGTCGCGCAACTGGTGTCCAACGGGGTGTGCAAGCCGCTCGTCGACCGGCCCCGCCCGCCCAAAGAGTGGATCGAGCACGATGAAGTCGAGGACCGGCCCGACTCCTCCTCCTTCCCCTCGGGTCACACCGCGGCCGCCGTGGCCTTCACAGCCACTATCGCGCCCATGTGGCCGTCGGCGGGCGCCCTCTGCGCGGTGCCCGCCACCCTGCTGGCCGTCGAGCGAGTGCAGTCGGGCGCCCATTACCCCACCGATGTCGCCGCCGGTGCCCTGATCGGCCTCGGCAGCGCCTGGCTCACGTTGCATGTCCCGCGTCTGCTGCGTCATTGCCTGTAGCGGCCCTGCCCCGACCCCGCAGTGCACCCCTGTTCGAGCCAGATCGCTTTTCTCTTGAACTCCACGGTTCGGAGTACTCGCGCAGTCACCGGAATGGCAGCCACTGAGGGAGGATTGAACGCCGCCGAATACGCTTCGCCAACAAGCGGCATGCAGGCGGACTGTCCTCCCGTCCGTGCACGACTGCCGTGATGCCGCCGGCTTCACCAACCACCGCACGCGCCGTAACACTTCACCGGATGTGGGAACAACTCCCGCCCGCAGTCGCCTTGGGAACGCGCATTCGGCGCAGCAGAGTGCGTGTGAGGCGAGTGTCCAGCGTGGTGCGCCAGGTGATGGCGGGATAGAGGGAACGCAGATGTGACAGGGCCCTGGTGCCCAGCCCGCAGTCGCGGAACGGTTCCTCCAGGACGACGTCGGTGATCACGCCCTCTGCGCACCTGCTGCACGCTCGATAGGTCACGCGCCCGATCACCCTGCGGATGTGCACCAGCAGGAGACACTCCTCGCCCGCGTCTTCCGGAGAGGGAGACAGCATGAGGTCGACCCCGCGGTAGGCCAGCAGCCTGCGATGCCACCGGCCCCGGCGCCGTCCGCTACGTCGGTGCCTTCCCTCGGCCAGCCGTGGTGCGGGGCTTGCCCAAAGCCTGCTTCGAACGGTGGCGTACGCCTGAATGGCCTCCATACCCACCACGAGTGCCCCTTCACCACGGACACATGTCCCGCCCGCCATAAAACATCCCTTCACAGCTGCACGACCCTCGCGCGGTGCCCCGCCGCGAGGCGTCTGGAGGGGCGAGAGGAGTCCGGCACCCGTTGCGAATGGACCCATGCGGGTGGCCGCACTGTTGTCGGCCTCCAGCAGCCGGCGGTACGGGGACTGGATCCTGGGAGGGGCCTGACATGACGGTGACCGAGGCGCCAGCACGACTGACACCGACCGAGGCGGCGGCACCCTGACCGTGGGCCTGCCGGGGATAGCGGACCCCTCGCGGGTCGCGCGATGGGAACCCATGCTCTGCGCCTTCTTCCGCTGGGCTCGGAAGATCGAAACGGGTCCCGGAGCAAATAGCTTCGAACCGGCGGAAACCACAGTCAGAGCAGTACGAGCACGATCGAATAGGATCGCCGATCCCGGTCGGCGGCGACTTCAGCCTGGCCAACTAGGAGAACCAGTCTCGGGCAGGGCGACAGCGCGATCTGCACCCCGCCCGGGAAGATCTCACGCTCAGCTCGCCCCACCGCGGAATTTGAACAGCAGCCTCCCAGGCGCTCCCGAAGCGGTGAGTGTCTGCTGTCCGTTCTGGGGTTCTGGCACGCCTTCCGCCTTCCGTGAAGTCGGGCCAATCCTCGGTGTCCGAGGCCGACGGCCTTGGTGAACCGGCAGGTCGGCAGCTCGTCCAGAGGCGGCCACGAGCGCAGTACGCCAACACCCGGCCTACTGCAAACGCCGCGCTTGAGCGACAGCGGGGGCCTGGACTGTGCTGGTGTTCCCGGTCTTGCTGTGCTGCGGCCGAAGTGGATAACCGGCACGGACGGGCACTCGGACATTTTGAAGCAGAGGAGGGAAGACCATGGACATGGACCGGGAGGCAGGCGGGCGGGCGATGCTCGCCAGCCTGCTGGACGCCAGCCATCTGATGCCGCTGGACGCGCTGCCGGAAAAGGCTGGCGAGCATGCCCGGACCGCGGGCTTCACCGACCTGCTCATCTACGTGACCGATCTGGAGCACCGGGAGCTGCACCTGCTGGCCGGCCCGAACGGGGCCCCGCCGGACACCGCACAGGACATCCGCATCGAGGGCACCACCCCGGGGCGGGCCTACCAGTACGGCTGGCTGACCTCTTCTTCCCTGAACGAGGCGGTCGGCATCGACTGGTGGCTGCCCATCGTGGACGGCACCGAGCGCATTGGAGTGCTGCGCGTGCGCTCCGTGTACGACGATGCCCGTGCCCGTGAGGACGCCGACCGTCTCGCCGCGCTCCTGGCGTTGCTGATCGTTTCGAAGCGGACTTCCAGTGACACGCTCGCGAAGCTGACGCGGACGGAGCCTCTGAACATCGGGGCGGAGATGGCGTGGAACCTGATGCCGCCGAGCACCTACGCCGACGGGCGCATCGTGATCTCGGCGTCGCTGGAGCCGGCCTACCGGGTCAGCGGTGATGTGTACGAGTACGCCCTCGACGGTCCTTTGGTGCACCTGACGATCTTCGACGCCATGGGTCACGACAACGCAGCGGGACTGTGCGGAGCCCTCGCGCTCGGTGCATGCCGCCAGGCCCGCCGCCAGGGCGCCGGCCTCGCCGCCAAGGGGGAAGCCGTGGAAACCGCCCTGATCGACCAGTATCACCAGCGCCGCTACGTCACCGGCATCCTCGCCACCCTCGACACCCGCACCGGGGTCCTGAGCTGGGTCAACCGCGGCCACCACCCGCCGATCATCATCCGCGGCAACCGCTGGAGCAGCCACCTCACGTGCCCCCCGGCTCATCCCATGGGCACTGACCTGGGACTTCCCAGCATCGTGTGCCACGAACAGTTGCAACCGGGTGACCGCATCGTCCTCTACACCGACGGCATCACCGAAGCCCGCAGTGCCGACGACAGCGAATTCGGCCTGGAACGCTTCACCGATCTCCTCGTCCGCCACCACGCCGACGGTCTGCCCGTCCCCGAGACCCTGCGCCGCCTCATCAAGGCCGTCCTCGACTACCACGACGGCCACCTCCAGGACGACGCCACCGTGCTGATGTGTGAATGGCTGGGCCCCACCACCGAGAACACCGAACCAGCGGCGGCCCTGACCGGACTGCTGGACCGCGATCGACCGCTCACCTCAACCACGGACGAGAGCAGTCGGCCATGAACTCCCTCCTGCGCATCGACACAGCCGGCACCCACAGCCAAGCCACTGCCCTCACCGTGGCAGGGCCTCTCGACCTGAACACCGCCTCCATCCTGGAGCACACCGTGGACGAGGCCCTCAACCACCACCCCACCGTGATCCTGAATCTGACCGGCGTCACCTTCTGCGACTCCTCCGGCCTCAACACCCTCATCCGCCTACGCCGCCGCGCTCAGCACTCCGGCGGCGAGCTCATCCTGGCCGCACCGACCCAGCAGATGATGCGCCTGCTCACCATCACCGGCGCCCACAGCGTGTTCCCCATCCACGGCAGCCTGACCGAAGCCTGGCAGGCCGCTCCCGGCACTCCGCCCACCACCTGACCCCATGTGCCGACGTCGTCCCCGTGGCTCCCGAGCCGGAAGCACTCGCAAAGCCGTCCACGACGCCTCTGGGGGACGCGCACAGGCTTCGTCACCGTTTCCAGGAGGCCGCGAAGAGCGGATCGTGGCCGGCGGCCGGGAGTATGCGGTGAAGCTGGGTGTCTTCCTCTCCAACAGCATGAGCAGGCGCGCCAAGTTCACAGGGACAAGCTCGCCGCACTCGGGCTTGAGTGGGCAGCCACGCGTGACGTCGGGTTCGTGCCGTCGTTGGACAGCACGAACCCTTCTACCGGGCCTCGGGGACGTCAAGAAAGGTCAGGCGGCCGCCCTGTCCTGCGGCCGCGTGGCACCATAACGGTCAGTGCTGTATTGCTCCAACAGGGCGTCTGCCGCAGGCAGGGCCTGCTCGATGGTCCGGGCCCCGGTCATCACGCACAGCGTGTACGTGGCGTCGTCCAGTGCACGGCTGGTACGACCGGTGGGACGGACATCATGTTCAATCCGTGTCTCCGCAAAGCGGGTCAGCACCGCGCGCAGTTCTCTTTCCGCCGGAAGGATCATGGTAGCCCTCTCCCCAAACGCGGGTGACGCGTGACGGCTGAGTCCGCCATGCGGCGAACGCACCCTACGTATGACGTCTGACGCCCGCTCAGCACCGAGCATCGTCAGGCAGGTCTTCGGGTGCCCCGTCTAAAGAGGTCTATTCCAGCGCACTTGCGTGCCGGGCCGCGGCACGGCGGTCTTCGGCGGTGATGCGCTGCTCCTCATCGAGCCGGCGTTCGAGGACGATGATGCGGCAGGCGGCCTTGCCCGCGGTAGAACTTGCAAGAGCCCCGACAGAAGCGTAGGTCCTCGCTCAGCGGCCAACTCTCGAAACGTAGACCGTTGCACCACCAATGACCCGTGTGAAAGCAGGTCAGCCATGGTAGGTGTGCATGGATGCAGACCTTTCTCCCCTATCCCGATTTCACGCAATCCGCCGCAGTCTTGGATCAGGCGCGTCTGGGCAAACAGCGGGTCGAGGCTCTGCAGGTGCTGCGCGGCCTGACAGTACCCGGCTACGGATGGCGGCACCATCCCGCCGTTCAGATGTGGACCGGCTATGAGGAGGCCCTGGTCCGTTACGGCCTGGACGTGTGCGCCGTGTGGGCGGCGGATGGGCATGCCGACACATGCGCTGCGACCCTCGTCACCGACTTCAGCCAGCATCATCCCGACACCGTGGTGCGGGCCCAGGAACAGCTTGCAGACGCCGGGGAGCTGCCCCCGTGGCTGGGAGACCCCGCTTTCCATCGCAGCCACCAGTCGGCGCTGATGCGCAAAGCACCTGAGATCTACAGCCCGTTCTTCTCGGATGTTCCTGACAATCTGCCCTACGTCTGGCCGACGTCCGACCGGATCGCTTCGCCGGATGGTGGGACGAGTCATTGACATCCTCCCCGCTCTAAAGGGCGGGGAGGATGTCAACCCCAGCGTGAACGCCAGGGCTCTGCAAGAGTCCCGGTAAGCCGTCGGCGGCGGCCGGGTCCCGTCAGCCGGCGGGCTCCTTCAACACCGTGGTGTACCGGTGCCGTGCCCACAGCGGCAGCGCGATCCAGCACGCGAGGTACCAGGCCACCACCGTGCCCACCAGCCAGGGCACGAAGCCGTCGTGCGTGGCCACCCGGAGGATCAGGAACAGGGCGGAGGTGAGCGTGGCGACCAGCAGCGCCAGGCCGAGGAAGATGAGCCGTGCCGCCCAGCGCACCGCCTGCGCCTTGATGCTGCGGCCGGAGATTATCCGGTGGAAGGGGACGGGCGCGATGAGGGCGCCGGTCGCCGTCGCGCCGAGGACGACCGTGGTGATGTAGATGAACCGGTCCGCGTGCGACAGGTGCCCGAAAGCCGGGGTGAACGCCACGCTCAGCAGGAAGCCGAAGAGAATCTGTACGCCGGTCTGCGCGACCCGGATCTCCTGCATCAGTTCGTTCCACTGCCGGTCGGCCCGCTCGGCCCCGGACTCTTCCCGCTGCGCCTGTTCGGCGCCCTTCGTATGCGTTGCCGTCGGTCTCGCTTCCGCGACCCCACCGTCCGCCACGACCCCTCCCGGTGTGCTCGTTCCTGTAAGCGAGCGGATACCCCCGTTCGTCGCTGGCGTGCACCCCGAATTGGCTGTCCCTTGACCTCGCGTTGAACGACGCTGTGCATGGGACTGCGCGTTCGCGGCGTGCGCCCGATGCTGGACGCGTGGCGAATCCGCCCGTCCACTCCGACCGCGTAGCACCGGCACGGCGAAGAAGAACATCCGTACAAGGGTGGCAAGGTGTCCTGGAGCAGTTCGACCGGGACGTCATGGGCACCGTGAAGTACGCCAAGCAAGTGCTCGCCGACGAGCGTCTGGGATCCCGCTCCCACCCGGACACAGTCGCCGCACCGATGGCGGAGCAGGACGCAGCCGTCAGCCGGCCGGTATCGCGGGTCGTCCTAGAGTTTCCGAAGGCCGCTGAGCACCTTTTCGAGGAGCGTCACGTCGGGCCTTCCCCCATGGGAGTCGTCCCCGCGGGGTTGTTGCACCGTCACGAGCCTCGCCTCCGCGAGATCCGCCACGAGGATTCGGGCGACTCCCAGCGGGACGCCAAGGTGTGCGGAGATTTCCGCGACCGACTTGACCTCTTGGCAGAGAACGCAGATCCGATACGCCTCCGGCGTTTGGCCATGAGGCTCCCAGAGGTCTGTTCTGGTGCTGACCAACGCCTCGATGGCGAGGTGGTGGCTCGGGCGGGTGCGGCCTCCAGTCATGGAGTAGGGCCGAACGAGGGCGGAGGGCTTGGCTCGGCCGCCCGTTGCTGCTTGGAATCGAGGATCTTGAGCCGTGGACGGCGGAGGACGGTATGTCCTGTACGGATCGCCTCCAGGGGGCGTCGTCACGGCTACTGCTCCATTCGGCTGGCGTACCCGAGGGCGTCGGGTACCGGAAACGGCCTACTACCGGTGTCGGCAGAAGATACGCGTTCACGAATCGCACGGTCCGATCCTGTGCAGCGTGCGCCACACAGGGCACGGCGCCGAAGCGTAGCCCTCGCCGTAATCGATTACGAGTCGATTCACAAGGAATGACACTACTCGCTGCCGTAGCGTCCTCAGGGCAGATCACGGCGTACTTCGTAGCTCAGTTCGGAAATCGGCATATGCCGCACCGCGATCTGCCCGTGCGACAGACCATCCGCCCCGCATCCACGGCAGCGGGCCCAATGCGCCTCGAAGCAGAGCAAGTCGAACATACTGCCGAACTCGGCTTTTTTGGGTAAAGCTACTGGTGGCGGAGCAGTTGCGGGTGGCCGGGGCGGGGTGCTGGGGTAGTGGTGCTGAGGGCACGGCCGGCCGTGACGAAGGAGAGCGGGAGACGGTCTGCCGCCGTAGGGTCCAGGGCGCCGGTCGGCGCGGCCCGCAGTGCTTTTTGCCGCCTTCGGTCTGGCTCACGCGGTTGTGGATGCAGAACAGGCATGGCCACTGGTGATCATGTGGGTGTCGATTCCCTGTGAGCACCAAGCGAGTCCATGCCTGCGCGTCCATCCTGTATGCCGTCTTGTCTACAGCCGGACCGCGCGGCCACCTGAGCATCCCGGGCCGTGGGCGCTCCCCGGGCCCTGACAGGGTGGCTTGCCGCGCGGCCCTGCTCTGTGGTCGCGGTGGCCGGGGCCGGGCCGTAGCCGCCGGCCTGCACTGACCGCGAGCATCCACGTGACCGGCGTTGCCTTGCCGGCCGCGCCGTTCGTTGAGTCCGAACGGCCTCTTGCGCGTACTTCCGTTCGTCTGCCTCCGGGCGGCGCCGACGGACAAACCACAGGCAGGAGGAATGGTGCAGTCTTCGCGAAATGTGATGGGAACACTCTTCGTGGGTGGTGCTCTGACCCTGACACTGGCCGCCCTCGTCTACCCGGCGATGCTGGGCCTGGACAACGCCTCGACGTCGAACGACCGCATCATCGCCAACACGCAATGGGGGCCGCTGACAGAGGGCGAACGCGACTTCGTGGTCAAGGTACGCGCAGCCGGCCTGTGGGAGCACCCGCTCGGTTTGATCGGCCTGCAAAAGGGACAGAGCCCGGCCGTCAAGACCGCCAGCCAGCACCTCGTCGACGGGCATGCCGCCCTCGACGCCAGCTGCCGCAAGATCGCGCCGATGCTGAACATCACGCTGCCCAACGTGGCCAGCCCTCAGCAGCAAGGCTTCGTCACCCAGCTACAGGCCGAGTCGGGGCGGCAGTTCGACACCGACTTCGCCAACATCCTGCGGATGACCCACGGCTCCATCTTCAACGCGATCGCCAAGATCCGCTCAACCACCAAGAACACGCTGGTCCGCGCCCTGGCTGACCAGGCGAACAACACGGTGCTCGACCACATCACCGTGATGGAGAAGACCGGCCTCGTCGACTTCGACACCACCGTCTTCAACCAGACCACCCCGCCCAAGCTGCCCAAGAGCGACTTGACCCCACCGGCGCCGGTGCCTGGTCAGCCCCAGGTTGTCCTCAATCCACCGCCCAACCCCACCTCCACACCCGTCGACCTGAGCGCCGCCCTCAACGCTGTTCCTAACTGAGCCGTTGGACGTGGCGATGGGTGAGACGGCGAGTCCGAGGAATGCTTTGTGGACGTCGTCGCGTCGTTCCCAGCGGATACGCAGACGGCGAAAGCCGTGCAGCCAGGCGATCGTGCGCTCCATGACGTCGCGGAAGATGCCCAGGCCGGTGCCGTGGGGCTCGCCGCGCTTCGCGATCACCGGTCGGATCCCGCGGGCCCAAAGCAGGCGCCGGTACTCGTCGTGGTCGTAGCCGCGGTCGGCCAGCAACGCGTCGGGGCGCCTGGGTGGCCTGCCGACGCGGCCCATGACGGGCGGGATCTTGTCGAGCAGTGGCAGGGGCTGGGTGACGTCGTTGCGGTTCCCGCCGGTCAGTGACACCGCGAGCGGGATGTCCTGCCCGTCGACGATGAGGTGGTGCTTGCTGCCCGGCCGCGCTCGGTCGACCAGGCTGGGCCCGCTTTTGGGTCCCGGCGAGCGGCCCTGACGTGGGAGGAGTCGATCACCGCCCAGTCCAGCTGGTGGTCCTTCGACCGTAGCTTCTCCAGCAGCAGCACGTGCAGTTGGTCCCGGACGCCGGCATCGTTCCAGGCGGCCAGACGCCGCCAGCACGTCATGACCGACCCGAAGCCCAGCTTCTGAGGAAAGTACTCCCCTTGGATGCCGGTGTGCAGGACGGAGAGGATCCCGCACAGTGCCTGCCTGTCCGGCACCCGAGGTCTGCCCTCGACCAGCTTCGCTGAGGCGCATCAGGAGGTCGGCGACCTCGGCGCGCCGGCCCTCCGCCACCCCTGGAATAGGACAAGCCCTGGTGCACCGGGAGCCCGACCGGTTCCTCACCGGCCCGGCTGATGGTGGATGGGGGGAGACCTCGGCGCGTTGGGTGAGGCCGGCCACCCGCACTCGGTCTCATCCGTTCTCCGCGGCAAGGGGCGGTCGACAGAGCTTGCCACCCGGTTGTGTGTTGCATCCGCTCCGCCCTTCCAATATCTCTGACAGATAGTCAGAATATTTACAC
The DNA here is from genome assembly GCF_037940415.1 of Streptomyces sp. f51. NCBI lineage: Bacteria > Bacillati > Actinomycetota > Actinomycetes > Kitasatosporales > Streptomycetaceae > Streptomyces > Streptomyces sp. f51. Next base: position 7,935,466 of record NZ_CP149798.1, on the reverse strand, counting down.
TGTGCCGACTTTGTCAGCCGTTCGGTCGCCTGCCAGTCTGAGGTCCCCCCACCGCGTGCTTCCGTCTCCCCCCGGGGGGAGACGGAAGCACGCGGATTTCAGATGAAGGAGTGGGTGCGATGAGCCACGTTGCCGATGGCGTCCCCTGGCGGGATCCCAAACGTCTGTGGTGGCCTTTGGCACTCGCCGTTCCGACCCTGCCCTGGCAGGCAGGAGCCCTGGTGCACCTCACCGGGGCGACGGTGTTCTGGTGGTGGGGACCTTTCTTCGCCTTCGTGCTGGTGCCGTTGTTCGATCTGGTGACCGGTGCGGACGGGAAGAACCCGCCCGAGGCGGTTGTGGAGCGCCTAGAAGGGGACCGGTACTACCGCTGGTGCACGTATCTGTATCTGCCGTTGCAGTTCGCGTCCTTGGTCTGGGCGTGTGCGCGGTGGTCCGGCGGTGGCCTCGGCGCCTTCGGCTCGTTCGGACTTGCTGCAACCACCGGGGTGGTGGCGGGCGTGGCCATCAACACGGCCCACGAACTCGGTCACAGGCGGGAGCAGGTGGAGCGCCGGCTCAGCCGCCTGGCACTGGCCCAAAGCTGCTATGGGCACTTCTACGTCGAGCACAACCACGGTCACCACGTGCGCGTCGCGACACCGGAGGATCCCGCCAGCTCCCAGATGGGCGAAAGCTTCTGGGCCTTTCTGCCCCGGACAGTTGTCGGCAGTCTGGGCTCCGCCTGGTCGCTGGAGCGGCGCCGCCTTCAGCGCCGGGGGCGACGTACGTGGAGCAGGCACAATGACGTCCTGTCCGCCTGGGCCCTGTCCGTGGCTGTTTTCGCGGCCCTCAGCACAGCGTTCGGCCTCGTGGTGCTGCCCTATCTGCTGCTGCAGGCGGCGCTCGGTATCTGCCTGCTGGAATCGGTCAACTACCTCGAGCACTACGGTCTGCTGCGCCGGCGACGCCCGGACGGTCGCTACGAGCGGGTCGCCCCCCGGCACAGCTGGAACAGCAACAACGCGGTCAGCAACCTCTTCCTCTTCCAGCTCCAGCGGCATTCCGACCACCACGCCAACCCTCTGCGCCGCTACCAGACCCTGCGACACTTCGACGAGGCCCCGCAGCTTCCCGCCGGCTACGCGGCGATGATCATCCTCGCCTGGCTCCCCCCTCTGTGGCGCCGAGTCATGAACCCGCGGCTGCTCGCCCACTACGGTGGCGACAGGAGCCAGACCAACCACAAGAAGGCGCGCGGGCAGCGATCGGAGCCCGCTCAGACCGACCCCACCATCACTCTCGGTTGACGCCCCCTGGCCTGCAGGCTGGAAATTCCCGCCTGCACTCAGCCGGTCGGGGAGCAGCGGCGTCGAGATAGCAGGTGTTCCACTGGACGAGGGCGCTGAGGACCAGGCCGAGGGCGGCGAGCTGGTCCCCCTGCCCTGGCGCACGCATGGCGGATCTGACCCCGGCCACCGCGGCAACGCGGGCGAGCCGGTGGGGGGACTCCTGTACGGTCAGCTGTCTGCTCCTCAAGTGCCGCAGCACCTAGGCGATCGGCCTCGGCGACGACGAGGGATCTGGGGTGCGAGGTCTGCCGTGCAAAGGCGTGCCGTCCGGCGAGCCGCGGTCGAATCACCTCCGCGCGGCGGATCGCCACGGAGCAGGTGAGGCCACCCGGCGAGCAGTGGTCGCCGATACGCCGACGGGACCAGGCACTACGGGCCGGGCCAGTGTGCCGGGAGGCACAGAGGCTGAGACTTCGTCACACCGTCTGCTGCCGCCCCTATCGTGCAAAGTGCCGCAGGACGGTGCTGCGGCCCCGGTCTGGCACGGTCCAGAGAGTCTGCCCCTGGACGTTCCAACGTTCAAGCAAGGTGGCTGGGCCGGTCGTAGTGAGGGGGATGCGGGCCAGTGACGTCTCCACGGCAAAGCCGAGGTTCGTGACGGCTCGCAGATAGGCGCGCGCCGTAATGGGCTCCAATGGTGCGAAATGCGGGCAATCCTCGCTGAGCGCACCGCTGTCGAGGGTGCAGACCGCCCTGCCGGGGGGCGTTAATCGCTCAGTCGCAGCGCCCTTGACCGGCCGTCAGGTCAAGCGGATACAGGTCGCTCCACAGATGTTGAAGGAGGGCCTGGGCGGCAGCGCGTGACGGCGGAGTGTCGGGGTCACGAAGCGCGACGGGCAGCCGTTCGACCCGGGCCTGTTCTCCGGGCTGGGTAGAAGAGGGTACAAGGCGGGGGGTTCGCCCCAGTTGCCATCGTGCCGCAAGGACGGCTCCGGCGATCGATGCGGCGCATAGAGCCGCAGCACTGCGGAGCAATGGGGTCTGCATGGTTTACCCCCCGTCCGTCCGGTCACTTCCGTCTGCCCCCCCGGGTCTCCCCCACAGCCCCGGGCATGCGTGCTGAATCAGCCCAGACGGCGAAGCGGTCTTGTCAGGAGCTTTCCGACGAGAGGCCCGTCGAGCGGTGCCGGACCGTGCGTGATGTCTGACTGCTTTCGTCACGGGGAGGCGGGTCTCGTTTCGATGCGTTGCCGTAAACGTGTGTCGAATGCGACCTACAGGCCACTCGGGGAGGACGAACGGTCACAGGGTGATATTTCGGGTGCACTGCCTTCGGGATGCGCCCGCGATCGAAATCCACGGGACCGCCGAGCGTCCGATGAGGAGGAGTCGCCGATGACTGGGTCCATACAAACCGGAGCGGGGAGCACGGGAGAGCGGTTCAAGGAGGAGGCTTCTGCCACGGCCGGGCACGCGCAGCAGGCCGCGACGCAGGTCGCGGGAACAGCAGCGGAGCAGGCCCGGACCGTTGTGGGGGAAGCACGGCAGCAGGCCGGCAACGTCCTTGGCGATCTGCGCGGCCGTGCGATGGAGGAGGCCGACGGTCAGGCCCGGCGTGCTGCCGGTGTGCTGCGGCAGTGGGCGCAGGACCTGTCGGGGCTTGCCGAGCACGCCCAGGGTGACTCGCCGGCGCGCAGCCTGGCGGCCCAGGCGGCCGACCGGGGGCACCGGACGGCCGAGTACCTGGACAAGCAGGGGGTCGAGGGCCTGGTCTCAGACCTCCAGGGCTTCGCCCGTCGGCGCCCGGGAGCCTTTCTCGGCGGCGCGGTGCTGGCTGGGCTGGCCGTCGGACGGCTGACGAAGGCGGCGACACAGGCTAAGGCTTCCCGGTCCGATGGACACGACACGGGGCAGGCCGTCGGCAGTCGGGACCAGAGCGGGATAGATGCCCCGGCCTCCGCTGCCCTGCCGGCCGGCTCCACCACGGGCTCCCTCCCGGAGCCGCCGATGCCTCCGTCGGCTCCGCCGACCGTCGGCACTTCAGCGGATGGCATGCCGGGTCCTTCCTACCCGGAGGTGTGAGATGTCCTCGATTCCGCGTACGCCCGATTCCCTCGGCGCGCAGGCGCAGGACTCGTCTGTTGGGCAGCTCCTCTCCCAGGTCACCTCGGATCTGCAGACCCTCTTCCGTCAGGAAGTCGAGCTCGCCAAGGCCGAGATCCAGGAGGAAGCGGCCAAAGCGGGTAAGGCCGCAGGCCTGTACGGCGGTGCGGGCTTCGCGGGATACATGGTCCTGCTGTTCCTGTCCCTGGCCGGAGTGCTCGGCCTGTCCAACGTGATGGACGGGGGCTGGGCCGCTCTGATCGTCACCGCGGTGTGGGCCGTCGTGGCGGCCGTGCTCTTCCAGAGGGGCCGCACGCAGATGCGCACCGTCTCCCCCAAGCCCGAGCAAACCGTCGAGACCATGAAGGAGAACAAGGAATGGGCACGTCACCCGACCAAGTGAGGACCGAGATCGAGGCCACCCGTGGCCGGCTGTCCGCTGACGTGGACCAGCTCGCCGACCACACAAGTCCCCGGCGGATGGTGGAGCGCCGCAAGCAGCGGGTGCGCGGCGCGGTCTCTGGCATCCGCGAGCGGGTTATGGGCACCGCCGCCCACGCCTCGAACGGGGCGGGGAGTGCCGCGCAGTCCGCAGCCGGTGCGCTCCAAGAGGGCACCGACCGGGCCGCCGGATCGGCACACGACGCAATGGGGCAAGTAGGACAGGTCGTCCAGGAGGCGCCCGAACTTGCCCGGCGTCAGACTCAGGGCAACCCGCTGGCGGCGGGTCTGGTCGCCTTTGGCATCGGCATGCTGGCGTCCTCGCTGCTGCCCACCACAAAGGTCGAGGAGGAGAAGGCCACCGACCTGATGCAAAGCGACGCGGTGGAACCGGTGAAGCAGGCGGTCCTGGAGTCCGCGCAGCACCTGAAGGAAGGCGCCCAGGATGCGGCACAGGACGCGACCGCGGAGGTGAAGGACACCGCCTCACAGGCTGTCGGCGCCACACGGGACGAAGCGCGTGAGCAGGCCGGGCACGTCACGGAACAGACGCGGGGTTCAGGCCAAGCCCTCGCGGACGAAGCTCGGCAGTAGACCGGGCGCAGTTGAGTCACCCTCTCCCTCGGCAGGCCTCGCCGGGCGGTCTTCGAACAGCGGGCGCCCGATGAGCCAGCTCGCCGAGTCCGGCCGTCCCTGCGGTGGAGCGACGGGTAGGCTGCCGATCATTTGGACGAACCGGCGGCCTACCCGTCGGCCGCCGGGGCGTCCGGGGCGATGCCAGGAGTGCGGGGTACGCCCGCACATGGCTGCACGATCGTGGAGGTAGGCATGAGGTCGGCGGCGTGCGCCTCGTGCCAGGCCCGGTCCTGCCAGTAGGCGAAAGGACGCGCGTTGCGGTCGTGCCGGCTCAACAGTGACCCGTGTGGGCGTCTCACGCGGAGGAAGCGCTGGAACAATGCCCCAGCACCTCGTCGCGTATACGCCCGCAACTGCTCGTGATCAGCCGGGAGACATGCATCGGGGACAGGCCGAGCCGACCGGCTATGCGAATCTGGGTCATGTCCTCGAAGAAGCGCAGGTAAAGCCCGCTCGGGTCAGTGGTCGCCGGCGTCCTCCGTTACCCCGTTACCTGCTTGCCTCAGAGACAGCGGCGTCCGCGCCGCACCGGGGCAAGGCCATCGCGGCACTCGTAGACCGCGATGGACAGGGCTGTCACTGCGGCACGGGCACGTTCTAAGTCCGAGCCCTTGTCAAGGACCTCCAATGCGTCCGCCGCCGACACTCGGACAGTGCAGGGAAGCCCGTCGTGGGCCGAGAGGTGATACGCGGTAGTGCGGCGGGCCTCTTGCTCCGCTCCCCTCACACCGCCGGGAGTCAGCGGGAACACCGCTGCCTCGTACAGCGCGACAGCAATGAGGACCAGGTCCGCGACTCCTTCCGCAGCCCCCTCAATCCGGGCGCGCTCAAGCGAAGCCGACGCACCACGGTAAAAGAAGACCCATCCGGCCCCTACGCCCACGGCAGCCGTGCCCGCTGCCACCGCAGTCCCCGTCCAGTCGCCGACAACGAGACCGAAGCCAGATGCACCGACCGCCGCGCACACCACAATCGCGATGGTGAGCCCCACATACGCGCGGGCGCCTGGAGACAGGTTCATGACCCGCAGAATGCGAGTGCTCCCCGACCTTCCTGGGCCGCGCCTGGGTCATCGTTCAGGGCCGCAACGAGTACACCGCACTCAAGGGAGTTGGTCACCATGGCTGCTTCAAGCCTCCTCTGGATGCCTGGGCAGCACCCCTTGTGCGGCTACCCGTTGCCGCCTTCGTGATGCGCAAGCTCTTTCGGTGGGTTCGACGACAGACAGTGGACATGACCGCGTCCGCCGCCCGGAACACGACCGCCGCGCCTCGCTGCTGCTCAGCCGCGGCGTCGGAAGCCGCACGCCGCCCAGCTGGACGACACTGCGCTCGTCGCCGTCGGCGCGCCTCCGGCTTCGGCTCCACCCTGATCGGCTCGGTCGGCCCGTTGGACACCCCGTTCTTCCTCGCCCGCGTACTGCTCAGGCCGGGCAGCAGTACGCATGGCAGTGTGCAGGGGGTTGTTGCAGGACGGCCGGCGAGGCGGGGCCACTGCCGGGCCCTATCGCCATCGGCATCCGTAGCGGCAGGGTCGGTAGCCGTCGACGACCATTACCGCATCCGCACAGGCATCGCAGCCATTGAGAGAACCCGCTGCTCGATCTCAGGCAGACACCCGGCCGGACACCGTGCCCTCATCAGGCAGCGCTGACTTGTGGGCGCGGCCACCCCGCCACTCCACCCACCGCAGATCGTCCAGGACGGCATCAGGATCAGCGATTCCGACGTTCTCGAGGAACACGACCAGATCGCGATCGCTGTAGGCACTGCCGAGGATCTCGTCACGGCCGTGACGGTGCACGGTGACCCTCTGACCGCCCGTCCGAGACGGCCGGTGCACGACGATCGGCGCACTGGTCACGCTTCCAGCCTGCCCCCCGCGGAATCGTGAGACGAGTCGGCTAGCTCGGGCACGGCGCAGAACACGGACGCCCGGAGCCTGGCGGAGGCCGTCCCGGCCGCACAACGAGAAAGACAATCAACACCCCGACTTTCTGACCTGTCGATCCGACACACACCCTTACCACTCTCCTACTCGGCGCCGGAGACGGGTTCCCGTAGTCGGGGACGGCTGACGCTGCGATGCGGGGGCCACGGCTTTCCCGTGCTAAGGATGCTCCGAGCGGCCGCAGCACAGCCGTAACCCGACCAGTGCAGTCCAGTATCGGCTTCCTCGAAGGTCGTCTGCCTGGATGCCGTCGCCCCGCACCTGATCGACTGGAGGACTAGGGACGGTCGCCGGTGCCGCCGCCAATGGGGGTGGAAGTCTGCTGGTGGCCGCCGGGGCGCACGGCCCGCTGGGTGTCGTGGATGCTGTCGCGGGCGGCCTCGGCAACCGCTTCGGGGGTGATGCCGAACTCGGTGTACAGGCGCTGGTAGTCGGCGGAGGCTCCGTAGTGTTCAAGGCTGACGATCCGCCCGGCATCCCCGACGATGTCGCGCCAGCCCTGCCCGATGGCGGCCTCGACGCTGACTCGTGCGCGTACGGTCGGCGGCAGGACCTCGTCCTGGTAGTCCTGGGGCTGGGCGGCGAACCATTCCCGGCACGGCATCGACACCACCCGCACCGCCAGTCCCTCGGCGGTCAGCAGGTTGCGGGCGTCCAGGGCGATCTGGACCTCTGAGCCGGTGGCGACCAGGATCGCGTCGGGCACCGCGCCGTCGGCCGTGTCCGCGAGGACGTATCCGCCGCGGCCCGCTCCCCGAGCAGATGCGTATTCGCCGTTGCCGCGGTCCAGGACCGGCAGGTTCTGCCGGGACAGGATCAGTCCGGCGGGCCGGTCGCCGTGTTCGAGGATGGTCTGCCAGCAGGTGGTGGTCTCGTTGGCGTCGGCGGGCCGAACGACGTCGAGGCCGGGGATGGCGCGCAGTGCGGCCAGGTGTTCGACGGGTTGGTGGGTGGGGCCGTCCTCGCCCAGGCCGATGGAGTCGTGGGTCCAGATGTAGGTGGCGGGCAGCTGCATCAGGGCGGCCAGGCGTACGGCGGGGCGCATGTAGTCGGAGAAGGTCAGGAAGGTGCCGCCGTAGGGGCGGGTCAGGCTCTGCAGGGCGATGCCGTTGAGGACTGCGCCCATGGCGTGTTCGCGGATCCCGAAGTGCAGGGTGCGCCCGTACGGGCCGCCCTTCCAGTCCTTGGTCTGGCGGTCGGCCGGCACGAAGGAGGGCTCCCCGTCCATGGTGGTGTTGTTGCTGCCCGCCAGGTCGGCCGAGCCGCCCCACAGTTCCGGCAGGACGGGGGCGAGCGCGGTGAGGATCTTGCCGGAGGCGGCGCGGGTGGCCATGCCCTCAGGGTCGGCGGGAAAGTCGGGCAGGGCGTCGCTCCAGCCGTCGGGCAGTCGCTGCTCCTGCAAGCGCTCCAGCAGCGCGGCGCGCTCAGGGTTGGCCGAGCGCCAAGCCGCGAAGGCCTCGTCCCACTGCTCGTGGGCCTCCCGGCCGCGGTCGGACGCGGCGCGGGTGCGGGCCAATACCTCGTCCTCGACGATGAAGTGCGCCTGGGGGTCGAAGCCCAGCAGCGTCTTGGTGGCGGCGATCTCGTCCTCGCCCAGCGCGGAGCCGTGCGCCTTGCCCGTGTTCTGCTTGGTGGGGGCGGGCCAGCCGATCAAGGTACGCAGCATGATCAGGGAGGGGCGGCCTGTCTCCTCGCGGGCCGCCCGGATGGCCTCCAGGAGCGCATCGACGTCCTCGACGTACGTTCCGGTGCGCGTCCAGTCGACAGTCTGTACGTGCCAGCCGTAGGCGGCGAAGCGGGCGGGGACGTCTTCGCTGAAGGAGACGTTGGTGTCGTCCTCGATGGAGATGTGGTTGGAGTCGTAGAAGACGGTGAGGCCGCCCAGTTCCTGGTGGCCGGCCAGCGATGCGGCCTCGGCGGTGATGCCCTCCATCAGGTCGCCGTCGGAGGCGACGACGTAGACGTGGTGGTCGAAGGGGCTGCTGCCCGGCTCGGCGTCGGGGTCGAGCAGGCCGCGTTCGCGCCGTGCCGACATGGCCATGCCGACTGCGCTGGCCAGGCCCTGGCCCAGCGGTCCGGTGGTGATCTCCACGCCGCGGGTGTGGCGGTGCTCGGGGTGGCCGGGGGTGGCCGAGTCCCAGGTCCGGTATGCCTCCAGGTCCGACAGCTCCAGGCCGAAGCCGGCCAGGTACAGCTGGATGTACAGGGTCAGGCTGGAGTGCCCGCAGGACAGCACGAACCGGTCCCGTCCCAGCCACTGGTCATCGGCCGGGTCGTGCCGCATCACGTTCTGGAACAGCAGGTAGGCCAGCGGGGCCAGGCTCATCGCCGTGCCCGGGTGCCCGTTGCCGACCTTCTGCACCGCGTCGGCCGCCAGCAGCCGCACGGTGTCCACGGCACGCACATCGACCTCGTCCCAGCCGGCCTGCTTCGCCAGCGGGAGCGCCAAGGACCTGTCGCGTCGTACGGTGCCGCCGGACTGTTCACTCGCCATGCCGTTGCTCCTTCATCAAGCCGGTGGGCGGACGGCAGCAGAACGCCCGTACAGGGAGTCCGCTCTGCTGCCTTCCGCGTGGGGTGCCTCATCCCGTGGGCCGTGAGCGATTGCTCACCTGCCATGGAGCGGGCGAGCAATCGCTCGCGGGAGCGATCAGCTGGCGGGCGCGGTCTGCGGATCGAGCGCGCGGGTGGCGGCCGCGACCCTCAGCTCCTCCAGGGCCGTGCTCTGGCGCTCAGCGCGTTGCAGCAGGATGTCCAGATGCGCTGCGTCCAGGCGCCGGTCGGTCTCGGACAGGGCGCGCAGGCTCCGCCAGCACGCTGCCTTGCCCTGGACACCCAGGAACATCGCCTCTGCTTCCAGGACGTCGCTGAGCGGGGAGCGGGAGAAGAGGTGGCCGTTGGTCTTCAGGCGGCCGGCCTTCTCCGCGACCCAGCCCAGGACGGCCTTGGTGCGGTCAACGGACACTCCCAGGTCAGCCATGATCTGCGCCAGCGCGTCGCGGTCCTCCTCCACCTGCCGGGCCAGGTCCGTCAGGACTGCTTCCTCGCCCTCGCCCTTCCTCGCACCGGCGGCGCGCTGGAAGAGCTCCAGGCCACCGGTCGCCCCGGTGTAGTGGTCGTTGAGGTAGATCGCCAGGAGGCCGGCGCTGTTCGAACCACCGTCCGCGGACCCGGCCCCCGACCTGGCGCCGGAGCGCATCGCGTTGTCCACCGAGTCCCCGAGCTCCGCCCAGCTGGCCTCGAACTTCTCCAGCCCCTCACGTTCCAGGGTGGCGGTCACGTCCGCGAAGTCGACACCGGCATCTTGCAGCGACGCCAGGTGGGCTGCGGCGGCGGCGTAGTCCTCGCCGGTCAGTGCGTGGCCGGGCACGGTGCCGTGGTCGGCAAACGCGGTCAGCGTGGTGCCGGGCATGGTGTTGACCGTACCCGCGATGAGCAGGTCACTGACGTACATCGTGTCCGGGTAGTGCGGATTCTTCACCCCGGTGGACGCCCACAGCGGTCGCTGGACGTTGGCCCCCGCCGCGGCCAGGTGCTGCCAGCGCGGCTCGGCCACCACCTGCTCGTACGCCTGGTACGCCAGCCTGGCGTTAGCGACCGCGGACTTGCCCTTGAGCTCGTGGGCCTGCGGGCTGTCCAGGGCGTCGAGGCGGCGGTCGACCTCGGTATCGACGCGCGAGACGAAGAAGGAGGCGACCGAGTGAATGCCCGACAGGTCGAGCCCCGCCTCCAGGGCCTGCTCCAGACCGGCCTGGTAGGCGTCCATCACCTTCCGATACCGGTCCAGAGAAAAGATCAGCGTGACGTTGACGCTGATGCCCCGGGCGATGGCAGCGGTGATCGCGGCCAGCCCCTCACGGGTCGCCGGAATTTTCACGAACAGGTTCGGCTCATTCACGGTCTCCCACAGCTTCACAGCCTGCGTGCTCGTGGCCTCGGCATCCCGGGCCAGCCGTGGGTCGACCTCGATCGAGACCCGCCCGTCCACCCCGTTGCTGTTCCGGTAGACCTCCCGGAACGCCCGGCAGCCCTCGCGCACGTCGTCGGTGGTCAGCGCGAAGACCGCGTCATCGACCTGCGCCCCCTGAGCACCAAGGCGCGCCAGCTGGTCGTTATAACGGTCGCCCTTGGACAACGCCGAGGCAAAGATCGTGGGGTTCGTAGTAACACCGACCACATGCTTGTCAGCGATCAGCTTCTTCAGCTGGCCGCTGGCCAGCAGCTCGCGGGACAGGTCGTCCAGCCACACCGACACCCCCGCGGCGGACAGCTCAGCAAGCGGATCGGGCGAAGCGGAAACAGACACGCGAAACCTCCATGGTGGAGCGGCGCCGCTTGGCCGCACGGCTGTACGGCTGTACGGCTGTACGCAGAGCGGACTCGTGGCAGCAGCACCCGCTGCCTTCCGTGTCTCCGTTTCCGCCCGCCTCACTCACCAAAGGCACCGCAGAATCGTCCGCTGAAGGGCCTGGCGCGCCTTCGACCACCGCGGCACCCCGGAAGTGACGTGCCATGTGGGCATCGGGTGCTGGGTCACATCACGGCGTCAGCGCTGGGTTTCGGCCTGTGGGCGCGGCTGCGGCCGCGGAAAGGTCGGCGCCTGTTGCGGAGGCATCAATCCTCGCGCAGCGCAGACCGCCCGTGCTGCCACCGCGCGGCAGCGGAAGCCGCCTTCCGCTGGAGGTAACCACGTGGCCGAAGACAACTGACCCGTTCCGATAGAGCCGTGCCGAAAGCGACCGGTGCGATCCGGTACGACCATCTGGGCCGCGTGTCGTCGTCTCTGGCCCGGCTCCGTTGTGGCCCTGGTGAGGCCGGCTCATGGAGAAGCCCTCTGAGATGCTGCCGTGCTCAACGCGATGAGCCGGGGTACTCGACCAATATGACTGAATTCAGTCCCATCAGAGATAAAGGCCACAAAAGTGGTGACGTTGCACCGCCTCCCGAGGAGGCCGGGCCCGGGCCCGAGGTGGAAGAGCAGGCCCCGGACAGTCCGACCGAGCTGCCCAAGCAGGCGTGGGGCAAGGTCCTTTCCGGGAGTCTGCGGGAGTTCAAGAAGGACGAGCTGACCGACCGGGCCGCCGCCCTGACCTACTACGGGGTACTCGCGCTGTTTCCCGCCCTGCTGGCCCTGGTCTCCCTGCTGGGCATCACCGGCAAGTCGACCACGGACAAAGTCCTGGTCAACCTCAAGCAGCTCGCCCCCGGTCCGGCTCGCGACATCCTCACCCGCGCCGTGGCACAACTGCAGGGCAACGCAGGCCTCGGCTCCATCGTCGCCATCGTCGGCCTCGTCGTGGCCATATGGTCCGCGTCCGGTTACGTCGCGGCGTTCATACGCGCTGCGAACGCCGTCTACGACATGCCCGAGGGCCGCCCGGCCTGGAAGATCCTGCCGGTACGTGTCGGCGTGACCATCGTCCTGATGGTCCTGGCCGTCGTCAGCGCACTGATCGTGGTCTTCACCGGCGGCATCGCCCGCCAGGCCGGCACCGCGCTGGGCATCGGAGACAGCGCGCTGACGGTGTGGTCGATCGCCAAATGGCCCGTCCTGATCGTCCTCGTCACCATCATGATCGCGATCCTGTACTGGGCCTGCCCGAACGCGAAGGTGAAGGGCTTCAGGTGGATCACCCCAGGCAGCTTCCTCGCACTGGTCATCTGGCTGATCGCCTCCGCCGGGTTCGCCTTCTACGTCGCCAACTTCGCCTCCTACAACAAGACCTACGGCACCATGGCAGGCGTCATTGTCTTCCTGGTGTGGCTGTGGATCAGCAACCTGGCCATCCTCCTCGGCCTGGAGTTCGACGCCGAAGCCGTACGCCAGCGAGCCCTCGCCGGCGGCATGGCGCCCGGGACAGAGCCCTACACGCAGCCCCGCGACACCCGGAAATGGGACGAGGAAGACCTACGCCACATGGAAAAGAGCCGTGAATAGTCCCCCGGCATAGGCCGTCAGGCGGACTGCCGCCGTCACTCCGCCTGGCCACCGCTGCGGCATGACCATGTGGTGGCTGGTCAGCCGCTCCAGAAGGGCTAGACAACGAAGGTTTCGAATATCGCCTACAAGCCAGTGGGACTCGCGCTGGGAGCCGTCAGCGGATTGACATCCTCCCCGTCCTAAAGGGCGGGGATTCCCGCCTGGCTGCCGGTGGTGACCGGCTGGGCCTTCGGGTGGGTTCCCCGTTCAACGAGCCGTGCCTGGCGTGGGATTTCCACTCCAGGACTGACCGGCCCTCCAGGGGCGTTTAGCCTCTCCGCCTGCCCGGCGGCGAGGATCACTCGCGACGCATTGAGGTCACGATCATGTTCGGTACCGCAGCCTTCGCACCGCCAGATACGCACGTGCAGCGGCTTCTTGCCGTCCACGACCCAGCACACCGAGCACGTCTGCGAGGAGGGCAGCCAGCGGGAAACGATGCCGACGTGACGGCCGTAGCGGGCCGCCTTCTCCTCCAGCACGCGGCGGAACATGCCCCACGCGGCGTCGTGCACAGACTTGGCCAGGCGGGTGCGGGCCAGGCCGGAGACCGCCAGGTCTTCGAGGTAGACCGCTTGGTTGTCGCGGACCAGCCTCGAAGCACTCTGGTGACACCAGTTTCTGCGCGCATCGGCCACCCGGGCGTGCGCCCGGGCGACGCGGATGCGGGCCTTGGCCCGGTTCCTCGACCCCTTCGCCTTGCGGCTCAACGCCCGCTGCGCCTTGTTCAGCCGACGCTCGGCACGCCGCAGGAAACGTGGGTTGTCGATCACCCGCCCGTCGGACAGCACGGCGATGGGGGTCCCCCCGGACGGAGTCTGGGGGAGCATCAGCCCCAGGTCGATACCGGCCTCGGCGTCCACGGGCGGCAGCGTTGCGGGCTCGACGTCCACCACGAAGCTCGCGAAGTACCGGCCCGAAGCGTCCTTGACCACAGTCACCGAGGATGGAGCGGAAGGCAGCTCCCGGGACCAGCGGACCCGGACGTCCCCGATCTTCGCGAGGTTCAGCCGCCCGTTGTCCCGCAGCCGGAACCCGTTCCTGGAGAAACGGACGGCCTGCCGGCTGTCCTTCTTCGACTTGAACACCGGAAGCCCCATACGGCGCCCCGGCCGCTTCCCCGCCACCGACGCGAAAAAGTTCGCGTACGCCGTATCGAGATCACGAAGAGAGGACTGCAGGGCGTCCACCGACACCTCCGCCAGCCACGCCCGCTCGGGCGTCCTCTTCGCCTCCGTGATCACCTGCCGTGCCAGAACACCCGTCGGGATACGCGACTTGTCCCCCGCATAGGCGGCCTTCCTCGCGGCCAGCGCATCGTTGTAGACCACCCGGGCACAGCCCAACGTACGCGCCAGCGCGATGCGCTGACCCGGCGTCGGCACGAGCCGGAAGGAATACCGCAGATACACGCGACCAACCCAACGGCCGCCACTGACAACGCCGGTCCGCCCAGGGGCGAACCGGCCTTCCCTGCCCTGCTCCGCAGGAGCTTCGTTTCCTCCCCGGCCTGAAGGCCGGGGTATCCACGAAGGAGACCTGATGAGCACCGATCGCACAGCCCTTCGTTCCCCCTCCACCGGGGCGCGCCAGGCCGCGCGGGCGTTCCTCGGAGCCCTCGGGCAGCCGGCCATCGGCCGGGAGCAGGCCGACACGGTCGTCCTGGTCGTCTCCCAGCTGGTGACGAACGCCCTGCGCCACGGTGGCGGCGCCTACGCCCTCGGCCTCTCCGCCCACCTCGGCACGATCGAGGTCGCCGTCGAGGATCCCAGCCTGCGGATGCCGCCGAGGCGGGCTCCCGTCCTCGTCGACGGGACGGGTGGATTCGGCTGGCACATGGTCAACGACCTCACCCTCACTACCTTTGTCACACCCGGGCCCGGAGGCGGCAAGACCGTCCGCGCCCTCCTCCCCCGCTAGCGCACCGGTCCGTACCGCGGCCCTCGCGAGCCCGGGCAGGCCCTGTCGCAGCTGGCCCCGTTTGCGAGAGCTGCCAGCGGCCATACGGGGTTGAGTAGGGCGTTTCCACCGAAGAGGTAGTGATCAGCTGTGTCTGGTGAGCAGAAGGCCGAGGCGAAGGTCGAGCAGGCCAAGGGCAAGATCAAGGAGACCGCTGGGCGCCTGACGGGCAACGAGCACCTGACCGCCGAGGGCCGCGCGGAGCAGGCCACGGGCGACGCCCGCGAGGCCAAGGAAAAGGTCAAGGACGTCTTCAAGCACTGATCGTCGCACAGCAGGGCCGGGACCACAGGAGTGGTCCCGGCCCTGCCGTGTGTCCGCGCGCTGGCGGCTTGGGTCAGGCGGCGGCAGGCTCGGGCCGGCGCAGTTCCGCCTGGCCGAACAGGAGGGCGTAGCCGTCGGGGAGCTGGCGCAGGATGCGGGCGAGGAGGTTGGGCCCGGTAAGGCGGCCGGCGACGGCGAGTACGGCGCCGGTGTCCCAGCGGGCGGTGGCCGGGGTGGCGCCGGTGCGGGCAGCGAGGTCTTTGACGAAGCCCCAGCCGGTGAGGTGTTGGGTGTCGGGGATCTGGGCGGTCAGGGTGAGGGCGGCCTCGGCGGGCAGGCACTGGGCGAGGTCGACGCGCTCGTTGCCGGTGAGCTGTCGGCCGAGGGCGGCCAGGACGGTACGGACGGCTTCCTCGGCGTGTTCGCGGGTGGGGTAGGCGCCTTCGTAGCGCACGCGTTCCAGCATCTGGTCGAACGTCATGGCGGGGGTGGCCCGGTTCGGTCGAGGCTGGTCGTACATGGCTGCGGTTGCCTTTCTCTGCGAAGGATCCGGCCTCCGGCCGGTGGGGGTCAGGGGGTCTAGGGGCAGGCGGGTCAACAGTCAGGTGGGCTGGGGGTGGCCGAAGAGGAGGTCGTAGCCGTGCGGGAGCTGGAGCAGGACCTCGCGGGTGAGGACATCACCTGCGGCGGCGGCCGCGGTGGACAGGACGGCGCCGATGTCCCACAGGGCCGTCTTCTCGGTGGCGCCCTCGATCCAGGCCGCGGTCGCACGGACGAACCGCTCTGGCGAGAGCGGCTCCGCGGCCTGGAGCGGATTAAGGAGGATCAGGGCGTACGTCTCGGGGAGCCGAGCGGCGAGCTCGGCCCGCACACTGCCCACCAGGTGTGCGCCCAGCAGCCAGGACGATGCGGGCAACACGGTCGGCGTCCTGCAAGGTCTCGTACTCGCCTCGTTCCTGGACGTGGGCCAGGAACACCTCCCTGCGCATCGACATCACATCACCTCCAGGAAGGGGTGAAGGGGTCCCAGAGGGGCGCGGAGGGCGGGGCCGCCGGCGGGGGAATCGGGCTCTTCCCGCCCTCCGCTGCCAGCTGGTACTGGAGGGTTCAGCCGGAGATCTGCTTGCGGCCGCTTTCGCCGCCGATGCTGATCTTGCGGGGCTTGGCGCGCTCGGCGATCGGGATCCGCAGGGTCAGGACACCCGCGTCGTAATCGGCCTGGATGCGCTCGGTGTCCAGGGTGTCGGCGAGCATGATCTGGCGGGAGAAGACCCCCAGGGGGCGCTCGGAGAGCTCCACCTTCACAGAGTCGGCCTTCGCGACCGGGCGGCGCTCCGCCTTCACGGTCAGCATGTTCCGCTCGACGTCGACGTCGATCGCCTCGGTGCTCACGCCGGGGAGGTCGAGGGCGATCACGTATTCCTCGCCCTCACGGTAGGCGTCCATCGGCATCACCGAGGGCTTCGACCACGTACCCGACGTACCCGACAGCTGCTGAACGATCCGGTCCATCTCGCGGAACGGGTCAGTGCGCATCAACATCGCGAAACACCTCCAGTCGGTCCAGGCAGAGACTGCCAATGCGCTTCAACGTGCTCCCGTTGTAGCATGTCATCGAAACGATGACAAGAACGTAGTCATCTGGAGGATGACAAGACGACGGAGAGCCCCATGAACGAGCCCGCCCCGCCGGCCACACCCGTTCCCTTTCCTGCCGCAGCGGCAGCGCTGGAGGCCATCAACCAGTCCGTAAAGGACGCGCAGCAGTCCTCCGCTCAAATGCCGGCGACCCCGGAGCCGCCCGCGGGCGGCTCCGGCCCGCATCCGGCCCTGGCCGCCCTGCTGACGCTGCGCGAGGTCCGCGAACAGCTCGCCGGCTGGGAGAGCGGGCTGATCGAAACAGCCCGCGGCGAGGGTGCCAGCTGGGCCGAGCTCGCCGGACCCCTCGGAGTCGCCAGCCGCCAGGCCGCCGAACGCCGCTATCTTCGCCTGCGCCCCGGCACTCCCGGCTCCACCGGCGAAGAACGCGTCCAGGCCACCCGCGACACCCGCGCCGCCGACCGCACCATCACCGCCTGGGCCCGCAACAACGCAGCCGACCTCCGGCGCCTCGCCGCACAGATCACCGCCCTCACCGGCCTCCCCGCCAGCGCCGCAGACGCGGTCGGCGCCCTGAACCAGGCTCTCGGCCACGACGACGCAGCCCGCCTCGTGCGGCCCCTCACCGACACCCGGACCCATCTGCGGCCCGAGGACGCCGAGATCGCCGCACGCATCGACGCTCTGACCCAACACACCGAGCAACTCCGCCGGACCACTCACGGCCAGCGCAACACCTGAGCAGCACCCACCCCCGGGCGACAGCGGCTCCGCCAAGCGGCGAGAGGCGCGGCCCCCGGGGTCCGGGGTCCGAGGTCCCATGGGTATGCGCCGCGCGCGGCGCATACCCGGCCTCGGCTGGCAAGGCCGGATGCCGGGGCTTAGGGGGCTGCGCGGCTCTCACAAACACCCCTTTCCGGGAGGAAGATCGGGAAAGGGTACCGACATCTGCCCGGAGGCCCGATAAACGCGTCTACCTGTTTTGTTCGTCGATGCGATCAAGCGGTCCTTCAGGACGGCTCCGCTCACGGGTGGCGACAGATGCCCGGCATCCGCCACCTCACCAGCGGCGAGGTCGGCCGCTGCCCTCGGGACGGGTGCTGGTAGAAGGGCTCGGCGTGCGGGATCAGGCCTTCGAGATGAGCCGGCCGCACGACCGTCCAGGACGGGACAGACCGCTCCTGGGCGATGACTCGGGACGGTCGCAATGACGCATTGGTGCCCCGAAACCGCACCTTGCGCATGACGCGGGTGACGGGGGTACTCGTTCTCTCGATCGACAGCACCATCCGAACTGGCTCAGCCCTCTGGCCCCCTGCAGACGGCAACGTGTCGCCGACTGCGGCCAAGAGGCGGCCGACCTTCACCCAGCCTCCGGAGGCGATCCATGCCTGACAATCCTGTAGACAAGCATCCCCGCCCCGACCTTCCGCAGCAGGACCAGGAGCATCCTGGATGGACGGGCCCCATGGATCCCCCGCCCGACCACGGTGAAGACTCCTACGAGGGCAGCGGACTACTCACGGACCGGAAGGCCTTGATCACGGGTGGCGACTCCGGCATCGGCCGTGCCGTGGCGCTGGCCTATGCCCGTGAGGGCGCAGACGTCATGTTCACCCACCTTTCCCAGGAGACGGACGACGCAGCCGAAACCAGCAAGCTCGTCGAAGAGGCGGGACGCAGGGCGGTCGCTGTCGAGTGCGACATACGCGATGAGAATCAGTGCCGTCGTCTGGTGGAACGAATGGTCGAAGAGTTCGGGCGCATCGATATTCTCGTCAACAACGCCGCATACCAGATGTCTCAGCCGGACGGCATCGCCGCGATCTCGACCGAGCAGTTCGACCGGGTCGTGCGCACGAACCTGTATGGCATGTTCTGGCTCTGCAAAATGGCCCTCCCCCACATACCGGCGGGCGGCTCGATCATCAACACCACGTCTGTACAGGCCTACAAGCCGAGCCCGCACCTGCTGGACTATGCCACCACCAAGGGGGCGATCGTGACCTTCACCCAGGGCCTGGCGCAGATGGTGGCGGGCGACGGCATACGTGTCAACGCTGTGGCGCCCGGCCCGGTGTGGACGCCGCTGATCCCCGCGACGATGCCGGACACCACTGAGTTCGGCAAGCAGGCTCCCCTCGGCCGGCCTGCGCAGCCCGCGGAGATGGCGCCCGCCTACGTCTTCCTCGCCTCTCCACGAGCCAGCTTCATCACTGCGGAAATCGTCAATGCCACCGGGGGCACACCTCTGCCGTAACCGATCTTCCGACCCCGCATCCGAGACATGGGCGCAAGGAGAGCACCGTGAGCACAGACGTAGCCGTGGACGACAGCTGCATCGGCGCATTCTGGGAGCTGAAGTCGAAGCGGGACATCAACACCGTGATCTATCGGCTCAACGATCTTCTGAACAGCTGTGTCGTCGAACACGAAGGAAATCTGACACACGACGAACTCCTGCTCGCACTGCCCGCGAACGAACCCCGACTCGTCATCTACGACCTGCCCTTCGCGACCGAGGACGGCACGCGCCAGAACAAGATCCTTCTGATTTCCTGGCTGCCTCCAAGGGCAACTCCCCAGCACAAGGCCGCCTACGCCCACGCTCACGCCGCCCTGCGGGACACGCTCGACGGCAGCCAGTTGCTGCCCGTGCGATCCACCTCCACAGCGGACCTGGCCTACCACTGCCTCGCCTCCCACGCTCGGACCGCAGCACAGCTCTGCGGCACCTCGGAACACAGCGGACTCACCACATCGGCGGGACAGGCCAGAACGCCGGCCGAAGGCCCAGGCCCCGCCCCATCAAGGCAATCCGCATGAGACACCACCGATGGGACAGATTTGCCGCCCACCACGGGGCGGCTTCCGCCGACGTCTGAGAGCAGCGTACGTTCGCGCGTTCGGGCTAGGAGGGTCGCCTGTCAGGGCCACAACCCTGCGGCCAACGGACTCTCCAAGCGTGTATCGGGTACACGGCGTCAGGGCGGAGGGCCCGCTTCGCCCGATGACGGACGTGAGGGAGATCAAGATGGACGGGATCGTGCTGCTCAAGGAAGACCACAAAACAGTCGAGAAGCTGTTCAAGCAGTTCGAGAAGGCCGGCGAAAATGCCCACACCGAGAAGCGGAAGATCGCCGACCGGGTGATCGAGGAACTCACCGCCCACACCTGGATCGAGGAGAAGATCTTCTACCCGGCCGCCCGGGAAGCCGCGCCAGACACCAAGGACCACGTCCTGGAAAGCGTTGAGGAGCATCACGTCGTGCTGTGGATGCTTTCCGAGCTCAAGGACCTCGATCCGGCCGACGAACGGTTCGACGCCAAGATGACCGTCCTCATCGAGAACGTCCGCCACCACGTCGAGGAAGAGGAGAAGGAGTGGTTCCCCGAAGTCCGCAAGGCCATGGGCCGCAACCGCCTCACCGAACTCGGCGAACAGATGGAGACAGCGAAGCAGAAGTCCCCGGATGACCCGCTGGCCGTACCCAGCGCCGACCAGTAGCCGCGCCACGTCTGCTCTGCCGAATCGGCCAGCGCACGCAGAAGGAAGGGCCCAAGGGGGCCCTCTCGCATCGAAGCTGCCGCAGCTCGTGCCTATGGGCAGCGATCGTCGCTGCCCATAGGCATGACGCACTGCCTTCCCTGCACATGCGTGCAGTTGGGTACCCGGTCATCACGCCGATTCGAAGGTTCTCACTCGTCAGCTGTCGGCGACGGCTGAAAAGTGGACCGGTGGCGGCGCTTGAAAGTTGACCCCCTTCAGAGGTCTGGCTCGTTGAGTCAGGCTGGGAGGAGTGGTGATCAGCGTGGAGGACTGGGCGGAGATCCGCCGGCTTCACCGGGCCGAGCAGATGCCGGTGCGGGCGATCGCGAGGAAGCTGGGGATTGCGAGGAACACTGTCCGCAGAGCGATCGCGGACGATGCGCCGCCGAAGTATCAGCGGGCGCCGAAGGGCTCGATCGTGGACGCGGTCGAGCCGCAGATCCGTGAACTGCTCGAGCAGTGGCCGGAGATGCCCGCGACGGTGATCGCCGAGCGGATCGGCTGGGACCGGGGTCTGACGGTGCTCAAGGACCGGGTCAGAGACCTGCGGCCGGCCTATCGGCCCGCGGATCCGGCCTCGCGGACGGTCTATGAGCCGGGCGAGATCGGCCAGTGCGACCTGTGGTTCCCGCCCGCCGACATCCCGCTCGGCTTCGGCCAGGTCGGACGGCCGCCGGTGCTGGTCATGGTCGCGGGCTACTCGCGGTGGATCACGGCGCGGATGCTGCCCTCCAGGTCTGCGGCCGACCTGATCGCCGGACACTGGCGGCTGCTGACCGAGCTCGGGTCCGTCCCCCGGGTGCTGGTCTGGGACAACGAGGGAGCCGTCGGCTCCTGGCGGCCGGGCGGTCCTCAACTGACCGACGAATTCGCCGCGTTCGCCGGACTGCTCGGCATCAAGTTCCTGCTCTGCAAACCGCGGGATCCGGAAGCCAAGGGCCTGGTCGAGCGGGCCAACGGCTATCTGGAGACGTCGTTCCTGCCCGGCCGGGTGTTCACCTCGCCGGCCGACTTCAACATCCAGCTCGCCGACTGGCTGACCAGGGCGAACCGGCGCATCCACCGCACCTTGCAGGCCCGTCCTGCGGACCGGCTGGAGGCTGACCGGTCCCGCATGCTGGGTCTGCCGCCGATCGCCCCGCCGGGCTGGTGGAAGGCATCGCTGCGGCTGCCCCGGGACCACTACGTCCGCCTGGACACCTGCGACTACTCGGTGCATCCGCTGGCCGTCGGCCGCCGCATCGAGGTCGCCGCGGACCTAGACCAGGTCCTGGTGACCTGCGACGGCGTCGAGGTCGCCCGCCATGCCCGCAGCTGGGCCCGCCACCAGACCATCACCGATCCCGACCACGCGGCCGCGGCCGCGGCAGCCCGCAAGAAGGCTGCTGGCACGAAATCGGCGCCGGTGGACGGGACGGAGGTCGAGGAACGCTCGCTGGACACCTACGACCGGATCTTCGGCGTCATCGACGGCGGCCTGAGCACGGGCGAAGGGGCAGCGTGATGAGCACGAAGAACGGCACGAACCCCGCCCGGACCAGCCGCGATGTCGGATCCGAACTGATCTATCTGACCAAGGCGTTGAAGGCCCCGGCCCTGCGGGACGCGGCAGCACGGCTTGCCGAGCGGGCCCGTGACGAGGGCTGGAGCCACGAGGAGTATCTGGCCGCCTGCCTGCAACGGGAGGTCGCCGCCCGCGACTCCCACGGCGCCGAGGGCCGCATCCGGGCTGCCCGCTTTCCCTCCCGCAAGTCGCTGGAAGATTTCGACTTCGACCACCAGCGGTCCGTGAAGCGCGAGGTCATCGCCCATCTGGGGACGCTGGACTTCGTCGTCGGGAAGGAGAACGTGATCTTCCTGGGGCCGCCCGGAACCGGCAAGACCCACCTCGCCAGCGGGCTCGGCATCTGGGCCTGCCAGGCCGGCCACCGGGTCGCCTTCGCCACCGCCGCCCAGTGGGTCACCCGCCTCGCCGAAGCCCACCAAGCAGGAAGACTCAGCGACGAGTTGACCCGCCTGGGCCGCATCCCGCTGATCGTGGTCGACGAGGTCGGCTACATCCCCTTCGAACCCGAGGCAGCGAACCTGTTCTTCCAGTTCATCTCGGGCCGCTACGAACGCGCCTCGGTGATCGTGACCAGCAACAAGCCCTTCGGACGCTGGGGCGAGGTCTTCGGCGACGACACCGTCGCCGCCGCGATGATCGACCGCCTCGTCCACCACGCCAAAGTCATCTCGCTCAAGGGCGACAGCTACCGCATGCGCGGCCGCGACCTCGGACGGGTTCCCGCGGCCAACACCGGGGAATGACCAACATCAACTGACACAGTGGGGGTCATTTTTCGTCCGCCGGAATCGGCTCACTATTCAAGCGTCGCCGACAGTCAGCCACGGTACTCAGGGCCGACTCGGGATTGGGCTGCCGTGTTGTGTCGGCGGCGGCATTGCCCCGGCTGCATCCATCCCGAACGCATCGGGCATTGAGGGACCCCGCACGTGCGACTGAGGACGCTGTGCGAGACCGGCACCCGCGGTCCGCTAGGAGCCGTGTTCGGCTCGACGAGCACCTGTGAACCCGGATACGCCAGGCAGCTCCTGCCGCTGCTGAACGCCGGCATGCTGCTCCTCGCCGACCGGAATTTTTCCGGCGACGAGTTGCGGCCCGAGATGAACTGGAAGAGCAGGTTCGCGGCCTCGGGCTCGAAGGGGATGTAGCCGACCTCCGTTCTCCTCCCGACGACGAAGTCGAGGGTTCCCAGGTTGGAGAGGGTCTCCCGCTTGATCGACCGCTGGTGGTCGAAGTCGAAGTCCCCAATCAGATCTTGAGGGCCTGGGCGACGGTGGGATAGCAGGCCACGATCGTATCGAGGCCGACGATTGCGACGACCCGTTGGACTGGTTCGCTCAGGGCTGCCATCCGGAGCTGACCACCCGCCGCAGTGGCGTCACGGTTCGCTGCGATCAGGACGTTGATGGCACTGGAGTCCATGAAGGTGACCGCACCCAGGTCCAGTACCGTCAGCGCCGCCGCGCCGTCCTCCTCAGCGCGCAGTGCCTGTCGCAGCGTGCCAGTGTTGTCGGCATCGAGTTCGCCAGCCACGACCAGGACACGGATCCCGTCAACGGTGACCGGCGTGATCGACAGGCGCATAGGCTGCCCTGCCGGATGGTGATTGTCTGCCACGTACCCTTCACCAAGTCTCGTTGCGCCTAGTCATCGCCTTCGAAGTGAAGGCCTGTCAAGAACCGCATCCTACGGACCAGGCGTCTTTGTGGCTGTGCCACAGGTAACGTCCGGGACAGTGCGTAGGTGGCACCGGGCGGGGTATCTGACGAAAACGTGGAAGCGGGCAGAGCGAGATGGATCATTCATCTGAGGACACCGGTGACGGATGCGCGGAGGTGGCCTTGTCGATGGAAGCCTCCCTGTCTGTGGATGTGGACGGCTCCCCTATTGCGCAGGCCCGCCACCTCGCCGTGTCATTCCTCTCCACGGTGCGCGACACGCACAGCATCCCGGTGGCGACCTCGACAGTGGAGATCGTCCAGCTGATTGTGAGCGAACTGGTCACCAACGCCCGCAAGTACGCGCCTGGCCCGGCCCTCCTGCAGATGCAAGTCACCGGCAACGCGCTACGCATCGAACTGTGGGACAGCAACCCTCTGCCGCCCGCAGTGAAAGCCCCTGACCCCGGGCGGATCGGACAGCACGGACTGGAGATCGTCACCGCTCTCGCCCAAAACGTCAGCATCGAGGCGACGCCGCCCGGCAAACGCATTATCGCCACCGTCATGCTCACCACGGGATGACGGCCCGGGCTCGGGCCGACACTCATCCGCTTCCTCATCCGCCCCGCCGCCCTTGTAAACTCACCGACGAAACCAGGACATGGCCCCTCACGACCCGGACGACGTGAGAGGTAACGGCACCGGCCGCTGGCACCGCGGCACCATTCCCTCCCCCGAGCGCTCCCCTTCGTCAAGTCGCCTGCAGGTGAAGGCCCCTGGCAGGGTGAGCCTGAGCAGGCGGTGGGTGCCGGCGATTACACCTTCGGGCGCCTCCCCCTGCAGCGGTAGACGCCAGGCATTGGAGAGATCCAGAGCGCAGCGCTGAGCAGGTGCCCTGCTGAACCAAGAACCGACCGACAGCCGCGGTCTATCGTCCACTCCCCTGTCGGTATGAAGCAGCGTAAGGGGCCGCCCCCTTCCCGCCCCCACTGCTCTGGCGCGAAGGCCGCTCTATCGGTGGGGGTGCCCCTGGTCAGGGTCTTCCTCAGGAGTGCTCCAGCCTTCTCCACGGCGCGGAGGGTCTTCGAGCACCTGGCGCGCCTGCTTCTCCTGCTCCCGCGAGGGTACGGAAGCGGACTTTCGGCGCCGGGCGGAGTTCCGGTGACCTACAAGGAACGCCGCCAGCAGCACTGCGATGAGAAGGACGCCCACCGCCAGCAACCCGATTCCGGAAGGGGAGGATGCCAAGAGAGGATGCGGTTCAGTGGCCATGACTGATGAGTGTCCATATTGCGTTGTTATATCCAACCTCAGGACACTTGAGTATGCCGCCGTGGCTTGCAAGCAGGGCCTGCATCCCTGAGAGGGCATCTGGTCTAGGTAGGGGACTGCAAGTGGGTGTTATGCGCGCTTTAGGAAGTCCTCATTGGCTTGAGTACGTTTTGTTCAGTTCCGGGACTTCACGGTCGGGCCGGTGGCGCGGTCTGCTGGGAAGCGTGAGCGGGCGTCAGCCGTACCGTGATCTGCCGGATGAGGCATGGGAATTAATCCGGCCGGTTATCACGGCCTGGAAGGCGAGGCATGCATCCCTGCGTCAGCGGGCATGTGGGCCAGTACGAGATGCGGGAGATCGTCAACGCGTTCCTGTACCAGGCTCGTACCGGCTCCTAGTGGCGCTATCTGCCGCCGAAGAGCGCGGTGTACTACTACCTCGCGAAGTGACGCGACGACCACACCGCCGAGACCGTCCACGACCTGCTGCGCTGGCGGGCCCGCGAAATGCGCAGGCGGCACGAGGATCCACCCGCGGTCGTCCTGGACTCGCCTGATCATCGCCGTGGCCGTGACCGCCGCGAGCGTGCACGACAACGCGATCGGCATCGCCCGGCAAGCGGGTTCACCCCGGAACCGAAACGGTGGGTGGTGGCGAGACCGGCCGGCCAGCTCGGTGGCCGTGATCCACTGGTCCATGACCAGACGTCAGGCTCCGCCGCCTGACCCGCACCGCTATCCCGACCTGGCGCGATGCGTCCCAGGTGAGCGAGAGCGGGCGGTGAGAGAGCTCCTGTACAAGATCGAGGCCCGGCAGCGGCTGGTGAGCGAGACCGCGGAACGGCTGCGCGAGCAGATCACCGAAGGTATGCGAGCCAAGCTGAAACGCCTGGTCAACCGTGGCATCTTCACCGAACCCGAACGGGGCTGTTCACCATGCTTCGGACGGCGTCACACGCATGTGGCTGAGGGCTCAGTGGCCCGCCTCGCCAACCTGAGCACCAAACCGGGAAGCCTGCTGACTACAGGGCCGCTCGCGAAAGAGGGCCAGGAGGGTCCGGGCCGACGGGACGGCCGCGTCGAAGAACTGCGTGGCCAGGGTGGGTGGCACAGCCGTTCCCTGTATCCGGACCTCATGGCGGCTGAAGCAGAATGCCGCCTCGAACAACGCCAGGTCGAGGGTGTCCTCGTATGCTCGGATGCTCCAGCCTGGCGCGAAGCCGCAGCGGTGCTGTTCGCTGCCGGACAGAGTCTCGATCAAGGCCAAAGCATCGGCGGCCTCGCTCCCGGCCAGTGGGCGACCGCCTCACCACGGAACGGGCGCCCACTGACCGGGAGGGCAGAGATCTTGACGACTTCGCTCAGCGCGGTGGCTGCAACGGCTTGTACGGGGAGCTGCTGCATGGCTGCCCGGCCGACGGGCGCCTACGGCGTGCCACGAGAGGCACCTGCCGCTCGAAAGCGGGGGATGCTGAGATCCAGCAAGCCAACTCCCCTCACTCAGTCACATCGCACCAGCCACCGACTCCAGTTGGATCTTGCCAGCCTTCGGCCCAAGGCGGATGCAAGGTGAAACCGTAGGGATGCCGCTCTGCGAGAGGCGGCTCAGGGTGCTTGCATGGAGTGAGAAGCGGGTCAGCGCTTCGAACAAACGCTCCAGTCCCAGTGGGACGGAAGTCGCGCGGGTCCTCTTGTGCCAGTGCTACTCCCTGCGCTTGTCGTCGGTCCTGCTGTGAGCGTGTCGAACGCGGGTATCAGGTTGGCCTGACCGGATGCGAAGCGGAGGACGAAGTGGACTGGGGACAGTTCGGGCAGAAGCTAGCGGCGATGGCGCGGGACCTACTGGCTCAGGATTCGCTCGATGCCACCCTGCAGCGGATCACCACATCGGCTACGGAGCTGGTCAAGGGTTGCGACGCTGCGGGCATCCTCGTTCTGCACGACCACCAGGTGGAAACCGTCGCCCCCACTGACCGCCTAGTCATCGACAGCGATCGGCTACAGGCGGAGCTAGGGCAGGGGCCGTGCTTCGATACAGCACACAGCGCCCGGGGAGAACGGGTCTTCCGCATCGCGGACCTCACCGAAGAGAAGCCCCGCTGGCCACTCTTTGCTCCACAGGCCTTCGAGCTGGGCGTGGGAAGCATGATGGGATTCCTCCTGTTCACCGACGATGAGGAGTTCGGGGCACTGAACTTCTACTCACGCAAAACCGGCTCATTCACCACGGACAGTGAACAGGCCGGCTTGCTGCTTGCCTCCCACGCCGCTATCGCCTTCTCAAGCGCCCGTACCCAAGCCCAGATGGAGCACGCCGTAGCCACCCGGCACGTTATCGGTGAGGCCATGGGCATTCTTATGGGCCGCCACAACCTCACCGAAGACCAAGCCTTCGACGTGCTGCGCCGCTACTCGCAGGAGACCAACATCAAGCTTCGCGAGGTCGCCCGCCTGGTCTGCGAAAAAGGCGGCCTCCCGTGACCTCCGCTTGGCCAAGCATTGCCGTTGGCCTACCGGACGGACACACGCATCCGGCACCGGGCTGGGGCCCCGGGCGATGCGGTCACGCGATCGCGGGCTGAGCGCCAGGCAGTTTGCTGGGACCTGGACTCCGGCGTGCCCTGATGGGTCCACGCCCCCTCCACACAGGCAGGAGGGACCTCTGACTCACGGTCTCCGCGTGTTCACGTTGCCCCTCCGTGCCCTCGCATCGGCCAGCACGGGCTGAAGATCGTCGCCGCCCTCGCCCGCAGCCTGACCGTGGAACAGACACCAGTCGGCAACCGCATCACCGCCAATCCCGCCCTGACTCCGGCCGCATAGCCGGCGGCCGGGACCCGGCGCCGGCCCTGCCCGCTGTTCTGAAGCGATCTCGGTCTCTGCCTGCATCGGCAGGTGGTGCTGGAGACGGCAGAAGGGACCGTGCACGGACTGATCACAGGGAGCGTCATCGAATGCATCGAGATGCCAACTCCGCACAAATACTGGGCAATTGCAGTCGCCCCTTGCAATCCAAGGGTTCTAGTGTGACTCTCGGTTATGGATGCAAAGCTCGCTCCATCCGCGGCGGGAGTGCCTCGTCCCAGGGGGACCATGTCCGAGGAGTCGGGGAACGTCGGAGCCGTCAGCCAGCCCCGCTACGAGCAGATCGTTGCCGAGCTACGCAGTGCGGCCGGCCGACCACCACCAGCCCAGTTCACGATCGGGGACCGGGCTCTGGAGATCGAGCCGATGGGTCCGGGCAGCACACCGGTCCAGTCCCCCGCGTGGGCGGTGAAACAGTCCCTGATCCGGATGGCCAGGGACATCGGCCTGCCAGTGACCACGGTCGAACAGGCCCGATGGACGGCATCACGCTGGCCAGCCGACAAACGTCGGAAGACAGAGTCGTTCATGGTCCACCAGGTACTGGCCCGTATCGAGGACGCCACGGAACGGTTCACCGCGATCGATAGTGTCCCCAGCGGCAGAACCCACTGGACACTGGACGACGCCAGGCACCGGGTAGAAACCCAGACGAATGCCCATCCTTCCGGTCACAGTGCTCCGCATCCCCGTCCTGGACCCCTGCCTACCGAGCCGATGACCACGTCCGCAGAGCGCCCGCCGGCCTGAGGATCGGCCGGCCCACACCGGAACGCCGTGCGTCACCGCCACCTGTCGCCTTCGCACGTGGACCGTCCGGAGCTCTTGCCGTAGGGGCAGACGTGCGTGATGCCGATGTTCTCGCCGGGGCCGGCGCGGCTGGAACTCGGTCGCCGAAAGGATGGTGACCGTGACGGCGTCGTCCGCTGGACAGACGTCGGCGCGCCCAGCGCAGACGACGCCACTGACTCGTGGGTCCCTTCCATCAAATCGTGCTGAGTGCACGGGAAGCGGGGGCTACGAGTCCAAGGCGGAGGGTCCTTCTGGTGCGCGGTGGAGGGTCAAGGAAGGGCCGCGGCCGACTACTTGGCCTTCAGGGGCTCCCTGAAGGACTTGCGGAACACCGGGCCGGCGAAGGGGAGTATCGAGGACTTCATCTTGGCGGTGAACGAGGTGGGATGCCGCTGGAGTTTGACGTCGACACGGGTGCCGTCGCCGTGGGGGGTCATCTGGAACACCCAACCGCCGGGTCCGAACGGGGTCGAGTCGCGGGTGGTGACGGTGACCTTGTTCTGCGCGGGGTCCCAGTCATAGCGTGCTCGCTCCCACGACTTGGCGTTTCCTTCAGTGACTTCGGCCCAGGTGTCCCCGCGTTCGTGTACCTGGAAGTGTTCCGCGTCGATCGAGGGCCACTCTTCGAGCCGTGAGGGGCTGAAGTCCGTGAGCACCCCCATGACCTCGGGCGGGCTCATCGAGGAATCCAGATGGAAATGCAGGCCGGGCATGCCCGCTCCTTCGCTTTGGGAGGCACGGTTTTCATGGCGGCTCCGCCTCGCAGTACCCGCGCGGCCTCCACGGGCAGGGCACTCCTCCCCGCCTCCCAGCATGCGCCCGCGGTGAGCTGAGACGCATCCTGGGGCAGAGGCTCAGTAGTCCGCTTCCGCTTTCACCCTCACGTCCAGGAGCTCCATCTTGACATCCTCGGGACAAAACTTAACGGCCGCCACTGACAACGCCGGTCCGCCCAGGGGCGAACCGGCTTTCCCTGCCCTGCTCCGCAGGAGCTTCGTTTCCTCCCCGGCCTGAAGGCCGGGGTATCCACGAAGGAGACCTGATGAGCGTCGACCATCCGTCGATCCGGACCCGGCTGAAGGACGGTGTCCTGTCCGCCACCCTCGACGCGGGCGTCCTCAACCTTGTCGGTGTCGACCTGGTCCGTGACCTGGTCTCCCTGGTCGACATGCTGTACACCGACCCGGGTGACGTGCGCGTCGTCGTCATCGACAGCGCTTCGCCGGACTATTTCTCCGCGCATGTGGATCTCACGGCCGTCCCGCAGTACACCGCGGAGGCCGCGAAGGCGGGTGGCCCCGGCGATGCTTCACTGGGCATGTTCCTGTACAAGCTGGCGCGGGTTCCGGTGATCACCATTGCCAAGGTCCGCGGGCGTGCCCGCGGTGGCGGCAATGAACTCGCCCTGGCGTGCGACATGATCTTCGCCTCGCGTGAGAGGGCGGTCTTCGGGCAGTTCGAGGCCGGCACCGGTGCGCTGCCCGGCGCGGGTGGGGTCCAGCACCTGGCCCGTCGGCTCGGCCGGACCCGGGCCATCGAGGCGATCGTCGGTGCCGACGACTTCGATGCCGACACAGCCGAGCGCTACGGCTGGATCAACCGCGCCCTGCCCGACGCCGAGCTGGACGGCTTCGTCGAACGGCTGGCGACACGGATCGCCGGCTTCCCGCCGGAAGGGGTGCGAGCGGCCAAGCGTGCCGTCAACGACCTCACGCTGGCATCGGCCGCCCAGGTCCGCTCCGACGCCGTGACATTCCAGAGCCTGATCGCCCGGCCCGAAAGCCGTGAGCGCCTGGAGTACCTCGCCGGGCAGGGCTTGCAGAGTCCTGGTGAGCTCGAACGCGACCTCGGCAAGGCCGTCGCGGACTTCCCCGCTGAGAGCTGACTCTGGGCCTGCCAAAAGCTCTTGGCCTGCTAGAAGCCGAACATCAGCCATGCCTGGTGGCTGACCCAGTCGGGATACAGGTCGGTCATGGCGTCATAGAGCTCTTGGTCGCTGCCGGTCTCCTGCTGGAGGCGGCCGAAGTCGGTGAGGTACTGCCTGGTCTGCGGGATGATGTCGGGCGTGTCGGGGGCGCCCGGCTTCTTGTGGCCGGCGACCACGGTCTTCGGGTCGAGGGCGGCGAGGCGCTCCAGCGCGGCGATCCAGTTCGCGCGGCTGTCGGGCGTCGTGGCGGCGACGAACATGTGGCACTGGTTGTAGACAACGTCTCCGCTGACGACGAGGTCCAGGTCGGGCACGTGCAGGGAGGTGGAATCGACGGCGTCGGTCTGCCCCTGCTCGATGATCCGCAGCTCGTGGCCCTCCACTGCCAAGGTCTCCTGCGTCCAGGGTTCGGGCAGCGTGATCGTGGCCGGGAGCCGGCCGGGCCACAGCTCGCGGTAGAACGGCAGCCGCTCGGTCTGCTTACGCGCGTATTCGACCGTCTTCGCGGTGGCGATGGCGCGGGCGTCGGGGAAGTGGTGCAGCAGCCGGCTGAGGCCGGCGAAGTGGTCCAGGTGACCGTGGGTGATGTAGATCGTGGTCAGGTTGCGGTGGTGCAGCTGTACCCAGGCCGCCAGGGCCTCGGCCTCGGCGGCCGTGGTGAGGGTGTCGACCAGGACGGCGTCGTGCTCTCCGAAGATTAGGGTGGAGGTCATCGGATCCCAGGCCGGCGGCGGGCCGAAGGGCCTGGACCGGTCGGCTGCCAGCGCCTTCTCCGGGGCTGTGAACACGTTCACGCTCAGTGTGGATGCCATGCCGCTCGGTTCCTCTCCGCGGCGACGGGTCCCTATCGACCTCGCGGTCGTTGCGGATGTCTGCCGCACGACTGCCTTCCACTGTCCAATGGCGTGGCAGACCTCGACAACTGCGGCACGGACGGGCATGGGCCACCGCCTGCCGATTGGCCTGCGACCTGGGTGCGGATCGCCTGAGAGGCTGTGCCTCCCGTGCCGTGCTTCGAGGAGATGCCATGCACCAGGTAGCCGTGGTCACCTTTGACGGATTCAACGAGCTCGACAGCTTCATCGCCTCCGCGTTGATCAACCGATGCCGGAAGGACGGTCTGGAGGCCTTCATCACGACACCGACGCCGGCCGTCACGTCGATGAACGGTGTCGAGGTGACCGGACAGCGCCCGATGGAGTTCGTGACCGAAGCAGATGTCGTGCTGATCGGCAGCGGGGTGAAGGCGCACGAGGTGGTCGCCGACGACCGGTTGATCTCCCGGCTGTCGCTCGACCCGTCGCGCCAGCTGATCGGCGCGCAGTGCTCCGGAGCGCTGGTCCTGGCTCGGCTCGGATTGCTGAACGGTATGCCGGTGAGCACGGACGTGAGGAGCCGGCCTTTTGTGGAGGCATGCGACGTCACGGTGCTGGACACGCCGTTCCACGCCGAGGGGAACATCGCCACGGCGGGCGGCTGTCTGGCCTCCCAGTACCTGGCCACGTGGGTGATGACCCGCACGCTCGGAAAGGACGCCGTACGCGATGTCCTGGGCTACGTGGCCCCGGTTGGTGAGAGCCAGGAGACCGTCGAGCGCGCCCTGCGCGCCGTTCACGCCGGCGAGGTCGCAGTGCGCTGACGCCTCGCCAATGGGTGCAAAACGAGGCCGCATGGTGACACTCGTGGGCTGCCCCGCGGGTTCTCGATGCGGTGGCCGACCCGAAGACTCCGCGCGGTGAAGGAGACTGCCCTGGGGCCGTGTCGTGGAGGGGTCTGCGGACCTGGGCTATCGCCGCTCAGGGCCGACTTCAGCAACGTCAGAGAACCGAGCGCACCGTGGAGTACCGGCGGTCCGACCCGCATCCTTCCGGCCGCCCCGCCCCGAACGACCTGTCTGCCGCCCCGGCCACGTACACCGCGCACCGCGTACCGGTCGATGCGCGCCCACCCGCCAGGATCTTTGCGGCTTGCCACTTGGCTTCCAGGAGATACCGGCGGTCTCCGCAGCGGGCGGACAAGTCCGTCTGACGCGAAGACGTGATCAGCACTGGCTAGCAGGCCACTCCCCCGACCTGCAACGATCACACGGGAAGCGGACGTGGACGTCCTGGCGGATGGTGCAGCCGTCGGGCTGAGTGGACCGGCTGTCGAACGTGTCGCGGGCGTAGCCGAGTGTGGGGTGGCCTGCCCTGCGTCATGCGAGCCATGCGGACTCCTTGTGACGTATGCGTGGGGAGACGTCCGAGCCGCCCGCGGCAGCGGACGTGCCCGTGGTGCCGGGTGCGGCCGAGTGCCCCAGGTGGCGGTGCACGAAGTGGATGGCCATCGCGCCCTCACCGGCCGCCGAGGCCACCCGCTTAACCGAGCCGCTGCGGACGTCCCCCACCGCGAAGACCCCGGGCAGGCTGGTCTCCAGGGTCATGCACGGGCGCCCGCGGTCGTGCCACACCTCGGGGTAGGCGCAGGCTTCCTGGGCCTCCGGGCCGGTGAGGACGAAGCCGCGGGAGTCGAGGGCGATGATGCCGGCGAGCCACTCGGTGTGGGGGTCGGCGCCGGTGAAGACGAACAGGCCCCCTACCGCGAGTCGGCGGTGCCCGCCCGTGCGGTTGTCGACCACGTCGAGCTCCTCCAGCACCTCCTGGCCGATGACCTCGGTGACCTCGGTGTGCAGCATGACCTCCACCCGCGGATGGCGTTCGACCTGGTCGACCAGGTAGCGGGACATGTTGGCCTCAAGGCTGGGGCCTCGGACCAGCAGGCACACCTTCGGCGCGTACCTGGCGAGGAACAGCACCGCCTGGCCCGCCGAGTTGCCTCCGCCGATGACGGCCACCGGGTCGGTGCGGCACTGCTGGGCCTCGTAGACGGTCGCCGAGTAGTGGACGCTCGTTCCCTCCAGGCGTTCGATGCCGGGCACCTGGAGCCGGCGATAGCGGGCACCCGTGGCCAGGACGACGGCGCGGGCGGCGATCTCGCTGCCGTCGGCGAACGCCACCACGTAGTGGTCCTCGTCCTTGGGATGAAGACCGGTCGCCTCCACCGGAATGCTGATCCCGGCGCCGAACTTGCCGGCCTGGAGCACGGCGCGTTCGGTGAGTTCGGCGCCGGAGATGCCGGCGGGGAAGCCGAGCAGATTCTCGATGCGGGACGACGTGCCGGCCTGGCCACCGGCGGCCATCGCCTCCACCACGGTGGTGCTCAGGCCCTCGGAGGCGGCGTACACCGCGGCGGCGAGGCCGGCGGGTCCGGAGCCGACGATGAGGACGTCGCCGTGCCGGTTTCCGGCGGGCAGCGACGGCAGGCCGATGAGCCGGGCCAGTTCCGCGTTGCTGGGGTTGCGCAACAGGGTGGTGCCCCGCCAGATGACGAGCGGTGTCTCCTCCGGGCCGACACCGAAGCGGCGCAGCAGGGCCTCGGCCTCCTCGTCGGTCTCCAGGTCGATCCAGCGGTGCGGCAGCCGGTTGCGGATGGCGAACTCGCGCAGCCTCCTGGTGTCGGGCGAGTAGCGCGAGCCGATGACGCGGAAGCCGGCGCCCTCTCCGACGAGCAGCGCGCGACGTCCCAGGCAGGCGCGCAGCACGACGTCCCCGATGGTGGAGTCCTGGGACACCAGGTGGCGCAGCTGGTCCAGGGAGACGACGAGGACTTCGCCCGGCTCCCTGGCGACAGCGGTGTAGAAGGCCACCTGCCCGTTCAGTAGCCCGAGTTCGCCGATGAAGCGGCCGGGGCCGTGCACGCGCAGCACGTGTTCCTCGGGAGTGCCGTAGTCCTCGAGGACGGCGACGGTACCGCTGAGGACGACGAAGAACGTCTCGCAGCGCTCTCCCTCCTGGATCAGGACGTCGTTGGGAGCCATGCTCCGGCGTTGCCCGTGCTCCGCCAGACGTGCTGTCTGCTCCTCCGTCAGGCGCGGATACGCGCCGCAGGTGTCCGGGGTCTCCTGGAGGACGGCCTCGTCCGCTTCCTCCGGCACCGGTTCTCCGCCCGGCAGCGGCTGGTCGCCGGACATCAGACGAACGCCTCGTGGACGTAGCACCAGCGCCATTCCTCGCCGGGCTCGAACGACTGCACGACCGGATGGGCGTCGGCGGCCGCGTGCTTGCGCGCGTGCCTGTTCGGCGAGGAGTCGCAGCAGCCGACG
The DNA here is from genome assembly GCF_037940415.1 of Streptomyces sp. f51. NCBI lineage: Bacteria > Bacillati > Actinomycetota > Actinomycetes > Kitasatosporales > Streptomycetaceae > Streptomyces > Streptomyces sp. f51. The sequence goes on along the minus strand of NZ_CP149798.1, from coordinate 7,901,488 downwards.
TGCCCGCAGGTCAGGCAGAGCCTCAGGTGGACCCACGGGGAGCCGAGCAGCAGGCACTCCTGACACCCTTCCGGGGTCAGCGGCCGGACCGGCCGGACGAGCGCGAGGTGGGGGTCTGCGTGCAGGGTCATCCTGATCACTCCTTCCGGGCGGTGATCGACTGTTCCACCCACTGACGCAGAACAGGGGCGGGCGCCGCCCCCGCCTGCCGGGCGACCGTCTCGCCCTGGTCGAGGATCAGCAGGGTGGGTACGGCCTGGACCTCGAAACGCTGCGAGAGCCGCGGGTTCTTGTCGATGTCGACCTTGACGAGTTTGATGCGGCCGGCGAGATCGGTGGCGACCTTCTCCAGTGCGGGGCTGACCATGCGGCAGGGGCCGCACCAGGTGGCCCACAGGTCGACCACGACGGGGACGTCGGCCCGCTCGGCGACCTCGGCGAAGTCGTCGTCGCCCGCGTCCACCATCCACGGCAGGAACTGCTTGCAGTGGCCGCACTTGGGACGGCCCTCCGCGGCCACGGGCACCCGGTTGGTGCGCCCGCAGTTCGGACAGCTGACGGTCGTCGCCTGCATCGTGCTCATGCCGCCCGCGCTCCCTTCACGTCCTCGGGCTGGTCATAGGTGACCACCAGCTCTCCGTGCTCGGCGTCGACGCGGACCGTGGCTCCGTCCTGGACGTCACCGCGCAGCAGGGCGCGTCCGACCAGTGTCTCGACCTCGTGGGAGATATAGCGGCGCAGTGGCCGGGCCCCGTACACCGGGTCGTAGCCCTGGTGGGCGATCACTTCCCGGGCGGCGTCGGTGAGTTCGACGGTGATGCGGCGTTCGGCGAGCCGCTGCCGCAGTTCGTCGAACTGCAGCTCCACGATCCGCTCGATCTGCCGCTCGCCGAGCGGTTTGAACAGCACGATGTCGTCGACGCGGTTGAGGAACTCGGGGCGGAAGTGCCCGCGCAGCTCGCCCATCACCAGGGCGCGGGCGTCGGGCTTGATCTCGCCTTCGGCGGTGGCGCCGTCGAGGAGGTGCTCGGAGCCGATGTTGGACGTCATGATGATCACGGTGTTGCGGAAGTTGACGGTGCGGCCCTGCGCATCGGTGATGCGGCCGTCGTCGAGGATCTGCAGCAGGGTGTTGAAGACATCGGTGTGCGCCTTCTCGATCTCGTCGAACAGCACGACCGAGTAGGGCTTGCGGCGTACGGCCTCGGTGAGCTGGCCGCCTTCCTCGTAGCCGACGTATCCGGGCGGTGCGCCCATGAGCCGGCTGACGGTGTGCCGCTCCTGGTACTCACTCATGTCGAGGCGGACCATGTTCTCCTCGGAGTCGAACAGAGTCCGGGCGAGGGTCTTGGCCAGCTCGGTCTTCCCGACGCCGGTGGGGCCGAGGAAGATGAACGAGCCGATGGGGCGGCGAGGGTCGCGGATGCCGGAGCGGGCGCGGATGATGGCGTCGGCGACGAGTTTGACGGCTTCGTCCTGGCCGATGACGCGCTCGCGCAGGATGTCGTCGAGGCGCAGCAGTTTCTCGCGTTCGCCCTCCTGGAGGCGAGAGACGGGGATGCCGGTCCAGGCGGCGACGATCTCGGCGATCTCCTCCTCGGTGACGACCTCGCGCAGCAGCCGGTTCTGCCCTTGTTTGGCGGCCAGTTGCTCCTCCTCTGCGGCAAGTCGGCGCTCCAGGTCCTGGAGCTGGCCGTAGCGGAGTTCGGCGGCGCGGTTGAGGTCGTAGGCGCGTTCGGCTTCCTCCGCCTCGTGACGGACGTGTTCCAGTTCCTGGCGCAGTTCCTGCACGCGGCGGATCGCCTGCCGTTCGGCCTCCCACTGGGCGTGTTTGGCGTCGGCCTCGCTGCGCAGGTCGGCCAACTCCCTGCGCAGCTCCTCCAGGCGGGTTTTGCTGGCGGGGTCGTTCTCCTTGGTCAGGGCCGCTCCCTCGATCTCCAGGCGGGTGACACGGCGGGTGATCTCGTCGAGTTCGGCGGGCATCGAGTCGATCTCGGTACGCAGCCGGGCGCACGCCTCGTCGACGAGGTCGATGGCCTTGTCGGGCAGGAACCGGTCGGTGATGTAGCGGTGGCTGAGGGTGGCCGCGGAGACCAGCGCGGTGTCCTGGATCTTCACGCCGTGGAACACTTCCAGGCGTTCGCGCAGTCCGCGCAGGATGGAGATGGTGTCCTCCACGCTCGGCTCGCCGACCAGGACCTGTTGGAAGCGGCGTTCGAGTGCGGCGTCCTTCTCGATGTGCTTGCGGTACTCGTCGAGGGTGGTGGCGCCGATCATGTGGAGTTCGCCGCGGGCGAGCATCGGCTTGAGCATGTTGCCCGCGTCCATGGCCCCTTCGGCGGCGCCTGCTCCGACGACGGTGTGGAGTTCGTCGACGAAGAGCAGGATGCGCCCCTGGGCGGCTTTCACCTCGGAGAGCACGGCCTTGAGGCGTTCCTCGAACTCGCCGCGGTATTTGGCGCCGGCGACCAGGGAGCCCATGTCGAGGGCGAACACCGTCTTGTCGCGCAGGCCCTCGGGGACGTCGCCGCGAACGATGCGCTGGGCCAGGCCCTCGACGATGGCGGTCTTGCCGACGCCGGGGTCGCCGATGAGGACGGGGTTGTTCTTGGTCTTGCGGCTGAGGATCTGGGTGACGCGGCGGATCTCGGCGTCGCGGCCGATGACCGGGTCCAGCCGCCCCGACCGAGCCTCGAGGACCAGGTCGCGGCCGTACTTCTCCAGAGCCTCGTAGGCCACTTCGGGGTTGGCGGAGGTGACGCGCTGGTTTCCGCGGACCTGGGTGAGCGCGCCCAGGAACGAGTCCCTGGTGATGCCGGCCTGTTTGAGCAGTCGCCCGGCGGCGGTCGAAGAGCTCTCCTCGGCCAGGGCGAGCAGGAGGTGTTCCACGGACACGTACTCGTCCTTGAGGCGCTTGGCCTCCCGTTCGGCGGCGTCGAGCAGCCGGGAGAGGCGCTGGGTGACGAAGACCTGGCCGGGTGCCGCGCCGGGGCCTGTGACCTTGGGACGGCGGGAGAGTTCCTCGCGCACGGCGGCGCGCAGTTCCTTCGGCTCGGTGCCGGCCTGTTGCAGCAACCGCGGGATCAGACCGTCCTCCTGGTCGAGGAGTGCGAGCAGCAGGTGTTCCCCGTCGACCTCGGTGTGCCCCATGCCGACGGCCGCGGTCTGGGCCTCCTGGAGGGCTTCCTGGGACTTCTGGGTGAGACGGTTCATGTCCATGGGGGTGTTTCACTCCTCGTGCCGCGGCCGCGCAGGGCGGCTTCGAGCAGGCTGATGCGGTCGAGCAGGTCGAGCACCAGGCCGATGGATGCGTAGTTGAGGCAGAGTCCGGTGCGCAGCCGCTGGATGCGGGCAAGGACCGCCGGGGCCGTGGGGTCGAACACCAGGTGTCCCGCGGGGTCGCGTTCGGCGTCGACAAGGCCGAGGGCGACGAACCGGCGGATCAGATCGGGGTGGAGGCCCGAGCGACGGGCCACGGCGTCGAGGGAGAGCCTGGGGGCGGGCACGAGCGCGTACCGGACAGCTGTCGAGGCGGTGATGTCTGCGCCCGTTCGTACCGGACGGGCGCCCCCTTCGGCCCGGCCCATGCCTGCCGCTCCCGCGGGTCGGTCGTTCATCGCGTCCTCCTGGGGTCGAACGAGGAAGTGGCGGCGAGCTCCTCGAACAGTTCGCGCTCCCGGTCGCCGAGGGTGGGCGGCACCATGATGCGGAGTTCGGCGTACAGGTCGCCGTTCGCGCCGCGCGGGTTCGGCATGCCCTCGCCACGCAGCCGGAGCCGCCGGCCGCTGGAGGAACCCGCGGGCACCGTGACCTTGGCCGTGCTGCCGCCGGGCGTGGGCACCGGCACGGTCGCTCCCAGGGCCGCCTCCCAGGGGGCGACCGGGACCTGGATGTGCACGTCGCGGCCGTCCAGCCGGAACTGGGGGTGGGGCTGGATACGCACCCGCAGGTACAGGTCGCCCGCGGTGGCGTCGCCACTGCCGCGGCCGCCCTCGCCCGCCAGCCGGATGCGCTGCCCGTCGGTGACGCCCGGCGGCACGTCGACCTCGTAGCGCCGCGGCTGCCCGGTGGGGCCGGCGAGCGTGACGGTGCGACGGCCGCCGCGGTACGCCTCCTCGACGGTGAGCGGCAGTTCGGCCTCCTGGTCCGCTCCGGGGACGCCGCCTGGGGCTGCGCCGGCTCCGAACATGGAGCCGAGCAGGTCCTCGATGTCGATGCCCTCCGCGCCGAAGCCGTCGCCGAAGTCGGTGGCGTACCGGACGCGGGGGCCGCCCGCGCCCGCGGTCCGGCCGCGGAAGCCGCCGCCCGCTCCGGCCGCGACCCGCTCGTCGAAGTCCTCGGGGATTTTGCGGAAGTCCTCGCCGAAGCGGTCGTAGCGGGCCCGGGTCTTGGGATCGGACAGGACGCTGTGTGCCTCGTTGAGGTCCTTGAAACGCTCCTCCGCCGCGGGGTCCTTGTTGACGTCGGGGTGGTACTGGCGGGCGAGTTTGCGATACGCCTGCTGGATCTCGTCCTGGCTCGCGCTCCGCGACACGCCGAGCACCTCGTAGTAGTCCCGTGCCATCGCCGGTCACTCCCGCTTCGCGACGGTCACCGCGGCCGGCCTGAGCTGCCTCTCGCCGTCCCCGTAGCCGGGGCGCAGCACCTCGACGACCGTGCCCGGTGGGGCGTCGGGGTCCTGGACGACTCCGACCACCTCGTGCCGGGCCGGGTCGAAGGCGACGCCGCTCTCCGCGTGCCGCGGGTAGCCGAGCAGTTCGAGGACGTTCACGGCCTGGTCGCGTACGGCCCGGATGCCCTCCACGATCGCGCCCGGATCAGCGTCGGCGTGGGTCAGGGCGAGTTCGAGGTTGTCGAGGACGGGCAGGAAGGCGGCCGCCGTGCGGGACCGTTCGACCGCTCGTTCGCGCTCCAGTTCCCTGGCGTGACGCTTGCGAAGGTTGTCGAGGTCGGCGAGTGCGCGCCGCCAGCGGTCCTCCAGTTCCCGGATCGCGGTCGTGTACTGGTCCTCGGCAGGCGCGGGGCCGGCGGCGTCGGGCCCCGGTTCGCCGTTCGCCGCTTCGGGCCGGGGCGGGCCCGGTTGGGGCAGATCCCCGCGAGGGGCAGGTCCGGCGCCTTTGGGGACCCGTACGCCCGGATCCGGCGCGGCCTGGTCGGGTTCCTGGGGGTGGGTGGGCATGGCACGCCTCAGCCCCTGTCGAATTCGGCGTCAATGACGTCATCGTCACCTGCGCCGCCGCTCGTGGGACCACCGGTGGCGGCATCCTGACCGGGACCGCCGTCCGCCGTGGCGGCGCCCTGGTGGGCCGTCAGCCCGGCGAGCACCTGCTGGAGTTCGGAGGTCAGGGGCCGCACGCGCTCCACGCCCGCCTCTTCCTTGACCGCCGCCCGGGCGTCGGACACGAGCATCTCGGCGCGTGCCTTCTCGTGCGCGGGCGCTGCGTCGCCCAGTTCGGTGAGACGCTTCTCGACCTGGTACGCGATGGCGTCGAGTTCGTTGCGGGCGTCGACGGCCTCACGCAGTGCATGGTCCTGGCCCTGGTTGCGCTCGGCTTCCTGGACCATGCGTTCGACCTCACTGCGGTCCAGGTTGGAGCTCTCGCTGATGGTGATGCCCTGCTCCTTGCCGGTGTCCCGGTCGCGGGCCTTGACGTTGAGGATGCCGTTGGCGTCGATGTCGAAGGTGACCTCGATCTGTGGTTCGCCCCGCGGCGCCGGCCGGATGTCGGTGAGCTGGAACCGGCCCAGCACCCGGTTGTCGGCGGCCAGCTCGCGCTCGCCCTGGAGGACGACGATGTCGACAGCGGGCTGGTTGTCCTCGGCGGTGGAGAAGGTCTCGCTGCGGCGCACGGGGATGGTGGTGTTCCGCTCGATGATCTTCGTCATCACTCCGCCGCGTGTCTCCAGGCCCAGCGACAAGGGTGTGACGTCGAGCAGCAGGACATCCTTGACCTCGCCCTTGAGCACCCCGGCCTGGATCGCGGCACCCAGGGCCACGACCTCGTCGGGGTTGACGCTCATGTTGGGTGCCTTGCCGCCGGTCAGCCGGCGGACCAGGGCCTGGACCGCCGGGATACGGGTGGAGCCGCCGACGAGAATGACCTCGTCGATATCGCTCTCGCCGACCTTGGCGTCGGCCATGGCCTGCTGGACCGGCCCCAGGCAGCGCTCCACCAGGTCGGCGGTGATCTGCTCGAACGTGGACCGCATGATCGAGTCGGTGAGGTGCTTGGGGCCCGAGGCGTCGGCGGTGATGAACGGCAGGCTCACCTGCGTCTGCGTCACCGAACTGAGCTCGGTCTTGGCCTTCTCAGCCGCCTCGAACAGTCGTTGCAGCGCCTGCGGGTCCTTGCGCAGGTCAATGCCGTTCTCCTTCTGGAAGTCGTCCGCGAGGTAGTCCACCAAGCGCCGGTCGAAGTCGTCGCCGCCCAGGTGACTGTCACCGGCGGTGGAGCGCACCTCCACCACGCCGTCACCGACGTCGAGGATGCTCACGTCGAAGGTGCCGCCGCCCAGGTCGAAGACGAGGACGGTCTCGTGCTCCTTCTTGTCCATGCCGTACGCGAGGGCCGCCGCGGTCGGCTCGTTGATGATCCGCAGCACCTCCAGTCCCGCGATCCGGCCGGCGTCCTTGGTGGCGGTGCGCTGAGCGTCGTTGAAGTAGGCGGGCACCGTGATGACCGCCTCCGTGACCTTCTCCCCGAGCTGCTTGGAGGCGTCGTCGGCGAGTTTGCGCAGCACCTGTGCGCTGATCTCCTCGGGCGCGTACAGCTTGTCGCGCACCTTGAAGCGGGCCGCCCCGCCGTCGCCCTCGACGATGTCGTACGCCACGGCCCTGGCCTCGTCGGAGATCTCGTCGAAGTGGCGGCCGATGAACCGCTTGGCCGAGTAGATGGTGCCCTTCGGGTTGAGGATCGCCTGGCGCCGGGCCAGCTGGCCCACCAGACGTTCCCCGGTGTCGGTGAAGGCCACCACCGACGGTGTCGTGCGGTTGCCCTCGCTGTTGGGCACGACGGACGGCTCGCCGCCTTCCCACACGGCGATCACCGAGTTGGTGGTGCCCAGGTCGATGCCCACTGCCTTGGCCATGAGGAACTCCTCCCGGTACGACGCCTGCGTCGACTCTCCGGATCACGTTTCGTTCAGGCAGAGGGGGGATCTCCGCCGGTTTCCCGCCGGTGCGGACGGAGGGTCTCGAGCATTTCCCAGGATGATGAACCGGGTAGCTCCACGCCTGCGCCTGGCGAGTCAGGAATGCACGGGTCCGGTCGCCCTGCGAGTACGAGAGAGAAGAACCCACACGTGTCGGGTAAGCCGGCTCGGGAGCGGGTACGCGAGAGCCGGACGCCTCGGACGGAGTGATCCCATGGTCAGCAGTCGGGCGTACGGCCTGTCCCACCGCTACTCCGACCGTGACGGGAAGAGCAGCCTTCCCGCGGGCAGTGCCGGGCGGCGCCACATGGCCGCGCGCAGAGCGCTCCGCCGGCCCGCTCGCCCTCCAGCCGACCATGCCCTCCACGAACTGATCACGCTCTCTCGCGCCCTGCTCAACGCTCCGGACGAAGACGCGATCCTGCGCCTGGCCAGGGACCACCTAGTCACCGGGGGGTCATACAGCGCCGAGGCCGGATATCTCAAGGTGGGCGGCGATCTGGTCCCCAGCCCGTGGAACGGGCAGACGTATGCCTTGGCCGTGGGCCGGAGGGTGCGGGAGCTGGCCGGGCAGGACGGCGACGTGACCGTACCCGGCAGGCCCTGGGGGCGGGCCCTGGGGCTACGCGGACCTGGGGCTCTGCACGGCTACCTCGTGGTCACCTCCCGCTCCCGGCCCACCAGGGCCGAGCGATCCCTGCTCTCCCTGCTCGTCCAGCACATCGCTGCTGCACTGTCAGTGGCCATCGCACACCGCCGCCAACGCGAGGACGCGCTGGAGCTGCACCGACTGCGGGAGGAACGCACAGCCCTCCAGCAGCAGCTGATCTCTGTGGTGGCTGAGTTGAGCTACGAGCAAGCCGTTCACTCTCTCGTGGTCGGCGCCGCTGCCTCGGGTGGCGGCGAGGAAGCTGTCACCCGCGCACTACACGGGCTTACCGGACTTCCCGCGCTGATCGAGGACCGCTTCGGTCGGCTGAGGTCCTGGACCGGTCCCGACCGGCCCGTCCCGTATCCCGAACCGGACCCCGTGCGCCAGAACGAAATGCTGCACACCGTCGCCAAAGAGGCCGGGCCGGTGCGGATAAGAGACCGGCTGATCACCCTGATCCGCCCGCACGGCGAGATCCTGGGCATGCTGGCGCTGGTCGATGCACAAGACGAGGCCGACGAGCACACCGTGCTCGCGCTTAGACACGCCGCCGCATCGCTCGCCCAGGAGCTGACGCACCTGCGCAATCTGGCCGAAGTGGAGGTGAGGCTGCACCGCGAGCTGGCCGACGACCTCCTGGCAGGGACGGACGAGCCGGGCGCCTACGCCCGGTCCGAGGCAGTCGGACACGACCTGCATGGCAGCCACTACGTCGTCGTGGTGCAGTGGTCGAACCGGACCGCCGACGATTCCTTCGCGCAGACCGTGAGTCGGGCGGCCGTTGCGGTGGGCATGCGCTCGCTGCTGACCCGCGGCTCCGACCACGTCGTCCTCATCACCGGCGACAGGCCGCACGCCCGCGCGCTGCACGAGGCGCTCGCCCGGGACACCGGAACCCGGTCCGGGACGATCGGAGTGAGCGCCCCTTGCGACTCCCTGGAGGACATCCCCCACCACTACGAGGAGGCGCAGCGCGCCCTGGAGGTGCGCCTGCACTCCCGCGATCGCTACGGCACGACGTTCTTCGACGAGCTCGGCCTCTACCGCATCCTGGGCCCCGGCAACGATTACCGGGAGCTGGAGACGTTCGTCCAGGAGTGGCTCGGGCAGCTCATCGACTACGACTCCCAGCACCAGGCGGCCATGGTGGAGACCCTGTCCCGGTACTTCGACTGCGGCGGCAACTACGACGAGACCGCCGACTCCCTCGCGATCCACCGCAGCACGCTGCGCTACCGGCTCCAGCGCATCCGCGACATCAGCGGCCACGACCTCGCGAACGTGGAGGACCGGCTGAACCTCCAGGTGGCGACCCGAGTGTGGAAGATCGTGCTGGGCGGACCGGGCTGATGTCCCACGGGAACTTCCGCACGAGCGGTGTCAGTGGCCGACGCCGCCTGGGGACCACGACGGCGGGAGCGTCAGCGGCTGGCGCGGTAGATGTCGCGGCCGGAGCGAGGCGAACGCAGGAGGCCGGACACCACCGATGGGTGACGTCCGGCCCCCGTCCCCGGCGTCACAGCGCGATGACATGGAGGTCGACCAGGCCGAGCAGCGCCCGCAGAGCCGAACTGGGCCGCCGGGTCGACGACGTGCCGAGATGCATGCTCCAGCGGAGCGTGGTGTCGTACACGTCCAGGACATGCAGGCCGGGGGTCCGGGCAACGGCGAACGCGGGCAGGAAGGCGACGCCCAGACCATGCCGGACCAGAGCCGCCCCCATGTCGATGTCGGGCACTTCCAGTGCCACCCTGCGTACGACGCCCGCCGCCGCGAACGCCCGGTCGACCACCTCACGGTTGCCGTAGCCCGGCGGGAAGTCCACGAAGGGCTCCCCCGCGAGGTCCGCAAGTGCCACCTTTCCCCTCTGCGCGAGCGGATGGGCGGCGCTCACCGCCATGACGAGCGGCACGGTGGCCAGCTCCCGTGCGTCGATCCCGGCGGGCTTGCGTTCGGGCAGCGACAGGAAGGCCACGTCGAGGTCCCCGCTGAGCAGCGCGTGCGCCAGTCCCGCCGACCCGGTCGTCGCCAGCCGCAGCCGGACGTCGATCGCCGGATGCCGCGCGTGCAGCTGCCCGAGGAGCGCAGGCAGGTCCACCACCTCGACCGAGGCCATGGCGCCCACGTTCACCGTGCCGCGCAGCGTGTCCTGTGCGGCACCCACGGCGTCCTGGGCGGCCTGGGCGGCGTTCAGGGTGGCCCGGGCCTCCGGCAGCAGCGCGGCGCCCGCCCCGGTGAGCCGGACCTGCTGCGACGTGCGCTCGAACAGCGCGCAGCCGAGCTCGCGCTCCAGTGAGCGGATCGCGGCGGACACCCCGGACTGCACCACATGCAGCCGACGGGCGGCACGCGTGAAACTCAGCTCCTCGGCGACCGCGATGAAGTGCTCCAGCTGACGTAGCTCCACCCGTGAAGTATCACTCGCATTGCTCGAGCTCAGCAAAAACATTCGTTGGCATTGATCCTTGCTGGTGAGGAGGATGGAAAACGCCATCAACTTCCGCCTGAGGAGGGGTACCCCTGCCTGCCGTTCCGACGCCGCTGAGCCGTCCCACAGCCGATGCTCCCGGCGACCCGAACCACCGGATCCCAGCACTCGCTCCCGCCGGCCTGCCGCCCCACGCCCCAGCCGGACGCCGTGCCTCGCACGCGACCGGCTTCTGGTTCGTGGCGGTGGCCTTCACCGTGCTGATGGCCTTCGGCACCGCGCCGACTCCGCTGTGGCCGCTGTACGAGGCCCGGGACCACTTCGGTGCGACCACGGTCACGGTGGCGTACGCCTCGATGGTCGTGGGCGCGGCGGTCGCCTTCCTGGGGCTGGGACATCTGTCGGACCGGCTCGGCCGGCGGCGCATCATCGTCCCGGCGCTGCTGGTCGGCATCGTCGCCTCGGTCGTACTGATGGTGTGGCGGGACCTGCCGGGGCTGATCGCGGGCAGGATCCTGAACGGTGCCGGACTGGGGCTGATGGCCTCGACCGCGACGACGTACCTGCACGACCTCCACCACGAGGCCCGTCCGGATCGCACGGGTTCAGTGCTGCCCGGCATCGTGGCCACCGCCGCCAACCTCGGCGGCCTGGCCTCAGGGCCCCTCATCGCCGGCGCCGCCGCCGAGTGGCTTCCCGCACCCCTGATCACCACCCAGGCGATCTTCACACTCGCCATGGCAGCGTGCCTGGCACTGGTCCTGTCCACCCCCGAGACCGTGGACCTGGAGCTGCCCGCGGCCGAACCGCCCCGCAGGTTCGTCCTGCGCCCAGGCGGCCGGCGGACGTTCGGCGCGGCCGGCGCCCTGGGCGCCTTCGCCTTCGCGATCCTCGGCCTGATCTCCTCCCTGGGGGCGAGCGTGCTCCACGGCACCCTGCACACCGACTCGCACCTCGTGGCCGGCCTGGCCGCCTTCCTCATGTTCGGTTCCGCGGCGACCGCCCAGCTGGTCCTGGGCCGCCTCCCCCTGCCCCGGCTCCTGACCGTGGGGGCAGTGGTCTTCCCGGTCGGCCTGGTCCTGTGCGCCGTCGCCCTCTACCACCCGGCGCTGTGGCTCTACCTGGTCGCCGTGTCCTTGTCGGGAGCCGGCTCCGGGCTGCTGTTCAAGGGAGGCGTCGAACGTGCCGGTGCAGTGGCCGAGCCCGCCTCACGCGCGGGGGTCCTCGCCGTGTTCTTCGTCGTCGCGTACCTGGGAATGGGACTGCCCTCCGTCCTGTTCAGCATCGCCCTGCGGCACTTCGCCGTGCAGACCGCGATGATCGGCTTCGCGACGGCCCTCTCCTGCGGCGCCGTCGTGTCGGTCGCCGTCGCGTTGCGCGATCGCGCACCCGGTCCGGGCGAGCTCTCGGCGTAGTCTTCTCGCCCCTCCTGATCTCCCTGGGCCGCATGCGACACGGCTGTCTGGAAGGTGCGTACCTGGGCACCCGGTGCGCGTGCGCGTGACACGGATCCATGCGGACGGGAGGCCCGGGATGTCTGCGGAATCGGCCGGAACGATTGCGCTCCCCTCCGGTGAGGAGATCGCGGCACTCGGGCAGGGCACCTGGTACCTGGGCGAGGATCCGGCCCGGCGTGAGCAGGAGGTCGCCGCGTTGCGGCTGGGCGTGGACCTGGGCATGACCGTCGTCGACACGGCGGAGATGTACGGCGACGGCGCAGCCGAGGAACTCGTCGGGGAGGCCCTCCGCGGACGCCGGGAGGAGATCTTCCTCGTCAGCAAGGTGCTGCCGGGCCACGCCGACCGGAAGGGCACCGTCGCCGCCTGCGAGGGCAGCCTGCGGCGGCTCCGCACGGAACGGCTGGACCTGTACCTGCTGCACTGGCGGGGACGGTGGCCACTCGAAGAGACCCTCGCGGGATTCACCGACCTGCTGGAGGCGGAGAAGATCCGTTACTGGGGCGTGAGCAATCTGGACGTGGCCGACATGACCGGGCTGACCACTCTCCCCGGTGGCGACGCAGTGGCCGTCGACCAGGTGCTGTACAACCTCTCCCGGCGTGGCATCGAGTGGGATCTGCTTCCCTGGTGCCGCCAGGCCGGGGTGACGGCCATGGCCTACTCCCCGATCGAGCAGGGACGGGTCCTGGAGGCCGAGGCACTGCATGCGGTGGCCCGGGACCTCGGAGCCACGCCGGCCCAGGTGGCACTCGCCTGGGAGCTGGAGCAGGGGGTGGCCGCGATCCCGCGTTCCGGATCACCCGACCACGTTCGGGAGAACCGCGGCGCGGTGGACCTCCGCCTTCCCCCCGAGGCGCTCGACGCCCTCGACGAGGCGTTTCCGCCACCGAGCGGGCCCACGCCCCTGGAGATGCTCTGAAGGTGTTGGTGATCGACCTCGAGCGGCCGGCTCTTCCGTTCCTCACGTCCTAGTGCTGGATCTTTGCGTCCGCCCCGTCGGTTCGCGGACACCGAACGGGTCGCGGACGCCCTGCTGTGGTGCAGCCCGACAGACCACGGGTAGATCATCGGCCGGTCGCTGCGGGGCTGGGCCGTGCCGCCGATGTTCAGTGATGACCACGCATTTCAGGCTGCTCTGCCAGGGCAGGAGGGGGCGCCCTTTTTCGGCCTGGAGTGCGGAGGCTCTCAGCAGGGGGCTCTGCGAATCTCGACCGGGTAATACCCGATGGCGGCGCGGGGGAGCGAACGGCGCCGTCCGTTCCCGGTGAGGAGGCGAGAGGCATGACCGTGATGGGTGTGTCGAAGTTCGAGAGGTTCTTCCGCGCCGCCGCAGGCCTCGACGTGGACAAGAACGACCTGAAGCGGTACGGCGACTTCGTCGACGCCAAGCTCTACGACCTCCTGGTCGTCGGCCAGGCATCGGCCAAGGCGAACGGCCGGGACACCGTCGAACCGTGGGACCTACCGATCACCAAGGGCCTCCAGGAGAGCGTCCACCGGTTCCGGCGGCTCGACGAGGAGGTCGAGCTGAAGCCGATCCTGGAACAGCTCGCCGCGCACCCTCCCCTCGACAGGACACCCACGCAGGAGACCGAAGAGCGCTACCCCGAGATCATCGGCGGTCTCAGCGTCGCCCTCGCCGAAACGTTCAAAGTCATGTATCCGGACCTCAAGAACCCGCAGACCAGCCACTGGGAGGGTGCGACCGCCGTGTTCGACCGGCTGCTGTAGTACACCCAAGTGAACGTCAAGATGCGCCACGTCGCCGAACTCATCGTGGAACGGGCCCGGGCGGGACACGAGCGATACCCGTCCTAAGCTGATGCAGCATGGCGTTCGGCCCTGCGCCCGAACCCGGCTGACCGATGCTCAGGCCTTCGCGCCGTCGTCAGGGGCGCGCGAGCCGGGTCGCGAGATAGGGCGCGGTGGCGCTGCGGCGGGCCCTCGCGACCTTGGCCGGCGGGCCCGCCGCGACCACCCGCCCGCCCGCGTCGCCGCCGCCCGGCCCGAGGTCGATGACCCAGTCGGCGGTGGCGATGGTGTCCAGGTCGTGCTCGACGAGGACGACCGTGTTGCCGGCGTCGACGAGCCGGTGCAGCTGTCGCAGCAGCAGCGCGATGTCCGCGGGGTGCAGCCCCGCCGTCGGCTCGTCGAGCAGGTAGAGCGCGTGACCGCGGCGGGCTCGCTGGAGTTCGGTGGCCAGTTTGATGCGTTGTGCCTCGCCACCGCTGAGTTCCGTCGCGGGCTGCCCCAGCCGCAGGTACCCCAGTCCCACCTCGCGCAGCGTCTCCAGACTGCGGGAGGCGGCCGGGACGGCGGACAGGAACTCGGCGGCGGCGTCGACGGACAGCGCCAGCACTTCCGCGATGTTCTTGCCGTGGTAGGTGACGTCCAGCGTTTCGGCGTTGTACCGGGCGCCCTGGCAGGTCGGGCACGGCGCGTAGGTGCCGGGCAGGAACAGCAGTTCCACCGCGACGAATCCTTCGCCCTGGCAGGTCTCGCACCGCCCTTCGGGCACGTTGAAGGAGAACCGTCCGGCGGAGTAGCCGCGGGCCCTGGCCTCGTCCGTCGCCGCGTACAGCTTGCGCACCGCGTCGAACATCCCCGTGTACGTGGCCAGGTTGGACCGGGGAGTTCGGCCGATGGGCCGCTGGTCGACCAGGACCAGCCGGTCGAACGACTCGACCCCCGACGCGTCCTGGACGTCGACCTCCAGCTCTGCCTCGTCGGGCTCCTCGGGTGCGAGTCCGAGGTGGCCGCGGACGACCTCGGCAAGCACCTGCGTCACCAGCGTCGACTTCCCGGAACCGGACACGCCCGTCACCGCCGTCAGTACGCAGAGCGGTACGTCGACGGACACGTCGTGCAGATTGTGGCGGGAGACGCCGCGCAGGTGCAGCCAGCCGTGCGGTGCGCGCGGGCGGTGATCGAGCGGCTGGGCGCGCCCGAAGAGGTACCGGCTCGTGGCCGACTCCCCGACCCGCTCAAGGCCGGCGACCGGGCCGCTGTACAGCACGCGTCCGCCGCCCTCGCCCGCGCCGGGGCCGATGTCGACCACCCAGTCCGCTCGCCGTACGACGTCCATGTCGTGCTCCACGACGAACAGTGAGTTGCCCGCTGCCTTGAGGCGGTCCAGCACGTCCAGCAGCGGTTCCGCGTCGGCCGGGTGGAGGCCCGCGGAGGGTTCGTCGAGGACGTAGACGACGCCGAACAGCCCTGAGCGCAGCTGGGTGGCGATCCGCAGGCGCTGCGCCTCGCCGGGCGACAGGGTCGTCGAGCGGCGCCCGAGGCTGAGATATCCCAGGCCCAGGTCGAGCAGTACCTCGACCCGCGCGACCAGATCGCCGCAGATCCGGACCGCGACCTCGGTCGTCTCCCCGGATCGGGCGGTCGACGTGGTGGCGTCGGCCTCGGACCGCTCCGCGACGGGCCGCAGCAGCGCCACGACCTCGGTGAGGGGCATCGCGTTGATCTCGGCGATGGAACGTCCGGCGAAGGTGACGGAGAGTGCCTCGGGCCGCAGTCCGCTGCCGTGACAGGCGGGGCAGGGCACACTCCTGACGAACCGGAGCGCCCGCTCGCGCATCTTCTCGCTCTTGGAATCGGCGAGGACGTGCATGACGTGCTTGCGGGCGCTCCAGAACTTGCCCTGGTAGCCGTAGTCGACGCGGTCCTCCTCCGGCTCGATGTACACGGAGGGCTGCTCGTCCGTGTACAGCAGCCAGTCCCGGTCCTTCTTCCTGAGCCTGCGCCACGGTCGGTCGATGTCGATCCCCAGACCGTTCACGACACTGCGCAGGTTGGCGCCCTGCCAGGCGCCCGGCCAGGCGGCGATCGCACCCTCGCGGATGCTCAGCGAGGGATCCGGGACAAGCAGGTCCTCGGCGACGTCGTGCACGACGCCCAGTCCGTGGCACTCCGGGCAGGCGCCGGCCGCGGTGTTGGGTGAGAACGACTCGGCCTCCAGCCGTGCGGCCCCGGGAGGATAGGTGCCAGCGCGGGAGTACAGCATGCGCAGCAGATTGGACAGCGTGGTGATGGTGCCGACCGTCGAGCGCGAACTGGGCGACCCGCGTCGCTGCTGCAGGGCCACGGCCGGTGGCAGTCCGGTGATTTCCTGCACGTGCGGTGCGCCGACCTGTTGCAACAGCCTTCGGGCGTACGGTGCCACGGACTCGAAGTAGCGCCGCTGGGCCTCCGCGTAGAGCGTGCCGAACGCGAGCGAGGACTTGCCCGAACCGGAGACGCCGGTGAAGGCGACCATCGCGTCCCGCGGAACGTCGACGTCGACGTTGCGCAGGTTGTTCTCACTGGCGCCCCGGACATGCACGAAGGTGTCGGTCGCATCCTTGTTCACCATTCCTGATTACCTGATCGTGCCGGGAACCGCGCGACAGGCGCCGACACCTGGCCCCGCTCACACGAGCGTCCGGAGAATCCCGGTACGAGGCGCTCCCAGGGAACCTTCGAGGGGCTTCACCGGTGATCCGAGCGTGGGCGTGAAGGCCTTTGGAGCCCCCGCCGCGAGGCGACCGCCCTTCGCGCCCACTCTCGATCGGCCCCGGCTGGGGATCCCCCGAACCGGTCGGGGCCTTGGCCTGTTCTGCTGCCGGCGCCCTTCGCGAACGCGGTGGCTCGCCTCCCGGTGGCGCACGCAACCGTGGCCCGGGGTGGAACAGGCCCTGTGTGGGGAGGACCGGGAGACCTGACCGACCGCCTTGCCCCTGCCGGCAGGGGCCAGCGTGTCCCGCGGCGTCGGCGATGCCTCGGGGGCATCCTGTGGGTACGGGCGATCGCGGGGGCAGCCGACGAGAGGGAGTCATGCGGGTGTCGTCTCAGGGCGTTACGGTCGTGGCTCTCCTGTCGGATCCGGACGCGCCCACGGAGATCGCGCAGCGCATGGCACGGATACTTCCCGCTCGGCTCGCCGACAAGTCAGGCCAGGGGCAACGGTTCGACGTCGAGGTGGTCAGTGAGCCGTTCACCGCAGGGACCGAGGACCAGCCCACCTTGATGCGCCGGATCATGGACCGCGGAAGAGCGGAGAGTTGGGACATCGTCGTGGCCCTCACCGACCTTCCGCTGCACTCACACGGGCGCAAGCTCGTTCTGGATCTGAGTCACGAACACGGCTTGGCCCTGCTGTCCCTTCCTACGCTGGGGGGCTTGCGTCTGCAGACGAGAGCCCGGCGGGCCGTGGAAGAAGCCGTGCTCAGCTTGACGGGCCCCCGGGACACCGGGGCTGAGGGACTTCCTCGGAGTCAGCCGCTTCTAGGGCCCTTCGTCAGCCGCCTCGCGCCTATCCACCCGGGCCACGTCGGTGAGGAGGAGACCGCTGATCTTCGGTATGTCGTCAGCGGACCGCGCGGTTACCTCAGGGTGCTCCTCGGTATGGTCCGCGCCAACCGGCCGTGGCGCCTGGTGCCCGGCTTGTCGAAAGCCCTGGCGGCCGCACTCGCCACAGGAGTAGCCGCCACGGTGAACTCCACCATCTGGAGCCTGGCCGAGTCCCTGAGCGCGCCACGCCTCGTGATCGCCACGGTCGGGTCCGTCGCGCTCATGAGCGGCTGGCTGATCGTGGACGCGCAGCTGTGGCATCGATCGGCAGAGACCTCGAAGGAGGCGAGGCAAAAGGCGGGGCTCTACAACGCCTCGACGGTCATGACCGTGGGCATCGGGGTGCTCGTCTGCTACGCGGGTCTGATCGTCATCAACTTGGTGTGGGCCCTGTTCATCCTCAACGGCCAAGTGTTCGCCTCCACGACACGAACCCCGCTTGACGCCACGGAATACTGGACGTTGTCCTGGTTCGTCGCTTCGGTCGCCACGGTGGGCGGGGCGCTGGGATCAGGGTTGGAGAGCGACGAGGCGATCCGGGCAGCCGCCTACTCCAAGCGCGAACAGGAGCGCCGCCAAATGCTCCAAGACAACGACGGCGACTAGCTGGAGACCCGAGTCGGATTCGCCGATGGCTGGTGGCCGTCCGCGTACGAAGATTCCACTGATCGATCGGTGCGTAGTCGTTTCGCGCCAAGGGCTGACGGGGACCCGGAAGGCACGCCGCCGGAGCGCCGAAGCTCCGCCGGGCAGGCCCACGGCGGCACCGCCGTTCCACCTGAACCGGGTGAACGGCCCACAGAGGCACTCCGGAGCCACCGACCCCGTCGCACCAACCCCGGGAGTCGGGCTCGGTACCTCTCCATCGCACCCGTGCTGCGGTCATGCCTCAGCACCGAAGGAAGCGATCATGAAAGCAGCTGTATACGAAGGCCCGCGAACGGTCACCGTGAAGGACGTACCGGACGCAAAGACCGAGCATCCCTGCGACATCATCGTCAAGATCACCACCACCAACATCTGCGGTTCGGACCTGCACATGTACGAGGGCCGCACCTCGTTCGAGTCCGGCCGCACCCTGGGACACGAGAACATGGGCCAGGTCGTGGAGGTCGGTTCGGCCGTCCGCAAGGTCCAGGTCGGCGAGTATGTGGTCCTGCCCTTCAACATCGCCTGCGGCTTCTGCAAGCAGTGCGAGCGGGGGCTGACCAACTACTGCCTGACCATGCAGCCGGAACCGGCTCTCGCCGGAGCCGCCTACGGATTCGCCGACATGGGCCCCTACCAGGGCGGCCAGGCGGAACTCCTGCGTGTGCCCTATGGCGACTTCAACGCGCTGCGTCTAGGTGAAGACGCCGCCGAGCGGCAGACCGACTACGTGATGCTCGCCGACATCTTCCCCACCGGCTATCACGCCACCGAGATGGCCCACGTCAAGCCGGGTGACCAGACGATCGTCTTCGGGGCCGGCCCTGTCGGACTGATGGCGGCCTACTCCGCCCTCCTCAAGGGCGCCGGGCGTGTCTGGGTGGCCGACCACCAGCCCGACCGGCTGCGCAAGGCGGAGGAGATCGGGGCCATCCCGATCAACACCGCTGAGCAGAAGCCGACGGAGGTCGTCAAGGAGGCCACCCTCGGTCTGGGCGCCGACAACGGCTGTGAGTGCGTCGGCTATCAGGCGCACGATCCCGAGGGACACGAGGACGCCAGCCTCACGCTCAACGGACTGATCGACTCGGTCAGGTTCACGGGCGACATCGGCGTGGTGGGCGTGTTCCTGCCCCAGGACCCCGGCGGCGCGGAGGCCCAGGGCGAACTGGAGGCTCAGGGCAAGGTCCCCATCGACTTCGGCATGATGTGGTTCAAGGGCCAGCGCATGGGCACCGGGCAGGCACCGGTAAAGAGGTACAACCGGGCGCTGCGAGATCTGATCGCCGGCGGGAAGGCGAAGCCGAGCTTCGTCGTCTCCCACGAACTCAGCCTGGACGAGGCCCCCACCGCCTACGAGCACTTCGACGCACGCGACGAGGGCTGGACCAAGGTGGTCCTGCATCCGAACGGACATGGGAACGGTCATAAGCGGTAGGCGCCCCGGAGCTGCCGTCCCGCCCATACTCCGGCCGCGGCTGGGGCAATGGCCCACGCTCCGGTCGGACCTGACCAAACGGCAATTGCACGCACTCCGGCCCGGTAGGAAAGGACGGACGGCGGACGCTGGGCAGTGTCCGCAGTGTCTGCACGCCGCCCAGCGAACAGGCCCTCGAGCCTGTTCGCTGGGCGTGTGGGAGGCTTCCCTGCCCGACGGTTGCTTCACCTCATTGACATCCTCCCCGTCCTAAAGGGCGGGGATTCCCGCCTGGCTGCCGGTGGTGACCGGCTGGGCCTTCGGGTGGGTTCCCCGTTCAACGGGCCGTGCCCGGCGTGGGATTTCCACTCCAGGACTGACCGGCCCTCCAGGGGCGTTTAGCCTCTCCGCCTGCCCGGCGGCGAGGATCACACGCGACGCATTGAGGTCACGATCATGCTCAGTACCGCAGCCCTCGCACCGCCAGATACGCACGTGCAGCGGCTTCGTCCCGTCCACGACCCAGCACACCGAGCACGTCTGCGAGGAGGGCAGCCAGCGGGAGACGATGCCGACGTGCCGGCCGTAGCGGGCCGCCTTCTCCTCCAGCACGCGGCGGAACATGCCCCATGCCGCGTCGTGCACAGACTTGGCCATGCGGGTGCGTGCGAGACCGGAGACCGCCAGGTCTTCGAGGTAGACCGCTTGGTTGTCGCGGACCAGCCTCGAAGCACTCTGATGGCACCAGTTTCTGCGCGCATCGGCCACCCGGGCGTGCGCCCGGGCGACCTTCAGCCGGGCCTTGGCCCGGTTCCTCGACCCCTTCGCCTTGCGGCTCAACGCCCGCTGCGCCTTGTTCAGCCGACGCTCGGCACGCCGCAGGAAGCGGGGATTGTCGATCACCCGCCCGTCGGACAGAACGGCGATGGGGGTCCCCCCGGACGGAGTCTGGGGGAGCATCAGCCCCAGGTCGATACCGACCTCGGACGTGACGGGCGCGAGCGGCTCGGGCTCGACCTGAACGACGAAACTCGCGAAGTACCGGCCCGACGGATCCTTGAGCACAGTCACCGAGGAGGGAGCCGACGGCAGCGAACGCGACCAGCGCACTCGCACGTCCCCGATCTTCGCGAGGTTCAGCCGCCCGTTGCCCCGCAGCCGGAACCCGTTCCTGGAGAAACGGACGCCCTGCCGGCTGTCCCTCTTCGACTTGAACACCGGAAGCCCCATACGGCGCCCCGGCCGCTTGCCCGACACCGACGCGAAGAAATTCGCGTACGCCGTATCGAGATCACGAAGAGAAGACTGCAAGGCGTCCACCGACACCTCCGCCAGCCACGCCCGCTCGGGCGTCCTCTTCGCCTCCGTGATCACCCGCTTCGCCAGCACACCCGCCGCGATCCGCGACCCGTCCGCCCGGTAGGCGGCCTTCCTCGCGGCCAGCGCATCGTTGTAGACCACCCGGGCACAGCCCAACGTACGGGCCAGCGCGATGCACTGACCCGGCGTCGGCACGAGCCGGAAGGAATACCGCAGATACACGCGACCAACCTAACGACCACCACTGACAACGCCGCTCCGCCCAAGAGGCGAACCGGCCTTCCCTGCCCTGCTCCGCAGGAGCTTCGTTCCCTCCCCGGCCTGAAGGCCGGGGTATCCACGAAGGAGACCTGATGAGGCCGATGCGCCCCGGCAAGGTGTTCCGGCCAGGCTCACACCCGTGACGTGGCTGCGGGCCTTCGGAGAGGTCGTGCAATCCGGGCTCACGATCGAGGAGACGCGACTGGAGTTCCTGCTCGCGCTGCGCACGGCCGCTGGGGTGGCGATCGTCGTCGGGCCGGCACTGTGGCTCGTCTCCCCTGCGTACGCCGCGTCCGCCGCCCTCGGTGCCTACTCCGCGGGTGGGGCCACCTTCCAGCGCACCTGGCGTCCGCGCAAGGTGATCGCGCTCGGCGCCGGCGCGGGTCTGGCACTCAGCACCTTCGTGGGCTACCTGGCCGCGGGACGACTCGTGACGTTCCTCCCGCTGCTGGCCGTATGGGCCTTCGCCGCGGGGATGGCCTGGGCCGTCGGACCGACCGCTGGGATCGTCGCAGCGACGACCGTCGGAAGCATGCTGGTGACCATCACCCTGCCCACGAGCGTCGAGCGAGCCCTGGAGCACGCCGGGGTCATCGCGCTCGGAGGCGTGGTGCAAGCCGTGCTGATCTTACTGTTCCCGATCCGCCGTTGGGGGGCGCATCGTGACGCGCTCGCCGACGCCCTAGCCGCACTGGCGGACTACGCCCGCCGGCTGCGGCACGACCCGACGGCCCCGTTCGACCCGGAGCCGCTGATGACGGCCCGGGACGCGGCCGCCGTGACGCCGTCACAGGCCCGCACCCGTCCCCCCGTCCTGCACGGCCCCCGAGGACTCGCCGAGCGTATTCGGCCGGTCATCGCCGCGCTCGCCGACCCGGACGTCGGCGCCCCGGCGGAGGGACCCGGGCGGGACCGCGCGGGGGAGTTGCTCGACGCGGCCGCCGACGTCCTGGATGCGGCCGCCCGTTCGATCCGCCACGGCACTCCCGCCGAGGTGCCGACCAGGAGCACGGCCGTCCTGCGTATCGACGAGGAGCACGAGGTATTGGAGGGGCCCGCGCGGCAAACGGCCGAGCGGCTCGTACAACTGCTCGGCGAGGCGCTGGAGATCGCCGGAAGCGGCGATGCGCCCGAGAAGACGCCAACGCCGCCCGGCCCTGCCGGCGCTCAGTTCCTGGTGCGCCCGACAATGCTCCGGCTTGTCCCGGTCGTCGCCCAGGCGGTCCGCCGCGAGCTCCGCCGGGACTCGCCGGTGTTCCGGCACGCCGTCCGCCTGGCGGCAGTGGCCACGCTCGGCTACCTGATCGCCGCCCGGCTGCCCCTGGGCCACAGCTACTGGGCGCCCATCGCCTCGGTGATGGTGATGCGGCCGGACTTCCACCGGACGTACGCGCGCGCGGTGGCCCGTCTCGCCGGGACCCTGGCGGGGGTCGCGCTCGCCACCGGGATGGTGCGGGCCCTGGGCCCGGACGCCCATGTGTTCGGCGCGCTGGCGGTGGTCTTCGCGGGCCTGTCGTACACGATGATCCGTACCGGCTACGCCTACTCCCAGTGCTTCACCGCCGCGTACGTCGTCTTCCTGCTCGGCATGGGCGGCCAGACATGGGAGCAGACGGTCCCGGAGCGGGTGGTGCTCACCCTGCTCGGCGGGGCCCTGGCCATGCTGGCCTACGTCGTGTTCCCCGCGTGGGAGACGCCCCGGCTGCCGGGCCGGCTTGCGGACTGGCTCGCCGCCAACGGCCGCTACGCGGCCGCGGTGCTCCGCAGCTACGCCGAACCGACCCAGGAGCATCACGCCGCCCTGCGCAGGGCACTGCTGGCGAGCAGGGAGGCACGTGCCGCCTGGCAGGAGGCATACGACCGGGCAAGGCAGGAACCGGTCCGCCCCAGGGGTCTGACGTCGCGTGAGGCGGAGGAGGCGCAAAAGGCGCTGAAGGGGTTCGGCCGGGCGGTGATGCTCATGGAGAGCCACGTCCCACAGGACGACAGCCGTTTCGTCCCCGAGGCGCAGCGGCTCGCCGAGGCCCTGGAGACCGACACCGCGAAGGCAGCAGTCGACGTGCGCGAGCACAGGAATCCGGACTGGGAGCGTGTGGAGAAGGCGCTCCTCGCGTGGGAGGACGCCGCCGCCGGCAATCGGAGCCCGGTCGTGCGGCGCGAGGCGGAATTGCAGAAACGGGCCTTGGAAGACCTCGCGACGGCCGTGAGTCGCACCCCCCTGGAACGGGATGTCGCCTCTGCTCGCGAGGAGCAGCGGGTGCGGGCTGCCGTGGCGGCGGAAGGTGACGGATCAGGCACCGTGCACCGGGGCGGATGACGAAGTCGGCCATGGGGAGCGCCGCGCTTCCTGGAGCGGCAAGCAGCCTCCCGACCGCGTCGGGCGTCTTCCCACCATTCCACCGTGACCTGCCTCGTCGCGGTGACGGCCGGTTCAGCCGCCGGGGCGCGGCGCTACGCGGCCGGCGCGGCCACCAAGGTCCGGCACAAGTCCCCCGGTCGGGGGCTGTCCCGGAAGCCACCCACCCAGCTGCTTCCCGGCGCCGACCGGGCGCGGCACCAGCCCGTCAACCGTGGGGCGACCCCACCCTCCGGCAAGGATCGGCTGCCGCTCACGCAGCCCGAGCGCGCGTTCACGCGCCTCCAGGTCGTCCCACCGGGCCAGTCGGCTGCGGGCGCTCCGCCATCATTGCCCCGGAACAGCCGCCATTCGTACGCCACTTCGCTCCCTCAGCCGCGACACGAGGTGAGACAACACAGCGTACGGCTGGAGAACACCGCCGGGTGTTCCCCCTCGGCCGCACTCGCCGCGAACGCGAGGAGATACGGCTCGGCCTGCCGGCCTTTGGCCACAACTGGTCTGCTGCGATGGCGTGTACGAATGTCAGGCGGATCGTGCTGTGTCTCGCGCCAGGGAGACGGGTGGGACGTCCTCTGGGGCAAGGCGGAGCATGGGCTGGTCGACCAGGGCCTGCTGCAATCCGGTGAGGGCTTCGGTCAGTGCGGTGCGCTGCCGGCTCGGCATGCCGGCG
Organism: Streptomyces sp. f51; assembly: GCF_037940415.1. Taxonomy (NCBI): domain Bacteria; kingdom Bacillati; phylum Actinomycetota; class Actinomycetes; order Kitasatosporales; family Streptomycetaceae; genus Streptomyces; species Streptomyces sp. f51. The sequence goes on along the minus strand of NZ_CP149798.1, from coordinate 7,877,784 downwards.
AGGGCCTGGACCAGGAGGTGGTCGCGCCGTTCACGGATTCGGGCCAGGTGCTTGCGGCCTGCCCCGGTCAGGGAGAGCGTGATTTCGCGGCGGCTGTCCGGGCAGGGCCGGCGTTCGACGAAGCCGAGGGCCTGGAGGCGGTCGACCAGGCGGCAGACCGAGGGCGGCGCAGCGCCCAGGAGCCGGTTGAGGGCTCGCATGCGTATCCCGTTCTCGCGGTCGACGATGTACATCACGCGGAGCTGGGAGACGGGGATGTAGGGGGGTGGGGCGTCGCGGTCCTGTTCCCACATGACGTCGAGGAGTTCGGCGATGCTGCCGGCCTGGCGGGCCGCGGCGCGAAGGGGATCGAGGGTGGGGCGGGTGCGCTCGGTCATGCGGGTTCCCATCCGAGGTGCCTGGTCCCTGATGCCGGTGACACACGCAGGGTTGGGACGTCAGCCGCTGGAGTCCGATCCGGAGGGCCGGTGCCCTTGGCCGGCGCGGTCGAGGCGTATGTCGTCTTCTGACGTATGACGATATGCCATGCGGTGGGGCTCGGCGGGACCGCTCGTCGTGGCAGCGTGATGGGGGGCGAGGTGGTCCAGGGTGCCGGTGATGTCCAGCATCCGCTCGAGGGCCGGGGGCCGGGCGTCCAGGTAGAGGGTGACGTGCGCTGCGGTGGTGCGGCGGTGGAGCATCAGCAGCATGGCCAGGCCCATGGAGTCGAGGCCGTCCAGGTCGCTGCAGTCCAGGTGCAGGGCGCGCAGGCCTGGTGTGCCTTCGAGGTGCTCGGTCGCGGCAGCCAGGAAGCAGTCGGCGTAGTCGTAGTCGAGGAACCCGTGCATCTTCAGGATCAGGACGTCCTCGTCCGGGCCGGGTGCGGCGGTCAGACGGAACTGGGTGGGTTCGAGTCCAAAGGGAGGCGTCATGCGGTGTTCCTGGAGTCGGAGGCGATCACGGACCTTGTCCCGGTGAGGCAGTCGGTGGCCTGGGTGAGCATGAGAGCGGCCCGGGGGAAGTCCTTGAGCTGCTCGCTCAGGATGTCCAGGGCCGGAGTGAGGGAACGGGCGGGGACGCTGCGGGCGTTGAGGATTTTGGCTGTCCAGGTGAGGAAGTCGGTGAAGAGTTGCGGGTCGCCGGTGTAGAGGGCGGCGGCCAGGAAGTCCACGATGTGCGCAATGTCCTCGGCCGTGTGCTGGCGTTGCCGGGTGGTGTAGTCGCGCATGGCGGGGAAGCGTTCTTCCAGTGCGCCCATGACCGTGCGCACCAGGCGGGTGTGGGTGCGGGCGACCATGGTGTATTCCTGGTCGGCCAGGTGCGGCAGGTCGTCGATGGGCTGGTGCGCCGGTGCGGGGCGGGGCAGCGGTCCCTGGTCGAGCCGGTCCGCAGCGGTCCTCGCGTCCGGGGCCCAGGCGTCGGCGCCGAGCAGGCGGGCGTACTGGCCGTGCCGGCCGAAGGCGGCCCCGCCGACCAGGACGGGGGTGCCGGTGGCCTGGACCGCGGTGATCGTGGCGTGCGCGGTCGGCAGGCGGGTGGCGATCGAGCCGGAGAGCGCCACCATTTCGGGCCCGGTCTGGTGGATGTGCGTGATCAGGTGGTCGGTGGGGACCTGAGCACCGAGGTAGTCGACCGTCCAGCCGCGCAATTTGAGGACTTCGGCCAGGAGGCGGGCGGGCAGGCCGTGCCATTCCCCGTCCACACAGGCCACGATCACCGTGCCCCGGCCGACTGCGGCGTGGGCGGCGTGGTGATGGGAGAGTGCGGCGACGGCCCTGTCGCTGATCGCGGTGGCAGCGTGTTCCCTTGCGACGGTGAGGCGGTTGGCGGCCCACTCTTCGCCGACCTTGCGCTGAACGGGCGCGATCACGTCCTGGAGCACGCTTTCCGCCGGCGTACCGTCCTTGAGCGCGCCGAAGACCGCACGAGTGGCGGCCTGCTCGTCGCCGAGCGAGACCGCCTCCCACAGCTGGTCGATCCGGTGCTCCAGGGAGACGGTGACGGTAGGGGTCATGCGGTGAACCTGCCCCGAGTATGGCCGTCCACCGCGCTGAGGTGGTGGGAACGTGGAGCGGCGATGACCATGACGGCCATGTCGTCGTGCGTCGCGGATCCCACCCACTGGGATGCGAGCATCTGCACGTGTTCCACGATCGCCTCCGCGGGCATCCCCGCGCACTGGGCCAGCGCGTCCTTCAGCCGGTCCTCGCCGAACATCTCGTCGCCGAACGGGCCGCCCTTGGCCTCGGTGATGCCGTCGGTGAACAGCACGCAGAACTCACCGGGAGCCAGCGTCTCCTGAGCGGTCGTCGCGCGGGCCGTGGGGAAGACCCCGACGAGTGTGCCGCGGGAGCTGCCTTCCTCCACGGTGCCGTCGCTTCGCACGATGAGGGCCGGCGGGTGTCCGGCGCTGGTCACCTGAAGGCGCACGGAGCCGGCCTCGCGCACGGCGGAGACCATGACGAGGGTGGCGAATCGGGTGTGGCGGGAGTTGATGAGCGCGCCGTTGAGCAGGTCGATCACGCGCTGGTGGTCATCGGCCATGGGCAGCAGAGCCTGAAGTGTGTTGCGGATCTTTCCGGTCAGGACGGCGGCTTCGAGGCCCTTGCCGCAGACATCGCCCAGGACCGCGAAGGACGCCTCGCCGTCGGTGGCGGCGGGATGGACGTCGTAGAAGTCGCCACCGATGCGCTCGTGGTCCTTCGATGGCCGGTAGCCGCCCGCGAAGTCCACTCCCGAGATCTGGCGCAGGACCGGCGGGAGCAGGTCCTGCATCAGGGTCCGGGACAGGGAGGACTGCTCGGCGTAGAGGCGTGCCGCGGACATCGCGGCGCCGGCGCGGGCGGCGAACAGACGGGCGAAGACCTCCTCCGCCTCGCTGAACGCGGTCTCCCCGCTGCGTCGCAGCAGGATCAGGGCTCCGGCGGGCACGCCGTGCCCGGGCAGCGGCGTGACGACTATCGAACCGACTGTGCCGAATCCGTCGGGGACGAGCCAGGCCGGGGCCGAGGCGGGGTCGACCCATCGCGACGGCACCGGGGGGAAGCCCTGGAGAGCCTCCCCCAGACCAGGGACTTCCTCGGGGTCGACGTTCCACTGGAAGCGCTGCGTGCCGCCGCCGCGCAGGCAGACCACGACCGGCAGTCGGTGGGCGCTGCGGGGCGCGATGACCAGCGCGGCGTCCGCGAGATGTTCGGCGGCCAGTTGGGCGGTCACGTCCATGCACCGCTCCAGATTCAGTGACGAGAGCAAGGTGTTGGAGGCTTCGGCGAGGAAAGCGGTCCGCTCGCGCTCCATCCGCAGTGCTTCACGGGCCAGCCGGTGATCGGTATCGTCCACGAACCACCACACGACGTCCCCGTCGTCCTGCACGGTGGGATGAGCCTCAAAGGTCCTCTCCCCCACCAGGCCCGACACCAGGACGTTGTCGCTCGGGCCGTCTGCCACCTGGCGTGCGTGTGCGTCCGCGAGCCAGGCCGGCACGCTCCCGGCCAGGGCAGCACCGGAGCGGATCGCGGGGAAGAGTCCGCCGGCCTGGGCGTTGACGTGGAGTACCGCACCGGCGGGATCCGCGATAAGGACCGGGTAGGGCACGGACGTCCATGGCACATAAGCCGGAGCATCTGTGCTCACGGCTTGTTCCTGCTGGGTGGAAGTCACCAATACGAAGGCCCGCTACGCGAACCCCTCACCTCATCCGGTCGAAGAAAGTTGCCCTACGGCAACCATCCTCCACGAGGACCATTACTGGCAACTCACTCTCGTTCCTGAGCGCCTCCGAACAGGCGCCTCACTCCCCTGCGGCTCCGGCACCTGCGGCAATAGCGCTCCCAACCCCCGGCGGAGACAACCACCTCACCTGGCGAAAGACGCAGGCCAGAGCCCCGCGCGGCTTCCGATGCGCCAGAGCAGCGCGTCCCCGCCCGGGTCCCCGACGGGGCGGGTGAAGACTCTGGGGAGAGGATGAAAAGGTTCACAAAGACGGGCGGCCGGCCAGTTCTCCTCCACTCCCCGGCCCTCGGCGTACGAGCCCTGAGCCGGGCCCGCCAGAGAGGCGAAGCGGGCTCACACTTCTCGAAGAGGTCAGCTCCACCGCGGGTGTGCGGGGTGCGTGGAGGGGCGGCGGCTCCTGCATCGCCCGGGGCCGCCCTATCGCGACTGCCTTTGCCGACAAAGCCGAGAGAGGGCTACGGGATTCCGGTGGCGAGCGCCGCGGTGGAGATCGTCCAGTTGATCGTCAGCCGGCCCGGCGGCCGGATCAACCTCCCGCAGAGCGGGGGGTGGTGGCCGTTGCGGCGTCCGGGTGGATGATGAAGACCCGGTCCAGACCGATGATGGACAGGATGCGGGCGGTGTTGGCGGGGACCGCGGCCAGGGCCATGTCACCGCCTCGTTCGGCGGCCAGGTTGCGGGCGGCCAGCAGAGTGGTGATGCCGCTGGAATCGCAGAATTCCAGGCCGGCCAGATCCAGGACCAGCAGTTGCCCGCCGGTCAGGGTGAGATTGTCGAGGGACTTGCGGAGATTTGGGGCGGTCTCGTAGTCGAGGTCACCGGTGATCTCCAGTACGGGACCGGTGGCGGCATCTCGGGAGGTGATCGTCAGCGGGCTCATCTCAGGTCTTCACTCGCGGGGTGGGAAGCGGGGCGGGCACGCCGAGGGCAAGCAGCGCCGTGTCGTCGTCGAGGCCGTCACCGAACCCGGTGAGGAGCCCTGTCAGTGCGGTGATCAGGGCCTGCGGTCCAGCAGCGGGCTGGGCGGCGGTGAAGGCGCGCAGGGCGTCCTCGCCGTACAGCTCGCGATCGGGCCCCGTGCGGGCCTCGGTCAGGCCGTCGGTGTAGAGCAGCAGGGTGTCGCCGGGAAAGAGCCGGGTGCGGGCGGTTTCGAACTGTGCGCCGGGCAGGACGCCGACGAGCATGCCGCCGGGGGTCGGCAGATAGTCTGCGGTGCCATCCGCGTGCTGGATCAGTGCGGAGGGGTGGCCTCCGGAGGCCACGTGCACACTGACGTGGTCGTCGGCGGGGGTGAGGACGCCGAATATGGCGGTGCAGTAGCGGGTGTCGCCGCTGGTGTACCGCTCGTGCAGCACGGTGTTCAGGGTGCTCAGCACGGTGACGGGGTCCGGGTCGTGCAGGGCGGCGGCCCGCAGCGTGTAGCGGGTCAGTGAGGTGACCGCAGCGGCCTGGGGGCCTTTGCCGCAGACGTCGCCGAGGAAGAATGCCCATCGGTCCGCGTCGAGGGGGAACAGGTCGTAGAAGTCTCCGCCGAGCAGGTCCGGGGAGGCGGTGTGGTAGTAGGAGGCGGCCTCCAGGCCCGGGACCTTGGGCAGCTCGGCGGGCAGCAGGTTCTGCTGAAGGACGGCGAGGGCTTCCTGGAGCCGTTCGCGGTCGGCCTCCGCCTGCCGGCGTGCTTCCTCCGCCGCCTGGCGGCCGCGCAGCAGCTCAGTCTCGTAGGCGCGGCGGTCGCGGGCGTCGAAGACGGTCGTGCGGATCAGCTGCGGCTCGCCGTCGTCGCTGGTCTTCACCTTCGATGTGACCAACACCGGCATCCGCTGTTTTCCGGAGGCTTTGATGTCCAGGGCGATGCCGCTGGCCTCTCCCTTCATCTGCAACAACGGGGCGAAGTGCGTCTCGTGGTAGAGCTTCCCGCCCACTGTGAGCAGATCGGCGAACCTCATCCGGCCCACCACCTGAGCCCGGCACAGGCCAAGCCAGTCCAGCAACGTGGTGTTGATCTTCGCGATGGTTCCGTCCATCAGTGTCGACAGGTAGCCGCACGGTGCCTGCTCGTACAGCTCCTCGGCACTGTCCTCCAGCATCGAGATGAACACCGCGTCCGCGACACCCACGTCCGGTTCCTCGCCCGGGTCATGGCTGGTACGGCACATCATGCGGCAGCGCCGATGAAGTCGGTGATCGCTTGAACGGTGGCCTGCGGTGCGCTCAGCTGCGGGCAGTGCCCCGTCGCATCCAGCGTGACCAGACGGCTGCCGGGAATGGCCTCATTGACGTATGAGCCGACCTCGCGCGGGGCGATCATGTCCTGCCTGCACTCCAGCACCAGCGTCGGCACCGCGACCGTCTTGAGATCGGCGCGGCTGTCGGACAGGAACGTCGTTCGGGCGAAGACCCGGGCCATGTCCGGGTCGGTCGCGCAGAACGACGCGGTCAGCTCCTGGCCGAGCTCCGGCCGGTCCGCGTTACCCATGATCACCGGGGCCATCACGGCGGACCAGCCCAGATAGTTCGACTCCAGCGAATCCAGCAGCTCATTGATGTCGTCCGTGCTGAAACCGCCCCGGTACCCGTCCTCGTCGATGTAGCGGGGCGAGGGAGCCACCATCACCAGGCGGGAGAACCGCTGGGGGGCCCTGGCCGCCGCGAGCACCCCGACCATGGCACTGACCGAATGCCCCACGAAGATCACATCCCGCAGGTCCAGCTCCTCGCAGATCTCCAGCACATCAAGGGCATAGCCCTCCAGCGAGCTGTAGCGCTGCTCGCTCCAGGCCGAAGGATCAGAACGGCCGGAGCCCACGTAGTCGAACATCACCACCCGAAAGTCCGCGGCCAGCGCGGGGACCACCAGGCGCCACATGTTCTGGTCACAGCCGAACCCGTGCGCCAGCAGGAGCACCGGCCCGTCCGCACGGCCGGTGACGGTGACGTTGTTCCTGCCACGGGTGTCCATGCCGCAAGTCTCGCATCACCCTCACCACCTGAAGCACGGGCCTGCCCCTGGTCGCATTCCTGGTCCTGCGGCTGTACCGGCCCCGGCGGCAACGCGCGGGCCCGGCCTCCCTGACGCCCATACGCTGCGAGGGACGCGAGCGGCACCCGGAGCGTGGCGTCACGGGCGGGAAGCGGCCCGGCTCCGCCGGTACAGCAGGGTGCCGCCCGCTGGCAGGGCGGCACTGATCGCGGCGTCGGTGATCAGTCCCCCGGACCCGGCAGGCCCTGGAATCGGACCGCCGACGCGGCCCGCCTCAGGCCGCCGACGGCTGCGCCTCCCACGGCCTCGGTCCCGCATCCTCCTGCCAGCGGCGCAGTTGCGGACCGTCGACGCACACGATGCCGCACTGCTCGGCGTAGTCGAGGGCGGGGGCGGTGAAGTCGCTGGTGGTGACCACGACGGCGACATCGGCACCGTGAACGGTGAAGCAGGTGCCGCCGAAGCGCTGCAGGTCCTGTGAGCCGACCCGGTTGCCGTCGCAGTACCGCTTGCACTGGATGACGACCGAGCGGCCGTCGGGCGTCCTCGCCACGACGTCGGCGCCCAGGTCCCCGGCCCCGCCCACGACGTCCACGTCGAGACAGCCGTCGCGCCGGCACAATTCGGCCACCGCCTGTTCGAACTCGTCCGGGTCCAGGGCCTCGTAGGCGATCTCCACCGTGTCCAAGGGCGTCTCGGGCACGGTCTCGGGAAGCAGGACGGCGGGATCCGTGCCGAGGCAGCCGCAGGTGCCGGCCGCGGCGGGGACCAGGCCGACGGCGGGAGCCGGTGACGCCGTGTCGAGCGCTTCGACCGCCGTCTGCGTGGCTTCGTCCAGGGCCAGGGCCGCGCGGCGCGCGATCCTCGCCGCCGATATCCGGCGCCTCCCACGGCAGCCGGCCATGACGGTGCCGACGCCCACAAGGGCGAGCGCCACGGCCCAGGCGGGACGGTGCACCGCGGCGGCGGCCGCGGTGCGGGCGGCCGCGCCCACCAGAGCGAGGATGACCGCGAGGAGGGCGAAGTAGAGGGCCGTCGCCCGGAGTTCGAACCGACGGGAGCGGCGCGCGGTGCGCCGGGCGCGTGCGGGAACGGCCATGGTGATGTTTCCTCCCCTGGGACGTCAACGAAGATCAACTCGCGTCTTCCCAGGCATCGGCCGTTCTACCGGGTTCGTGAGAGTCAGGCCTTGGCTTCGCGAAATCCCGGACGTGGCTGCCTGCCTTGGCGGCCTCGACCTGGCTGGTGTGCAGAGGGAGTGCACCATGCTGGTGGCGCGTGGATCACAGGCGGATGACGACCAGGGCGACGTCGTCGCGGGTGCTGCTGCTGACGCCGAGGTTCGCGAGCAGGGTGTCGGCGAGGCGTTCGGGTTCGCGGCGGGCATGGCGGGCGAGCGCGTCGGTGAGGCGTCGCAGGCTGTCGTCGATGTCCTCGCCGGGGCGTTCGATGAGGCCGTCGGTGTAGAGCACGAAGGTGTCGCCGCGGGTGTAGGGCAGGACGCCCTGGGGGTGGGGGACGGGTTCGGGGCGGGCTCCCAGCGGTGGGTCGGTGGCCTGGTCGAGAAGGTCGAAGGTGCCGTCGGAGTGGACCAGGATGGCGGGCGGGTGGCCGGCGCTGCTGTACACGATGCGGCGGGCACGGGTGTCGACGACGGCTTGGACGACCGTGGTGGACAGCGCACCCTCCACGTCGCGTGCATACAGGCCCAGAACGTCCAGGGCCTCCGCAGGCCACTCCACGGCCCGGACGACGGCGGACAACGCGCTGCGGAGCATACCCATGACGGCGGCGGCCTCAAGTCCGTGGCCGACGACATCGCCGACCGCGACGGCGAATCTGTCCTCGGGCAGGTCGACCACGTCGTACCAGTCGCCGCACACGTTCAGTGACCCGGCGGGCAAGTAGCGCACCGCGGTCTCCCGGTGCCGGGCCAGATGAGGCGAGTGGAGCATGGCCTCCTGCAAGGTGAGGGCGACCTGGCGTTCCCGGGCATGGGCGTGGCGCAGTTCCTCGTTCAGCCGTTTGAGCTCACGTGCTCGCGCGTACAGTTCGACCTCCATCGCCTCCACATCGCTGAGCGCGCCGCCTTCTCGCAGGCGGGGGTGAGAGCGGATGAACGAGGTCACGTCCTCCCCCCGGTGGAGGAGCCACTCCACCTGCCCGTCCGGTCCGAGCACCGGAGTGTTGATCGCGGACCACCACCGCTCCTCGAACACGCCCGGCCGCCCGGCCACGGGGATGTCGTACTTCATCGGCGCCATCGTGTCCGGCTCCTTCGAGCTCAGAACGCGGTGCAGGGAGGTGTGCAGATTCCGCACCCCGTCGGCGTCCGGGTCCGCCGGATTCTCAGGGAAGGCATCGAAGAGATACCTCCCGAGAAGATCCTCCCGGGTGCGGCCGGTCACCTGGCAGGCCGCCTCGTTGATGTCGGCGAGCACCAGGTCCGGGCCCAGCACCATGCAGGGACTGGGGGTGACCGCGAACAGCGCCTGGTAGTCGATCGCCGGCCTCGCCACACGGTGCGGCCGCGCATCCTCAGCAGGGCTGCCTTCGTCCTTCACCCTTTACGTTCTACCGGTCGTCGGCGCCCTCAGCACCTGCGCACATCGCTGTCCTCGGGACCGGTACCCGCGCCGGCACTGCCTTCGAAACCCACCCGAGACCGTCACCTGCCACCCGGTACCCATCCCGCCACGGCACGATGGCCCGATCGATCACAGGACATCTCATCCGGGATCCCGGGATCGGGAGAAGAAGTGACGAACACGCTGACCGAGGCGTGTGCGCTCAGGGCGAGGAGACGGCATGCCCGAATCCATGGATCGCACAATCGAGTCCGTATGGGACTATCCACGGCCCCCCGCTGTCCTACCGGACGACCGCCTCGTCAGGATCGAATGCGGTGGCCACGTGATCGCCGAGACCCGACGGGCACTGCGGGTCCTCGAGACCAGCCATCCCCCGACGTTCTACATCCCACCGGAAGACGTCAGGACCGACCTGCTGCTCCCGACCAACGGCCACTCCTGGTGCGAATGGAAGGGCACCGCCCGCTACTGGGACCTGATCATCGGCCGCGAAGTACACGGTCGTGCCGCCTGGAGCTACTCCGACCCCGAACCCGCCTACACCGCCCTCAGGAACTGTTTCGCCTTCTACGTCAGCCGCGTCGACCGCTGCCTCGTCGGCGGCGAAGAGGCGCGGGCCCAGGACGGAGACTTCTACGGCGGCTGGATCACCTCGGACGTGCAAGGCCCCTTCAAGGGCGCGCCTAAAACACAGGGCTGGTAGGGAGAGTCAACGCCGGACGTCCCACCGGACCACATGCCGCACGGCTGACCATGTTCGCGATCGGCCCCCGGCCGTGACCGCGGTGGCACGGGTGCCACAGGGGTCAGCCGTCTCTGCGGTCCAGAACACGACGGGCCGCCTCTGCTTCCGCCGCGACCGGCGACAACTCGTCGAGCGTGTCCAGTTCGGCGTCTGCCTCCAGCTCGCTTTCCCAGGCCGCGGCGAGGCGCTCCTGCTCATCGCGTGGTTCGGCGTCGACCTTCTGCCGGTCCTGCGGGTTCAGAGCCGCCAGAAATCTGGCCACCGAGTTCATCGGCATGCCGTACTCCTCGTCACTGGACAGCGTGTTGATTTCCGCCCAGCATGGCCAATCGGCTTTCGGTCGCTCGCCTGACACGGCTTCAGCACACCCGGATGGCCGCAGCCCGGACGGGCAGCTCCGACGAAGGTCCGTCGGAGCTGCCCGGGCCGAACATCGGCGGGGGGTCCGGCACGCCAACGACAGCGCGGATCACCGGTGCCGCGTTCAGGGCCGCAACAAGGTGACCGTGCCCATGGCGGCGATCTGTTCCCCGGCCTTTACGAGGAAGCGCGAGGCGCCGCCCTCGGCCGCCACCTCGACGACCGCCCCGCGGCTTGGCACCGGCGCGTCGAGCCGCACAGCGATGCCGGCCACAGCGGACGGCAGGGCCCCGCGGTAGAGCAGCGTCGCCTGTCGTCCGGCTTCCATGACGGCGAGCGCCGGCAGCAGGGCGGGGCGGCCCGGCAGGAGCACCGGGTGCCCGGGGTCGCAGGGGGCGATCACGAGTCGCCCTTGTGCTCCGCGCGCGAGCAGCACGTCCGGTTCGGCCGACGCTCCCACGGCGGCCGGGGCGGGACGCAGCAGGCCCGGATACGGCGTGGAGGCCACCTCCAGTGGAGGGCGTGAAGGGCGGGCCAGCGTCATGCCGCAGGCGCCGAAGCGCGTGCCGGCGTGAAAGAACTCGGCCGTCAGGCGGTACGCGGCGACAGCACCCATTCGTTCGACGAGATCGCTGACCGTGACGTGCACCAGGACGTCCGACGCGGCGCCGCGCTCAACCGGTTGTGCTCTCGGGTCCACTCCCAGGCTCACCGAGACGGGCTGGAGTCGGTTGTCATCCGCGCCCTTGAGATGCCGCAACTCCAGGGCGGCGGCGAGCTGACGGGCAGACTCGGCCATGAGCAGGGGATGGTGCGTCACCGCGAGTGCACGCTCGTTCAGTGCATGCCATCGAGGCCACTGGCACAGTGCTTCGAAGAAGCGGCTTCCTCGTCGGCTCAGCGATTCGACCAGCGTCGCCGACATCGACTGCAACCCCAGCTCGCGCCAGGTCGGCGGCCCGCCCGGCCCCGCGCGTCGCCCGGCCGAAACGTCCTCGATCCCACTGTCGAGCAGTTCCGTCACCGAGCTCGCCTCCATTGCCATCATGTCTCGCATCAGCGTCTTCTCGGTCGGGGAGGCGCGCGTCCGCGGATCGCAGATGCAGGCCGGACGGGGTGGTGGCCGATGCGGTCTGTCGGTCAGCGGTCGGCCACCGCGGAATCGCTCTGCTCGTAGTTGGCCAGTGCCAGCCCGAGAGCGAAGAAGGTGGGCGCCCACTCCCCCACGAAGATGCCCCAACGGTCGGCCCGCTCCAGGTTCTCCTGCCTGTTGGACGCCAGCCAGGAGACGAGCGAAAGGCCGATGGAGCCGAAGGCCGCGGCGTAGGCGTGCTCACTCTGGACGCCCGCATCGTGCAGCTTCTTTACGATCATTGCGTTCCCTCTCATTACGGACCGGTGAAGCATTTTGGGATGCTTTCGCCACTTTTCCGGTGTCATGGCGTCCGCGGATGCAGAGGCTGACCGCACCGTTCGCGACGAAACTCGGCCTCGCGAAGGAGCAGGCACGCCGCTGCGGGGTCTGCGCGGTCCTGCGCACTGGTGTGAACTGGGCTCCTCGAGACGCGATATGACGGGGATGGGCCGGGATGACGGGGCCGAACTGCGCAGAGGCGGCGAATACCGGCCGGGCGCCGCAGCCGGCGGGCGCAGTTCAGGGTCACACGGTCGCGGGCCGGCCGGAGAGCGGGCGCGAGTTGCCTGCGGCCGGTCCACTGCCGCATCCAGGGATCGATCACCTGCCGAAGAAGGGAGGCGAGTCGTCCGATGCCCCGGGCCATCCGGGGTACGGGAGGTGTGTCATGGTCATCAGCCGTGCGGGGATCCTGGTTCCCGGCGCAACGGGAGCCCTCGGCGCCGCCCTGGTACTGCGGCTGCACGAGCAGGGAGCTGCCGTGGCCGTTGCGGGCCGCGACCGCGAAGGCCTCACCCGCGTGTCCCGGGCCTGCGGCGACGCCCCCGCCCGCGCTTTCGACGCGTACGACCTCGAGCAGTGCGCACGCACGGTGACCTGGGCCGCCGGGGAACTCGACGGGCTGGACGCGGTCGTCGTCTGCGTCGGCGTTGCCGCCTTCGGACCGGCCGAGTCGGTGAACGACGCCGTGGCCGAGCACCTGTTCACCGTCAACACGCTGGCTCCCCTGGCGTTTTTGCGAGCCGCCCTTCCCGTCGTCAAGCCGGGCGGCGTGATCGCGGCGGTCACGGGCGTCGTCGCCGAGTCGCCCTCGGCGGGCATGGCCGACTACTCCGCGTCGAAGGCGGCCCTGGCCGCGTGGCTCCGGGGAGTCCGGCGCGAGCAGCGGGCGTCCGGGGTCGCGGTGCTGGAGATCCGTCTGCCCCACGTGGAGACGGGATTCGCCGGCCGAGCCGTCCTCGGAACGCCTCCCGCGCTGCCGGCGGGACTGCCCGTCACCGATGCGGTGGACGCGATCGTCGCCGCGCTCTCCGCCGGCGCCCGGCTGGTGAAGCCGGGCCGTGATGCCCCGCTCGACGTCGAGCGGTAGGACGGGCGGCCGAGGAGCAACCGTGCCCGACAGTGGATCGCCCCGCCGGTACCACCGGACCATGCACCCCGTGGAGCCGGTGGCCCCTCACGCGCCGCGGGAATTGCGGCGGACCCTCTTCCGGCAGAACTGGCGCGACCTGGTGTTCCTGCACTGGCCTGTAGACCCGTTCCAGGTGGCCGGGCTTCTGCCGCCCGGAACCGTCCCCGACCTCCACAACGGCCGCACGTACGTCGGCCTGGTCTTCTTCCGTATGCGCGATCTCGCCTTCGGCCGTACCCCGCCGATCCCGTATCTCGGGTCCTTCGACGAGGTCAACGTCCGCCTCTACAGCCGGGACGCGCTGGGGCGCCGCGGAGTGGTGTTCCGCTCGCTGGAATGCGACCGCCTGCTGCCCGTCCTGGCCGCCGACGCGTCCTTCCGGCTCCCGTACCGGTGGTCCCGCATCCACAGCCACTGGTTCGACAACCGCCTGCTGTACCGGACCAGCCGGCGCGGAACACCGAACGCCGGGGCCCGCGTGTGGCTGGAGGTAACCAGCACCCCCACGACACCGGACCCCGTCGAGGAGTTCCTCACGAACCGTTGGGGACTGCACGGACGTGCGTTCGGACGCTCCTACTACCTCCCCAACACCCACCCCGAGTGGTCCTTCCGCCACTGCTCCCTGCTCGACTGGGACGACTCCCTCATCGCGGCCGCAGGCCTGTCCCGGCCCAGGGAAGCACCGCTCAGCGTGTTGTACGCGCCTGGTGTGCCGGTGCGGTTCGGGACACCAGTATCGCTGCCCGGCACCTGATGCGTCTGTGCCTGAGGCCGTCACGCGTGCCGTGCCGGTGCCCGCTCCCGCATGACCGTGAGCAGGCGCGCGGCTCCCCATAGGGGCCCGTGCTCACGGACCTGGCCGGCCAGTTCGGCAACCCGTGGGCCGGCCGTGACCGACAACGCCTCCAGAGCGGCGCCGATCTCGGCCGGCCCTGCGGCGTTCGGATCGGCGACCACACCCACGCCCGAGCGCTCCGCGTCGCGCGCGACGGAGAACTGATCGCCGGGACGCCCGCGCGGACGCACTCCGTGAAGGAGTTGTTGCCGCCGTGGTGGACCATCAGGTCGACGTGTTCGAGCAACGCCTGCTGGGGCACCGACGGCATCACCACGGCCCGCCCGGCGGCGCTGTTGACGGAGCGCTCCACGGTGCTGCCGGCCGAGTCCATGAGGTACAGGTCGGCGTCGTAGGCGGAGGGGACGGCGCATCGGACGGTGGCGCACTGGCGTGATGCGAGGGTGACCTTGAAGTAGTCGGCGTCGGAGGAGGACTTCATGCTGCCGGTGAGGGTTGCGGGGGACGCGAGGGTGGTGGCGTCGTCGGCTGTGCTGCGGGAGTCGTTGGGTTCGCTCTCGTCGAGGGTGCTTCCGCTCGGCGATCCGCACTTCGTCTCAGGGGTGCCGCTGGAGAGGTTCGCGTCGGCGACCCCGTTGGTGACGCTGCGTCGGCAGTAGCCGCAGGCGGGCCGGTTCTTGAAGTCGAACGTCGCGCCCCGACCGCGACCGCCTCCACCTTCGAAACGGGGCCCCGCTTCACTGTCACTTTCACCAAAAGGCCCGGCGTCACCGCCTGGGGCAGCGACGGCACCTCCGCGCAGCCCCTCGTCGGCATGCAGATCGCCGTCGCGCCGACGAACACTCCGGCGGCTCGGGGCCCGCCCGCGGCGGCGACCGGTCGGCCCCGCCTCACGTTCACCGAGCACTAGGCTCGGCCACTGCGCAGCCCATCATGGGAAAGGACCCGATATGGCCTCCGGCACCCTCGCCGACGACATCCGGCTCAAGCTGGGCATTCTCAGCCCTGCCGAACGGAAAGTCGCCCGGGTGCTGCTGGCCAGTTACCCCTCGAGCGGCTTCGAGACGATTGCCACCCTCGCCGAGCGCGCAGCGGTCAGCGCCCCCACCGTCCTGCGCTTCGTCAATCGCCTCGGCTACAGCGGCTTCCCGGACTTCCAGGCGGCCCTGCGTGCCGAACTCGAAACCCGCAACGCCTCACCTCTGTCCCTGTACGAGGCAACCGACGACGCCAGCTCCACCGACTCAGCCGCCGGCCTCATGGCCCGCAGCAGCAAGCTGTTCACCGCCGCCGTCACCCAGACACTCGCCGAGACCCCGCCGCACGACCTCGAACACGCCATCGCCCTTCTGTCGGACCGTAAACGGCGCATCACCCTGGCCGGAGGCCGCTTCACCCGTCTCCTGGCCCAGTACCTCGGCCTCCACCTCATGCAGCTGCGCGACGACGTCCGCTTCCTTCCGGAACGGGCCGTCGAGCGCACCGCTGTACTTGCCGCGCTCACGCGCCGGGACGTTCTCGTGATCTTCGACTACCGCCGCTACGAGCACGACAAGCTCGCCATTGCACAGCTGGCCCAGGAGTGCGGAGGCAAGGTCATCGTCTTCACCGACACCTGGCTCTCACCCACCGCATCTCACGCCGAAGTCGTCTTTCCCAGCCAGGTCACCACCCCCTCCCCCTACGACAGTCTCGTCCCCACCCTCGCTGTCATCGAGACCGTGGTCGCCGGCCTCATCACCGCAATGGGAAACGAGGCCCACCAGCACATGAAGCACGTCGAAGACACGGCCCACCGCATCGGCCTGGTCTGATGAACAGCAGGGGTAAGGCCACAGCGTTACCTTCATCTGCCGGGTGAAGCAGGACGTAGGGGTGCTGCTGCGCGGCGTCTGCCCCTCCTGGAGGCGGATGCCGACCAGGACACCGCGGGGCCGGGGCCCCGCTCCTGGTGGCGAGCGTGCAGTGTGCCCCCGCGCCGGCCCTGCCCTCGACGGCTTGCCTGTCAGCGAGCGCTCGCCCGGGCCGCAGAATTGCTTACCTCCTCCCCCTGGTCGCCGGAGCACGCCCCGACACGGCAGGGCCCGTCGGTGTGAACGGAGCCCTGGGACGCGGCGGCAACTCACGGACCCGTGACCGGTTTCAATCCCTTTTTGTCTTTCGCCTTTTTCGTCGCCTTCCTGGCCTGGCCGGGCGGACGGTGGGAATCTTCCGCCTTCGCACCGCCGTGACCTGCTGCGCCGGGCGGACCTACGCTGCCTGGCGTTGCGTGTACCGAGGCCGCAGACGAGCGTGGGACCCCATCGACGCCCGATGCGTCGTCCGGGCCGTCAGACGCGTGGCCGTCACTTCGCCCGGGCACACCGTCAGCGGGGCTGCCGGCGCCGTTACGTTGGGAAGGGATCTTCCCGGCGGGGGCCGTGGTCTTCTTCTTCCGCCCCGCGTCGGGGACGCCGGTGATCCTGGTCCTGCTTTGATCATCGTCGTGTGATGTGGGGTTGCCGGGAACGGCAAGAGCAGTGACCAGGGCCGCGGCCAGAACGGCGCCGGCACCCACGGCCAGCGGGCGCTTCCGCACGGCCCTGGTGCGCGCGGCCACCTGTTCTCCGCCGCCGGGCAGCGGGGTGCCGTGCGCACGGTCCCTCGTGCGAGATCGCGTGTGGCTGGTCACGGGACCCCGGGCGTGCGGCGAGGGGTTGACGGCAAGTCGCCCTGTTTCGGTCGACTCTGCCAGTGCCCGGGCGCAGTCGTCGGCTGTCGGGCGGTCGCTTTCGTCCAGGGCTGTCATGGCCCGCACGAGGTCGGCGAGTTGTGGTGGCAGGTGGCCCGGCAGAGCGGGTGGCCGGTGCAGTCGTGCGATCGCCGCTTCCAGGGGGCCGCCGTCGTACTCGAGCCGGCCGGTGAGGCATTCGAGGAGTACCAGTCCGAGGGCGTAGATGTCTGCGGGCCGGCCGACGGGCTGTCCGAGGACTTGCTCGGGTGAGAGGTAGGCGGCCGTGCCGATGAGTGTCCCGGTGGCGGTGTGTGTGGTGGCGTCCAGCCGTCGGGAGATACCGAAGTCGGTCAGGTGGGGCCGGTGAGAGGCATCGAGAAGGATGTTGGACGGTTTGACGTCCCGATGGACGATGCTCGCCTCGTGGGCGTGGGCCAGTGCGTGGGCGAGACCGGAGCCCAGTGCGGTGGTTTCCTCGAAGGACAGCGGGCCTGCGGTGATGCGGCGCTTCAGGGTGGTGCCTTCGATGAGTTGCATGACCAGGAAGACACGTCCGTCGTGCTGTCCGGCGTCGAAGGCGGTGACGAGTCCCGGGTGGTTGAGGCGGGCGAGGATCGCGGCTTCGCCCTGCGAGGTCTCCTCCGTGTCGAAGCCGGTTTCGGGCCGGAAGACCTTGACCGCCACAGGCCGCCTCAGCCGCAGGTCAAAGCCTCGGTGGACATCCGCGGCGCCCCCCGAGCCAAGAAGACCGTCCAGACGGTACCGGCCGTTGAGTATGTCGGCAGAGCACCGGGACGCCACGGCCCGAGCCGAGTCACGAAGCCTCATTTCCCTCTCCCACTGCGTCGAGGGGCCGATGCCCCTGGCGAGCCGTGGCCGACCGCCGCCGCAAGCAGGTACCCCCAGGGAGCGGGATTACCCGTCACGCCCGGGCGGATCGGTGCATAGGCCATCGTTCGCGGCATCGGGTGGCCTGCGCCCGCTCCAGGACGGGCGGTTGAGCGACCGGCCGGACGCCCTTGGCGCGCAGCGCTTTCCAGAGGGGTGGTGGAGGTCGGGAGGTGGTCATGACCGGTACCGTTCCACCAGCATCAGCACCGGTCGGCATCGCGGAAGTATTTCCCGAGCGTGGTCCCGCGGCCCTCCTGATGAGACCGGACCATGTGAGGGCCGACGACGGCCGAGGTCTTGTCGCAGGGTCGGATCGGCTCGATCGTCAGCCGGGACGGATTCGTTCACGCACCTTGGCGTTCCGCGTGGACTGTCACTGCCCGCTGGAGCGCTGACGCTGCTCGCTCTCGCGCATCTCGCCGGTGTGGCGGCCGATGTCGGTGACACGGTCCGCGAGGTCGGGATGAGCGGGCCGCAGGTGAGGGGCCGTCTCGGAGAGGGGGCCCAGGAGGTGGACCGGGTCGCTGTCTCCCAGTGCGGAGTGCAGGGCCGCGAGCGCGTCCGTCGCGGTGGCGGGAAGATCCGGCAGGGCAGTGATGGTCCCGGCAAGCTGGCGCAGCGAGGCGGCGTGGTCGTTGGCCCAGGACATGACGGACCGGTCCGCGGCACGCCGGCCTCGGGTGGCCTGCACCCGCTGCTCCTTGGTGGTGCCGGCTTCTCCGGGACGCACCCGCAGATAGCGGCGCTCGGCGGCCTGGCGGCTGGAGACGCCGAGGGGGTGGGCCAGGTCGGACCAGCTTGCGCCGGCCCCCCGGGCCGTCTCGATCAGCGCGGGCTCCCAGTGGGCCAGTTGTTCCCGCACTTCGCGCAGGAGCAGCAGTGCGGCTATGGCCGACTCGGGGACATCGGTGGAGGCGGCGTCGGCGGTTCGTGCCGTCCAGATGGCCTGGGCGATGGCCTCGAGCGCGGTGGCCGTCGCCGCGAAGGAAGCCGGTGCCGCGGGCAGGTCGTCACTCATCCCTTCTCCTTCCCGGGCAATGCATTTGTCATCGGTTGGATGACGTGTGAGTTTGTCGTCGTTCGGATGACATGCTACAATGGAGGCAGGTGAAGCGCATTGGCAGCAACTGCCTGAACTCATCTGGAGGTGTTTCCCGTGTTGATGCGCACCGACCCGTTCCGTGAACTCGACCGCCTGGCCCAGCATCTGATGGGTCCGGGAACGTGGTCCCGTCCCTCCGCGATGCCGATGGACGCCTTCCGTGACGGCGACCAGTACGTCATCGCCTTCGACCTGCCGGGCATCGATCCCGACGCGCTCGACATCGACGTCGAGCGGAACATGCTCACCGTGAAGGCGGAGCGACGCCCCCTGCCGAAGTCCGAGAACGCCCAGACGGAACTGTCCGAACGGCCTCTGGGCGTCTTCTCCCGCCAGATCGTCCTGGCCGACACCCTCGACACCGAGCGCATCTCCGCCGACTACGAGGCCGGCGTCCTGACTCTGAGCATCCCGATCGCCGAGCGGGCCAAGCCCCGCAAGATCAGCGTCAACAGCACCGGCGACCGCAGAGAGCTCCACAGCTGATTCTCCGGCTGCACGTCCGCCGACCGGAGCCCAGGGCTTGTTCGCCCACGTCTTCCACCCTGGGCCCCGGCGGCGCCGGCTCCCACGCTCCACACCGGAGAACTGATTCCGCGAGGAGCACGGTTCGCGCTGTTCGCACGGGGCAATCGGTTCACCGCAGCAGGAATAACGGTTCACGTAAGGAAAGTCGTCACGATGACTCTTCTCTCTCCCCCCGCGCCCTCTGTTCCGACGGCAGTCACCTTCGACCAGATGCTGGAGAAGGTGCGATACGAAGGTGTTTACCCCACTCACCGACAGGCGCAAAAAGTCGTATGCCGGGTGCTTGAGGCCCTGGGCCGCCAGTTGACGGGCGACGAACGGATGGAGCTGGCCGCCCGCCTGCCCCAGGAAGCAGCCGGCCACCTCGTCTCCCAGACCCCCGCCGGTAGGCCACTGACCGGCTGGGGTTTCGTGAAGGACCTCGCCGAACGGACCGGCGACACTCTGGCGACCACCCGCTGGGATACCGGTTCGGTCCTCGGCGTCGTCGCCCGCCTGGCCGGAGACGACCTCATCGCCCGGATCATCGCCCGGCTCCCCGACGGATACGCCCTGCTGTTCGGACGGGCCCAGCTCGCCCGGGCCGCCTGACAACCGGACCGGATCCAGCACCGTTACCGGACGAGGACGGCACGCACGTCCAGAGTGTCTCTCCGTACCCCGGGTCGCTCCCGCCCCTAAATCTTTGACAGGCGAGACTGCCCGGAACGCTTACGTTCCGGGCAGTCTGCACAGGGGTGGCAGCCGCGAAGCCCGCGGGGAGGTTGCAGGACCTATCCGTCTCATGCCAGGACTGTCGGGTTCGCCGATCCGGCAGTCGCCACCGCTCAAAAGGCCAGATGGCCACTCAATACAATCTTTCCCATGTCCAAGCCTGACGAGCTGCTCGTTGACATCGCCACCGTGGTGGAGTCCGGGCAGAGCAACCAGATGTCCCTGACCGTGGTCACCGGTGGTGCGGTCATCACCGGCCGGCTGGCTCCCGAAGCAGTGTGGAGGCAGAGAGTGTCGGACGTGCTGACGGACTCCGCCCGCCTGGGCGAGTTCTCCGCCGTCTTCGACACCCCCGCGAAAAACGACGGACCGCCCACGCATCTGCACTTCCATGTCGCCCGCATCCTGCAGGGCACGGTCGGAATCCCCGAGACGGGCGGGATGTACCGCGTCGCGATCGCCGACGTCGGCGCCTGGACCATGGGCGACTTCAGCTACTCCGACCACTGAGCAACCACTGCGGCAGGAATCCGCCGCACACGCGGTGTGGGCCCCACCGGTACGCGCCGGTCGGGGCCATCCTGCCGTCCAGGTACCGGCTCACGCCTGTTTCCCCGGGCCGGTCAGACGGACACGAAAACGCGGACTTGCCTGCTGAAACGTGAAGGGGATCCGGTGGACTTCAGTCGCCGGAGCCTCTGTCGAGGCGCGCCAAGTATCAGGCCGGAGGGGAATTTGCCGGTCCGAAGCCGCCTCAGCTCCCGGCAGCCGGTCCGCTGTCCGCGGCGCGGCGGTATTCGGCGTTGATGCGCTGTGCTTCTTCCAGCTGGTCTTCGAGGATGACGATGCGGCAGGCGGCCTCGATGGGGGTGCCCTGGTCGACGAGTTCGCGGGCGCGGGCGGCGATGCGCAGCTGGTAGCGGGAGTAGCGGCGGTGTCCGCCCGCCGAGCGCAGCGGGGTGATGAGGCGGGCGTCTCCGAGGGCGCGGAGGAAGCCCTGGGTGGTGCCGAGCAACGCTGCGGCCCGGCCCATCGTGTAGGCGGGGTAGTCGTCGTCATCGAGACGGCCGAACGAGTCGTCTGCGGTCATTGCACCTCTCTGTGAAACGCGTGGAGGGGCCCTGGCGTCAGTAGCGCCAGGGCCCCGAAGGAACAGCTACACCATCTGCCGGCTCTGATACTGCGCCGACCTCATGTTTCCGCGGACCCGACCGAGATGCCGTCGGGGCGCGGGGATCGCGGTTGCTCGACCGGAGACCACCTCACTATCGATGTCCTGCGGTACCCGGGCTCGACACTTGCGCCCGGGCGATCCTGATGGCGCTTGGCCCCTCCGTCCTTCCCTCGTTGATCAACTTACTGAGCGGGGACTGCGTACTGCTGGTACTGCTCTACTGCGGCCCTGCTGGTGTTGCGAACCGCTCGGCGGCCTGTGACAGCGCCGCGCTTCGGCAGCCAGCCCCGTCGCCCGTCCTGCGTCTGCTCTGGCTTGGAACCCCACTGCCGAACCTCCCGGTACGCGCGCCCGCAGCCGGCGCCTTTACCGAGGTGCTGCTCACTTGACTTCACTGCTGGGTACCGCGAACTGCACTTGCGGGTACTGCCACTGCGTCAACTGCGGTCCTGCTCATGGCGGCCCCTGATCACTGCGGGCCACCCGGTCCGGTCGTCAGCCCCGTCGCCGTCCTGCAACAACCCTGGCTTCGAAACTCCACCACCGCACCGTCCTGCGCACTGCAACTGCATGTACTGCTCCCGGCAGTTCGTGTCTGCCGGGCCTGCTGTCCCTCTGGGCTACGAGAAGAACCATAGCCACGCCACCACCCAATGTCTACTCCGACCAACATAGATTTTCGCGTGTCCGAGGGAGAGACAGTCGGTCTCGAACAGTTACGGAACGAGGGGCAGAGCTGTCCCTGCCGGGTCGAGCGGGCCGCAGGCCAGGGCAGCACCGCGCAGACGAACGGCGATGACGATGCCGTGCACCAGAGGACCCGATGGACACGAAGAGCGTCAGCATCGCCACCGTCCGCTCCACGGCATCCGCAGCCGACACGCGCGTGAGCGCCCGGCGCTTCCTCGACGACCTGGCACCGGCGATCACGGCAAAGGGCGTCGAACCCGTGGTCCTGGTGGTCTTGGATCCCGTCACCAATGCCCTGCGCCACGGCGGCGGAATCTGCGCCCTGGATCTGACCTCGCCCGCGCATACATCGAGGCGGCCGCACATGACCGCAGTCCGGGCGGTGCAAACGACTACCGGCCGGACAGCACTGATCCCGGCCGCCAAATGACTGACTGCCGGGATCAGGAGCGATGTGCCTACTTGGGCTTGATGGCGTCCTTGGCCTTCTCCTTGGCCGCGCGCAGGTCACCCTTGGACTCCTCGGCCTGCCCCTTGGCCTTCAGGGACTCGTTGCCGACCGCTCCGCCGACGACCTTCTTGACCTTGCCCTCGGCCTGCTCGCCCTTGGCCTGAGCCTTCTCATCCGCAGCCACAACCACTCACTCCCTGTCTCACTCGAAAGAGGTTCGCACCCCGTCTCACCCCAGACACCACCGCTAAACCGGAAGACCGCCGCAGGCATTCTCCGAACTGCGGGCACTCCAAGAGTCGAATTGGATCCGCGGGAGTGGAGATCGATCCGCAGGGCACATGAGGGCTCGGAGGTTGATAACCATGGTTCCTGTTCTTCTTGTCCTTCTGCTCGCCCTGATCCTCTTCGGTGCCGGTTTCGCACTGAAGGCCCTGTGGTGGATCGCCGTCATCGTTCTGGTGGTGTGGGTCCTCGGCTTCGTGATCCGGCCCGCGGCAAACGGCGGCAAGCGCGGCCGCTGGTACCGCTGGTAAACGGACCAGAACAGCGCACTGACACGGGTGGGGCCCGACGCGACGGCGTCGGGCCCCACCCGTTTTCCTGCCTTCCTTCCCGTCGCTTTCGGGATGAAAGTGGTGATTCTGCCGATTCCGGGTGCTGATGGCCGGAGGTGGCCGTGACGCCAGGAACCATGGCCTCCAGCACGGCGCCTCCGGCCCTCCGCATTTCGCCTCTCGGCAAGGAAGCCATCCTTTTTGGGCCCCGCCAAAGAGCACATCAACGACTTCCCCGAGTTCGACAAGGACAAGCACGTCAGCGACACCGGACACCACGAGCAGGTCGGGAGCTGCCACCAGTCCCGGCGCGGTATCTGACATCGAGCACAGCCCAGAAACGGGGCCGCCCGGAGACGCTCCGGGCGGCCCCACTTCTCGCGCACCGCAGACCGCCCACCACGCGGTCGCTCGGGTGCGCTGAGTCCGTTCTAAAATCTGCCGGCATGCATTATTCGGACCCGGGTACATCGTCTGTCGCCGGCGCGCACGGGGCCGGTGACTGAAGGCTGGATCACCCAGGAGGGGCCTGAGATGACAGTGACGAAGACAGCAGAGGCACGCACCGCCGTACTGCCCGAGATCGCGGACCCTTCCGAGATCGCTCCCAGGGATGCCCGGCAGTTGTCCCGGCTGTTCTTCGACAAGCTGGCCGTACTGGAAGAGGGCACGCCCGAGTACCAGTACGTGCGCAACACCCTCATCGAAATGAACATCACCCTCGTCCAGTACGCCGCCGGACGTTTCCGCAGCCGCGGCCAGGACGAGATGGAGGACATCGTCCAGGTCGGTACGATCGGGCTGATCAAGGCCATCGACCGGTTCGAGCTCTCCCGCGAAGTCGAGTTCACCTCCTTCGCCGTCCCCTACATCGTGGGTGAGATCAAGCGCTTCTTCCGCGACACCTCCTGGGCCGTCCACGTACCCCGCCGCCTCCAGGAAGCCCGCGTCCAGCTCGCCAAAGCAACCGAAGAACTCCGCAGCCGGCTCGGGCGCACACCCACCACCCATGAACTGGCCCAGCTGATGTCGCTGTCGGAGAAGGACGTCATCGAGGCCCGCAAGGCCTCCAACGGCTACACGTCAACCTCCCTCGATGCCGCCATCACCTCCAGCGAGGACGGCGAAACCGCACTGGCCGAATTCATCGGGGTGGACGACAACGCCCTCGAACTGGTGGAGGACTTCCACGCACTCGCCCCGCTGATCGCCCAGCTCGACGACCGCGAACGCCGCATCATCCACATGCGGTTCGTCGACGAACTCACCCAGGCCCAGATCGGCGAACACCTCGGCATCTCCCAGATGCACGTCTCCCGCCTCCTGGGCCGCACCCTCGCCAAACTCCGCGAAGGCATGCTCACCACCAACTGAGCATCTCGTTCGCCACACACCGGCGGCGCCCCCACGTTTCAATGTGGGCAGCGCCGCCGGGTCGTTCATCGGTGGAACCCGGCGCCCGGCACACCCCTCCCCCGCCGCCTGGGCGGCCCCACCGCGACAGTCGGTGGCCGACGTTCCCCAGGCCGTCGCTGCGCCGGCACGGTTCCAGCGAGTACCCGAACATCGGCGACCGGCCGAAGGACGCTGCACCGCTGACGGGCACGGCGTGAACACCGGTGTTTCTGGGGCCAGTTGTCTGTTACCGAATACGGACAGAGCGGAGTAAACAATGCTCGTCCCAGCGTCATCTCATGGGGTGTAGCCAAACAGCCGATGCGGCCGGCCACCCTGCGAAAGCAAGCGAAGGCGCCGTGTCCTGTCAGACTCATGGGGGAGCTTCATCATGACCACGTACCGAGCCCGCCGTACCGCCCGTACCGCCGCTCTGGCCACCGTCACCGCCGCGCTGGCGCTGGGCCTGACCGCCTGTGGCGGCGCCGACGGCGGCTCGAAGGCGTCAGGCGGCGACCACAGCGCGGGGACCGCCCAGAGCCGGCCCGCGCCGGCCAGGGACGCCAAGGGCAGCGCGGCGCAGGCCACCAGCAGTGGTGACACAAAGGAAGGGGCGCCCGCGGCGCCCGCCGCGGACGGGGCGCAGCAGATCGCGAGCAAGAGCACAGCGGCCGGCACCCAGCCGTGCCGCGGAGACGGGATGCTGGTCACCGCGGTGCACCGGTTCGCCGGCCAGCAGGGCGACCACCTGCTGCTCACCGCGGTGAACGAGGGCACCAAGCCGTGCTGGGTCACCTCCTACCCGGCCGTGGTGCTCGACTGGAACACCGACAACGTGGCGCTGCCGCATTCCACGAAGGACGCCCCGGGCGGCGACAAGCACATCACGCTCCAGCCCGGAGGCAAGGTGTACAGCGCGGTGAACCTCTTCGACTACGGCTCCAAGAACCGCACGGCGCAGTCACTCGCCTTCGCGCTGCGCGGCGAGGACGGTCGCCCCGGCCCCTTCTACTCCGTCGTCAGCAAGGGTCAGAACCAGAAGTTCACCTGGACCGAGGCCGACGTGCTGAACTGGAACACCAAGAAGCCGTACGACTTCTGACAGTCCGCCGGCCGGTGACGCGTCACCGCGTCCAACTTTGTCAGGACCTCTATGCACGTACCGCGGGGATCGGGCCTCAGGCGTTCCGGTCCGGGCCTCGCCCGTCTGCCTCCCGGCGGCGTCGCACGTGCCACGTGACGAGTCCGCCCACCACGATCACCGCGATGACGATCGCGACAACACGCCCGGCGACGGCCTCGACTCGTTGATAGGCGGAACCTGCGAAGTAGCCGAGCAGGGTGAAGCCGACTCCCCACACCAGGCCGCCGAGTGCGTTGAAGAGGAGGAAGCGGCGGTAGGGCATGCGGGAAATACCGGCGAGCGCAGGCATCATGGCCCGGAAGAAGGCGATGAAACGGCCGAGGAACACGGCTTCGGGGCCGCGGCGCCGGATGAAGTCCTGGGCTTTCTCGATCCGTGGCGTGTGGCGGCGTAGCGGTCGGGTCGTCAAGATCCTCGGGCCGAAGTGGTGACCCACCTCGTAGCCCACGGTGTCCCCTGCGATTGCGGCGAGGACGACGGTCAGCGCCAGCCAGTAGACCGAGACCTGACCCTGGCTGGCGAGTACGCCGCCCAGGACGACGGCCGTTTCACCGGGCAGGACGAAGCCGAAGAAGAGCGCGTCCTCCGCGAACACCAGGGCGCCGACGACCGCGTAGACCAGCGGACCGGACAGCCCGCCGAGCCAGTCGGTGATCGCGTGCATGTGTGGTGTCCTCCGGGCAGTGGTCTCCGTATTCCAGTTTCAGGTATTGGGCGGTGGGCGTGCAGGGACGGTTGCGTACGGCGTGGCGCACGGGTGCCCTACGGGCTTCAGTCAAGGGTCACGCTTTGAGCGCTCCGGTTCCGAGCAGGGCGAGAAGCAGGACGCCGGGCCTGGGCCTCGTGGCCGCGGTCTCCGCCTCGCACGGAGCTGTCAGAAGTGTGGCTGTCGCTTCGCCCCGGCGCACCGTCAGCGGGACTGCCGGTGCCGTTGCGTTCGGAAGGGACCTTTCCGGCGGGGTCCGTGGTCTTCTTCTTCCGCCGTGCGTCGAGGACGCCGGTGATCCTGGTCCTGCTTGATCATCGCCGTGTGATGTGGAGTTGCCGGAAACGGCAAGAGCGGTGACCAGGGCCGCGGCCAGAGCAACGCCGGCTCGTGCGGGTCGGTGCATAGACCATCGTTCGCGACATGGGTGGCATGCGCTCGCTCCAGGACGGACGGCTGAGCGACCGCCCGGACGTGCCTGCTTCCTTTCACCCCGACCGACCGCGAAAACGGCTTCACGGGCCGCGTCTGGCCTGGGCATGATTCCCACCGTGCAGGTGGACGAACATCGCGGGCAGGGACGGTACACGCTGACGGACTCGGAAAGCGGCAGGGTCTGGGGTGTCTGTGCCGAGGTGGAGGGACTGTTCAGGGAACCCCGGCGCGGGACGTACGAACTGTTCGGCTGGGTTCCGGACGAGGCCGAGGTGCGTGGCTGGGTCGGCAGCCGGGTGTGGCTGGTGCCGGAGGACAGGACGCTCGATGCCTGGCTGCTGGAGGATGCGGAGAGCCTTGGACGGTCCCCGGGGACGGACGGTCTCGTGCTCACGGGTGTGGACGAGTGCCTGGGGCCGCCCGAGGGGCACCGGGCTCCTGTCCGGCTGCACGACGGGTACCGGTGGCTGGGCTCCTGCCGGGAGTTCGCCCGCCTCCTGGCGCCCGAGGACGCATCGCCCCCGCTCGTCCTGCGGGGGCTCGCCCCGGGGGATCGGCTACGGCGGGCACTGGCGACGGGCACCCGTCGCGCGCTGGATCTGGAGGAGGCGTGGCTGGAGATACGGGACGACAGCGGCGAGCCGCTCACCGACCGGTTGCTGCGGCCCAAGGTCCGCACGTGGCGCCCGTCCTCCTGCGGGACGGACCTCATCGATCTGGAACTTGGCACAGAGCTCGCACCCGTACCGGGGCACGCCCGGCCCGTCTGGGAGCGCTGGTTCGCCGGGCCGCCGGAGGCCCCTGGCGGCTGGGCCGAGCTCGAGACCCGGCAGCGCGGGGCCTGGCTCGATCTCGTCCGGGAGCGGGGCTGCCGGATCAGACACCAGGACCGGCCCGCCGGAGCCGCGTACGAGCTGGACGGCCGGCACATCACCGACGAACCGGGCCTCTACCTGGCACTCGGCGAGGCCGTCAACGGGCCGGGCGGCTACTTCGGCGGCTGCCTGGACGCCCTCGTGGACTGTCTGCGCGGCAACTTCGGCTGCACCTCCCCCGCAACGCTGCTCTGGCGGGACGCCGCGACCGCGCGCGAGCACCTGTCCCGCCTCCTGGCGCCGGAGGGCGAGCAGTACGACCTGGTCGCCCTGGTGCTCGAAGTCCTGGCCGAGGGCGGGATGCACGTGACCTGCACGTGAGGAGAAGTGAGGCCGCCGCCCTGGCCGCCGGCTCAAGCCGTCAACCCCCTGACAGTCGGCCGGGCGCCGTGAGATCGTCCGCAGGTGGCCGATGTTGCTGGTGGAGAAACGACCTCGGGACGACCGGATGACCGCGCCGCGTCCGCCCTGCGCTTCGCGACGGAGCTCATCGCGTGGGTGGCCACCCCCTGGGCCCTGGCCGGCTACTCGTGGCTGCTTGCCGCCGCGTCCGTTGTAGCCTTGATAGGCCTTCCCACCCTCTTCTCCACCCGGGGGGACAAGGCCAACGTGATCATCGCGGTGCCGGGCTGGGCCACGATCCTGCTCGTACTGCTCCAACTCGCCGCGGCAGTGGTCTCCGCGTGGCTGGCCTGGCCCGTCTGGGCGGCGCTCCCCGCCACCCTGCTGGCCATCGGCACCCTTGTCACAGAGCGCCGACGCTGGCGGTGGCTGGTTCACGCGAACAAAACCGCCAACTGACAGCTCGAATCTGCACCCGGATTTTCCGGACGACCCCCTGCCCACACCGTGCCTCATGCGGAGGGCGGGGCCCAGCGGCTTCTGCATCACCTCCGACCCCAGGACGGCGGCACACGACTCGGCGGCGAAGGGCGCAGCGACTCACGAAGGACGAACAACCCGCTCCCCATGGAACCCGGGGCGGTGGGAGCACTTCCGGCGAGAGCGCCCTCGGTGGGCGGTGCAGAGGGATGCGGGGCCGGACAGCGCGAATCCCGGCAGCCGGCCGGCTGCCGGGATCAGGAGCGATGTGCCTACTTGGGCTTGATGGCGTCCTTGGCCTTCTCCTTGGCCGCGCGCAGGTCACCCTTGGACTCCTCGGCCTGACCCTTGGCCTTCAGGGACTCGTTGCCGACCGCTCCGCCGACGACCTTCTTGACCTTGCCCTCGGCCTGCTCGCCCTTGGCCTGAGCCTTCTCGTCCGCAGCCACAACCACTCACTCCCTGTCTCACTCGAAAGAGGTTCGCACCCCGTCTCACCCCAGACACCACCGCTAAACCGGAAACGTTGCACCACGGGCTTCTCCATAAGCAGGGTGTTCCAAAGTTGAATTGGATCCGTGGGAGTGGAGATCGATCCGCAGGGCACATGAGGGCTCGGAGGTTGATAACCATGGTTCCTGTTCTTCTTGTCCTTCTGCTCGCCCTGATCCTCTTCGGTGCCGGTTTCGCACTGAAGGCCCTGTGGTGGATCGCCGTCATCGTTCTGGTGGTGTGGGTCCTCGGCTTCGTGATCCGGCCCGCGGCAAACGGCGGCAAGCGCGGCCGCTGGTACCGCTGGTAAACGGACCAGAACAGCCCACTGACACGGGTGGGGCCCGACGCGACGGCGTCGGGCCCCACCCGTTTTCCTGCCTTCCCGCCTTCCTGTCACTGGAGGGATGAAAGTGGTGATTGCGCAGATACGGGGTACCAGGGGCTCATGGCCGGGGGTGGCCGTGACGCCGGGAACCATGGCCTCCAGCACGGCGCCTCCGGCCATCCGCATTCGACGTGAACGTGAATGTGTGGGGACCGGAAGCAGGGGAACCCGGCTTTCCGAGAAGGCGTCACCGCATTCGATGACGCCTACACAAACCGCAGTTCTGCTGCGGCAGGAGCAATCAATCTCGACAAGGGAGCCGTTCTTTATGAGTGACAACATCTGGGGCTACCAGCCGACCACCGGCCACACCGCGGGCACCGACCTGACCGGATACAAGGTCGAGGCCACCGACGGCAGCATCGGCAAGGTCGACAAGCACTCGGACGACGTCAACTCCGCCTACCTCGTCGTCGACACCGGCGTATGGATCTTCGGCAAGCACGTGCTGCTGCCGGCCGGGACCGTGCAGTCGGTCGACCAGGCCGAGCGGAAGATCTACGTCGCCCTCACCAAGGACCAGATCAAGGACTCCCCCGAGTTCGACAAGGACAAGCACGTCGGCGACGCCGGGTACCACGAGCAGATCGGCAGCTACTACCAGACCCGGCGCGGTATCTGACATCGAGCACAGCCCAGAAGTGGGGCCGCCCGGAGACTCTCCGGGCGGCCCCACTTCTCGTGCGCCCTGCATCGTGGGTGAGATCAAGCGCTTCTTCCGCGACACCTCCTGGGCCGTCCACGTACCCCGCCGCCTCCAGGAAGCCCGCGTCCAGCTCGCCAAAGCAACCGAAGAACTCCGCAGCCGGCTCGGGCGCACACCCACCACCCATGAACTGGCCCAGCTGATGTCGCTGTCGGAGAAGGACGTCATCGAGGCCCGCAAGGCCTCCAACGGCTACACGTCAACCTCCCTCGATGCCGCCATCACCTCCAGCGAGGACGGCGAAACCGCACTGGCCGAATTCATCGGGGTGGACGACAACGCCCTCGAACTGGTGGAGGACTTCCACGCACTCGCCCCGCTGATCGCCCAGCTCGACGACCGCGAACGCCGCATCATCCACATGCGGTTCGTCGACGAACTCACCCAGGCCCAGATCGGCGAACACCTCGGCATCTCCCAGATGCACGTCTCCCGCCTCCTGGGCCGCACCCTCGCCAAACTCCGCGAAGGCATGCTCACCACCAACTGAGCATCTCGTTCGCACGGCACTCGTGGCGCTGCCCGCGCTGCAGACCTTTGCGGAGCCGGGTTGCGTCCGGCAGGCGCACTTCCACGCGTTCGCCAAGTGGTCACCAGCAGACCCGCCCTGCGCCTTCTCGGACATCCCGGCGTGGCCGGCCGCGCAGGCGCAGACCCTCGCCCCCTTCCGCAGCTGGCACTGGTCACCGCCCGGCATCTGGAGTACAGCCTGCTGGAGTTACACCTCGGCAAGTACACCCGCGACGGCTCCGGCGGCGGTGCGGACAGCCATGCCACCGTGTTCGGCCCGCCCACCGAGGACAACTGGCCGGTCATCGACCCCGTCACCCAGGCGCGCGACGCTCGTCCTCGTCGAGCTGCTCTGCGTACGACCACACCGGGTCATCCATCTCGCGGCTCCGCCATCACCTGGTCCAAGTGGGCCCGGAGTCCGTTCACCGCAGCCGTGCCCAGGTCCGAGAGCAGAGCCGGATCCAGTCCGAGTTCCGCCGTCCTGCACCCGTCGACCACGCCGCGCATCACCGCGAAGGCGAGGTCGATCCACTGCTTCTCGGTCAGGTATTCCGGCTGACCGACGGGTTCCAGCCTCTGCGGCATGGCCGCTCCTTCGTCTCTGGGCACTGCGAAGTCTGTCCGTTTGCCGACTGCTTCGGCCCGCGGCCTCCCACACCGCCAGGATCTGCCGGACACGGCCGAAGCTGATTTCCCGCCCTACCGGAGACGAGCAGGAGGCGCCGCCGCCCAGATCGTAGGCGAGCGTGGCCGACGGCACGATCTCCTGTAACCGAGCGGTTCAGTCGGCGAGCTTCGCCGACTGAACCGCTCACGGCTGTGTCAGCGGTCTCGCGTAGCCTGCCTACCAAATACGCGGGCTGTGGCCTGCGCGGATGGGTGGGCCGATCATGAGCGAGCGTATGGAGTGGCTGGCGGAGCGCGATCGGGACGCTGCGCTGATCATCAGGACCGACTACGGCGACGAACAGGCCTGGGCTGCGGTGAAAGAGGAACTGCTGAGGCCCTGGGGTGATGGAGACTACGAGCCGTACGTCCACATCGCTGACGATCCGCAGTGGGCGGGATGCACCTCCGCTCAGATGCTCTCCGCGGCGTCTACCGACGAGGAACTGAGCGTGGTGTTCCTCGCCGACCACGACTCCATGCAGGATGGCCCCACCACGTTGCTGGCAGTGGCTGCCCTGACCAGGGAAGAGTGCGACAGCGACGAGGAGTTCGAGGCGGAAGGCGGCGAGTTCCGTACCGTCTCTGCCGGCGTCCACGAGATGCATGCGAACCTGATGATCGCCAACATGTCCTTCAGCGACTTCAAAGAAGCCGCCATGGAGGACTTCCAAGGAACCTTCCGAGGGTTCGCCACCTGAAGGACTCGGCTCGCCAACTCACGTGCTCACTCGCTGGCTGAAGCGCTGTCGCAATGCCGTCAAACGGGGCTCGCAGCTGTTCTGGATCCACAGGTCGAACTCGGGGCCCTTGATGTCGGTGAAGCCTGGACCGCCGGCTCGGGTGTCAGGGGACGTGTCTGCGCCTCGGATTGACATCCTCCCCGCCCTAAAGGGCGGGGATTCCCGCCTGGCTGCCGGTGGTGACCGGCTGGGCCTTCGGATGGGTTCCCCGTTCAACGAGCCGTGCCCGGCGTGGGATTTCCACTCCGGGACTGACCGGCCCTCCAGGGGCGTTTAGCCTCTCCGCCTGCCCGGCGGCGAGGATCACACGCGACGCATTGAGGTCACGATCATGCTCAGTACCGCAGCCCTCGCACCGCCAGATACGCACGTGCTGGCCGAGTGCGGGAATCGAGCAGACGTCGGGCTGTTGCGACCGCTGCTCGTGCACCCGGCGGCTGGGGTGCGGGCCGGAGCGGTGGCAGGGCTGCGGGCACTGGACTGCGTGGATGCGAAGCAGTTGCGGCCGCCCCTCGATGACCCTGCCGCCGGTGTCATCCGCGAGACCGCCACTGCCCTGCTGCCCTTGGTCAAGGAACTGCCCGCCAACTGGCTACTGGAGCGCACCGGCTCGGAGCGGCCGCGGCACGTCCGCGTCGGCGCATTCCGGCTGCTCGACGCGCGCGGCGGCATCGTGGCGCTACGGGTGGCGGTCGGTCTCTTCGAGGACCCGGACATGAAGCTGCGCACCTGGGCCGCGCAATCAGTGCAGCGCTGGCATCCGTCGCCGGACGCGCAGCGCGGTGACGCGGAGGTGGGTGAACTGCTTGACCGGAGCCGGCACCTCTTCAGCGACCACGTGCTGCGCCGACGCAAGTGGGAAGCCGGGGCGGACAGCTGAGACTGCACCGCGGTCCAAAGCACGCTGGTCCGCCGGGGTCAGTCCCACCAGAACGACCAGAAGGTCCGTGCCGGGAGGTCCATCGCGTACTCGGGGAACGGCGTGGGCGGGTCATCGACGATGTTGTCCGCGGTCGACAGCACGTGCTCCAGAGCGAGCAGATTCGCGTGCTCTGCTTCAACGGGAGGTCTCGCGGCCGAGACGTACAGCTCGCTGCCGAGCACCGCCACGACCTGTGCGCCAAAGCGGTCCTCCCAGCTCCGCGCGAGCGCACACAACAGAGGCAGGTATCCCCCTCCGGACCAGCCGATCAAGGCCAGAGCATCGCTGCTGCGACGGGCAGGAACGAGCGCCAGACGGCACGTGTACAGCAGGCCCCTTTTGACCAGCCACCCCAGCACGTTCGACGCTGTCTCCTCGGGCGACGGGCTTTCGGGCGCAGCCGGCATGGGCGGTGCCAGGCCCGGCCATTGTTCGAAGGGCGGTCCGGGGTCGTGGGGCCACGGCTCGATTCCTTCAGGTGCCGGGAATGGTGTCGGGTCCGTCCACCAGGGCAGCCGATGGCGCCGGTATTCGGCGAAGTCCGCGGCCAGTTCCTCTTCCAGACTGACGGCGTCGACCTGGTCCAAGCTGAGCGGTGTTCCCATGGCATCGGGCTGACAGAGCAGCGGGACCAGACCGTACGCACTCTGGTAGCTCAGCAGACGTGGCCACAACTCCTCGACGTCCCGCGGAAACTCGTCGGAGACCCACACGTGCGGGAGATCGGAAGGCAGGAACCGGCCGGGCGGCAGACCATCGGGCAGGGCAAACGACATGAGCGCACCGTAGACCGTGGTACCGACAACGCAGCCGCCCGCGGATCCAAGCAGACGTCCGTCCTCAGCGATCCGACCGAGGCTTCTTAGGAGTCAGCTGGCTTCTTGAAGTGCGGGTACCCACTCACCCCGGCACAGGTACCGCACGACTGGCGAACGTGTCGTCGCGACCGGTCCCTCCTTTCCATGCCGGCCTGTGCACCTTCACCTTCCAGAGTGCCCGCCAGGTCGACGTGCACGGTGCGGCAACTGTCGGCGGAGCGGCGAACAGGGCGGTCACGAGGGCGGCGGTAACGGCGGCCGCCATGGCGAGGAGGCGCCAGGTCAGGTGCATGACTACTCGTTCCCGCGCGTCGACGTCATGCCCACGCCCACGGGCCGTTACGCCACGCTGAAGGTCCGAGGCACCGCCGAGACCGGTGCGCAGGTCGGCCGGAGGCCACGGCCCCGGGGCCCCGCTGGACCGGGCCCCGTTTCCCTGCTTGCCATGAGCGATCACCCCGCCGTACATTCCCTGCACCCGGCTTGTCCGGCCGCTTCGTTTATCCCCTTTGAGCACATGAGGAGCGCCCGGTATGACGGGTGTAATGGCGGTCGCAGGCGGCACCGCATCCGGCAAGTCCACCCTTGCCGAAGCCCTGTCGCTTCAGTGTCCCGAAACCGTGGCCCTGGTCCACCTGGACGACTACTACGTGCCCGCGCACGACCCCCTGACAGGTGTGTGGACGGTCAGTGCCGACGGGCACCCTGTCCTCGACTGGAACCATCCGGGGTCGATCGACGAGGCAGCGGTGGCACACGCCATCGACGCGGCGCTGCTGCGCCCCGGCGTGCTGCTGGTGGTGGTCGAGGGCCTGTTCGCGCTGTCACTGCCGTCCGTGGTCCGGCGGGCGGCGTGGCGGGTGTACGTCGACACCCCCGACGACATACGCCTGGCCCGCAAGATCCTCCGGAAGATCGAGATGCAGCGGCAGGACCCCCGGCTGTCCCTGCGCAACTATTTGCAGACCGGTAGGGACCGCCACGCAGCCCACGTCGCGCCCTCCCGGGCGGCGGCCGATCTGGTCGTGGACGGAACCGCGAACGAGGCGGAGATGCTGGCGGCCGTCATGCCGCTGATCGGGCAGGCCCTCACGCCGCCGCCCGCGGCGCCCTCGCGGGCACGAGGGGCGTGCGGTGCGACCCGTACTCCCGGGGTCCCGGCGTTCGCGGTGTGACGTGACCGGGGGCACCGCCCCCCGGTGAGGGACTCCGCGTGGTCACGCTTCCGGCGACACGGCCCAGCCCCCGGTGGGCTCTCAGGTGGATCACGACCGGTCCAGCTCATGAATGCGGCCACGCGGCGCTCCGCTTCGGCGAGGGCGCCCCGGCCCGAGCCCGGACGGGCGGCCGCTGCTGGCGGCTGCCCACTCGGTGTGCCGAGCGCCGGCGGCACTCATGCCCCTCGCGCCGCGTGCGGAACGGCGTCAGACCGTGCCGGCACCGATGGGTTCTCGCGGCAAGGCGACGAAGCCGCCGTGGACAGAGCGAAGCGCGCACTGCGCACAATCTCCGCGCCCCGGCACCAGCCGGAATGGCAGATCACAGTGCGTGGTCGAAACGGGGTACAGCCTCTCAGCCGAACCGTTCGGTCCACGACGCAGCGTGACATGCCCTCGTGGTCACGTGTTCGGGGCTCCATGGCCCGTGTGCGGCCCTCGACGTTTCCGGCCCATCACGCAAACAGGTGAGAGATTGGTCCCGGCGGCGAGGTAACGATGGTTCTTGGGCCTTGCACATCCCGATCGGCTTCGAAGACCACCTCAGTTGATCACCCGAGGACGGCGTCGGGCCGGGACAACGGGTTCCGCGCCGAAGACCGAGCGATTCAGGCTCGGGAAGAACGCGAGGTCACCACGGTGGTCAGTCAGTGCACCGCATTTTCCCAATTACCGGTCACTCCGGAAGGAGAAAATCATGGCGGACAAACCCAGCATCGTTTTCGCGCACGGCCTGTGGGCTGACGGCTCGTGCTTCAGCAAGCTCATCCCCACGCTCCAGGCCGAAGGCCACACCGTCTGGGCATCGCAGCACGGCCTGGACTCGCTCGAGAGCGACGTCGCGTGCGTCACCCGAGGCATCAACCATGTGCCCGGCCCTGTCGTGCTGGTGGGCCACTCGTACGGCGGCACCCTCATCACCAAGGCGGGCACGCACGACCGCGTCGGAGCCCTGGTGTACATCTGCGCCCTCGCCCCGGACGAGACCGAGACCTCGCAGGCCCAGCAGGACAAGTTCGACAAGACGCCGGTGTTCGGGCACATCGAGGTCGCCGACAACCGCGTGTACCTCAAGGAGTCGGGCATCAGCCACTTCTGCGGCGACCTGCCCGAGGCCGAGCAGAAGCTCGTGCTGGCGACGGGGGCCGTGCCGATCGCCGACATCTTCGAGCAGCAGGTGCCCGGCACCGCCTGGCGCACGAAGCCCAGTTGGTACATCGTCGGCAACCAGGACGAGACCGTGAACCCGGAATTGCAGCGGGCCGCCGTCGACCGCATGGGCGCGCACGCTCGCCCCGTCGACAGCAGCCACGTACCCATGCTGTCGCAGCCCGAGTTCGTCCTCGACGTCCTCCGCGAGGCCGCGAAGTCGCTCTGAAGTCGCTCTGAGGCAACACCGCATCACCCCCGCCCTCCGCTCATGGCCGCGCTTTCGCGGCCCGAGCGGAGGGCGGGCCATCGCGGCCGGACGGCCTGTGGCGACCTGTGCATTGCGGTCACCTGCGTCGGACCGTGTCGCAGGTGTCTCGTAGGCTTTCGGCCATGAACGCGGGGGAATCCGGCAGACGGGTCATAGAGGGGCGCTTCGAGCTGGAGACGCGGCTCGGTGGCGGGGGCATGGGCACGGTGTGGCGTGCGCGCGATCTGGTCCTCGACCGGGCCGTGGCGCTCAAGGAGGTACGGCCGCCCGATCCGGGTCTTGCCGAGTACGACCCGCAGGGCGCGGCGATGCTCCGGGCCCGGGTGCTGCGCGAGGCACGGGCGCTGGCTCGCGTCGATCACCCCAATGTCGTGACCATCCATCACGTGGTGGACGGCGGGGAGTACGTCTACCCGTGGCTCGTCATGGAACTGGTGACCGGCGGATCGCTCCAGGACCGGCTCGACAAGGGGCCGTTGGCACCCGTCGACGCCGCCCGGCTGGGCCGCGAGGTGCTGGCCGCGCTGCGCGCCGCGCACGACGCCGGCATCCAGCACCGGGACGTGAAACCCGCCAACGTGCTGCTGCGGCCCGACGGGCGTCCCGTCCTCACCGACTTCGGCATCGCGACCGTCAGGGACTCGAGCGTCCTGACCGCGACCGGGTCGATCATCGGCACGCCCGACTACATGGCGCCCGAGCGCATCTCCGGCGGCGAGGGCGGCCCGGGTTCCGACCTGTGGTCGCTGGCGATGATGCTGTACGTCGCCGTCGAGGGACATCATCCGCTGCGCAGGGGAACCACCCTCGCCACGCTGGCGGCCATGCTGAGCGAGCAGCTTCCGCCACCCGCCCGGGCCGGAGTCCTGACCGCGTTCCTGAACGCCGTGCTCGTCAAGAACCCGGCCGACCGGGTGGACGCGACGACCGCGGACCGGCTGCTCGCGGAGGCGGTCGAGGGCGGCGGCACGGCTGCGAGTGCTCCCGCCGGGGCGGACGGGGCCACGTCGTACAGGCTGGCCCCTCCCCCGGATGCAACGCCCGTGCCCTCGGCGCCGGTCGGGTCCGGGCCGCCTGCCGGTTTCGAGCCGTCCGCCGGCTTCGGGCCGTCCACCGGCTTCGGACCGGCTTCAGGCTTCGGGCCGCCGACTCCGTACCCGGCGGGCCCCACGCGGCAGACGCCGGCGGGGCCGGGCAGCCGTGCGAAGAACCGCATCGCGATCGCCTCGTCGGTCGTCGGGACCGTGATGGCGGGAGTCCTGGTGTGGACCCTGCTGCCGGACGGAGGCGACAAGGACCAGGGAAAGGGCGCCGGTTCGGCCGGCGCGTCCTCCTCGGCCAGGACGACGACGGACCCCACGCACACGGCGTCCCGCCCGACCCCGACGCCGCAGGCCGACGCGAAGACGGATCTGCTCACCCCCGCCGGCATCCGGACGGCGGTGAGGGAGATCAAGGCCGCGACCGGCACGAACCGCGCATGCGACCTCACCGTCTATCCGACGTATGTCCTGGCGAACGTCATGGTCAAGGGCAGCGACACCCAGTACGACAGCTACACCTACCGCCCGGGCCAGGGCGCCGAGAAGGACATCATCAGCAGCGCGATCACCGGCGGCGAGCGCCCCTTCAGTCTCGACAGCTTCGACTGGGACGTCCTTCCCGCCCTGCTGAAGCGGGCGAGGAAGGACCTGAACGTACCGCGGCCGACCATGCGTTACGTCCTGGTCCGCCCTGCCGACGACACGTTCGACACCCCGCTGGGACTGGCCGTCTATCTCGCGGACGACCACGTCACCGGCTATCTGAACGCCGACCTGAAGGGCAAGGTGACCCGGGTGGTGCCGGCCCAGTCCTGAACGGCCTGCCGGTATCGCCCGCGCCCTCGGCGGCGGCCGCGCCCCGGGACGGGGGTGCCACGGCGCGGCGCGCGCCAGGCGTGCGTCGCGTTGCGCTTTGCTCGGCGCGCGCCCCCTGTGCACTCCCCCGCACGCCAACGGTGCGAAAAAGGCGGGCAGTTCGGGAGCGCAGACACATGCCGTGACGTTAGAGGGGCAGGTGGCCCTTCCGTACAGGGTTTGTCGTGGATCCTCCGTCTCGCAGCGTGACGCTCCCGCCGTTTCGGCCAGGAGCAATTAGCTCTATGCAGAAAGCTCGGAGCATAATGAGCTAGGCAAAGAGCTAAGAACTTTCTGTGCATGGCCGACGAAGTCGCGGGTACGTGCGCGGAGAAGGAGCGGCGATGACACACTCGATCGACCCAAGTCTGAACCGACGCAAACTACGCCTTTCGCTGCGTCGGGCACGTGAGAATGCGGCTCTGAGCCAACGGGAGGCAGCAGAGCGAGTCGAGTGGTCCCAGTCGAAGCTGATCCGGGTGGAGACCGGCACGGTCGGCGTGTCGGTCAGCGACCTGCGGGCCCTGCTGGCGCTGTACGAGGTGACCGACCCCGAACGGGTACAGGACCTCGAGGAGGCGGCACGGGGCAGCAAGGGACCGAGCTGGTGGTCCGGCTACCACGAGGTGATCACCCCTCAGTTCGCCCAGTACCTGGGATACGAGGGCGCGGCGACGTCCCTGCACACCTACCACCCCATCGTGGTGCCGGGGCACTTGCAGACCCGCGGTTATGCCGAAGCCCTCCTCGCCCCCCGCGACCTGGACGAGGACGTCTTCCAGAGGGTCGTGGACCTTCGTATGGAGCGTCAGCAGCGCATGTTCGACGACTCGGGCCGGCCGGCCTGCGTGTTCGTGCTCGACGAGGCAGCGGTACGACGTCAGATCGGAGGCAAGGACGTACTCGGCGAACAGCTCGACCACTTGCTCGCCCTCGGAAGCCGCCCGGAGGTTTCCGTGAGGGTGCTGCCGTTCGAGGCGGGGGCGCACTACAGCACGCTGGGCAGCTTCGTCCTGCTGGGCTTCCCCGACGACGACGATCTTCTCTATCTGGAGCACGCCGCCGGCAGCATGACCGGCGGTGAGGACCTGCGTCTGCTGGCCCGTTACCAGGAATGCCTCCAGGTGATCACGGATCTGGCCCTCGGCGAGCCGGAGTCGGCCGACCTGATCAGCCGCGTCCGGCAGGACCTCGGCGTCCGCTGAGCCGGGCCCCGTCAACGGTGACAGAAGCCAGGGGAAGGGCCGGACATGGTCTCCAGGTCGATAGGGCAGCGCCTGCTGGAGTGGGTGCGCATCAACACACTCGGCGGCGCGGAGCAGACCGAGGACCCGACGGATCAGGCCCTCATGGCCCAGGCCATCCAGGACCCCGCCCAGGCACAGAATCTGATCGCGATAGAAAGGGCCCGAGCGGAGAACACCCTGCAACTGGAGACGGCCCGCGGTCAGATGCGGCTGCGGATGGCGGCGCGGCTCGGACTCATAGGCCTGGGTGCCCTGCTGATCGTCGTGGCGGCCGTCGCGTTCGTCTTGAACAGGGCCGCCAGTCTCAGACTGTCACTGCCGGCAGCAGGCACGGGGTCCCTGACCGTGGTCGGCACGATGCTGCTCAGCGCGCTGGCCTGGTGGGGCAAGCGCGCCCACACACGCCGCCGCTCGGCACGGACTAACGAGGGGAACCCGCCTGAGAACCATACGGAAGGCGATCAGAATCCGGTGGGGGCGCCGTAGGGGACATCCCCGCGCGCCACAGGCCGGCGGCCACCGCCACGATGACGGCCACGGACACCCACAGAACCCGTTTGAGGACGACACTGTCGACCAGTGTCGTTGCCGCGGCGGCGGCGACCGTGGCGACGATGCCGACGACGAGCGTGAAAGTGATCGCTCCGCCCACCACTGCGGAACGGCTCCGGGCTCTCCCGCCCGGATGGTGAGCAGCCGACGCTCCAGCGTCCATACGCCCCCCTCCCCCTTGCCGCTGGCTGGTCAAGAACGTCACGGGCTCTGTAACTCCCCTGCCCTCACAGCGCCGAGGAATTCGGACCAGGCGCCACTGGTGAACGTCAAAGTCGGCCAGGCAGGTGCTTTCGAGTCACGGGTCCGCACGCAGTCACGTTCCATCGCGACCTCCACGCACTCGCTCTCGTTGCCGCACTTACTGCTCCTGCGCCACAAGGGTTTCCCCCCATGCACCACCTCAGATCCTCCCGATCCCCCGATCCGCCCCGATGGTGCGCAGTAACTCTAGTGGACGGTTGTGCACTACCGCAGAGCAACAGCCGGTTTGCCCCCGCCGGTTGCAACGAAGGGCGCCCGAAAGGCTACCCACAGCAACCAAGACCAAGGTTACGGTTGCCTGAACGGAACCGCCATACGGGAACAGGCCGACCTGACACCGCCCTTCGCGCTCGCCGTCCTCCACGTGCGACAACCCGTCCCCCGCAAGGGAACTGACGTCCACTGACATCCCGAGGCCGAACGTCCCGCGGGCTGCCCGGCCACGCGTCGCCCCCTCGGCGGCGGCCGCGCCTCGGTCCTCAGGCCGCGTGTCCGCCGTCCACCGCGAACTCCGCCCCCGTGACGTATCCCGCCTCGCTTCCGGCCAGATACGCGACGATCGACGCGACCTCGTCGGCGGTGCCGAAGCGGCCCACGGCGGTCAGCGCGCTCTGGCCCGGTGCGTACGGGCCGTCCGCCGGGTTCATGTCCGTGTCGACGGGGCCGGGATGGACGATGTTGGCGGTGATCCCGCGGTCGCCGAGTTCCCGCGCCAGTGCTTTGGTCAGGCCGATCAGCGCGGACTTGCTCGTCGCGTAGAGCGTGCCTCCCGGGCCGGGGACCCGCTGTGTCATGCAGCTGCCGATCGTGATGATCCGTCCGCCGTCGCCGAGGTGCGCCGCGGCCGTCCGGGAGGTCAGGAAGACCCCCCGGACGTTCACGTCGAGCACCCGGTCCACGTCCGCCGTGGTCAGGGACGCGAGCGGACCCAGGACCCCCACCCCGGCGTTGTTGACGAGGACGTCGAGCCGCCCGAACTCCGCGACGACCCGGTCCGCCACCGTGCCGGCCTCCCCCGCGTCGGCCGCGTCCGCGCGCAGGGCGAGCCCCCTGCGTCCGAGCGCCTCGACACCCCGTACGACGTCCTACGCGGCCTCCTTGCCGCTCACGTAGGTGACGGCCACGTCCGCGCCCTCGCGGGCCAGCCGCAGCGCCGTCGCGGCCCCGATGCCCCGGCTCCCGCCGGTCACGAGGGCCACCTTGCCGTTCATGTCTCGCTGAGAAGTCATGACCCCATCCCAGCCGCCCCGGCCGCGGAACGCTGGCGGCGAACGGACACCGACATCGGCGGACGGCACGGTGACCGGCCGGCCCCCGGCCCCCGGGCGCCGGGTGCGTGTCCCGGGGTTTCCGATGCCCTGTCAGGACGCAACGGGCCAAGGACGTTTGCGTCCTGCAGTTCGGCTTCGAAGCCCGTGCACACCACTCGCATGATCTCTTCGCAGCGCGTCAGCATGGCGTCGGTCATGGCCTTGCGCCGGTACTTCGTGACGAAAACCAAGTGGACGTGCAGGTTGTGGACGACGTGACGGCCATTGCGTACGTCGGGATTTGGATTCCATCGTGGTGACATAGACCAAAGGGCAAAGTGATGGACATGCAGCTTCGGTACAGCTTCCGCGTGTACCCGAGCGCCGGTCAGTGCATGGCGTTGGCGAGGGCGTTCGGGTGTGCTCAGGTTGTCTTCAACGATGCCCTTCGGGCTCGTGAGACCGCCCGAGCCGCCGGGCTGCCGTTCGTCCCATCCGGGGAGTTGTCCAAGCAGCTCACCGCCTCGAAGAAGACTCCCGAGCGTGCGTGGCTCGCCGAGGTGTCATCGGTCGTGTTGCAGCAGTCCCTGCGGGACCTGGACACCGCCTACAAGAACTTCTTCGACGGCCTCAAGGGAAAGCGCCCCAAGATGGGTGCGCCCCGGTTCAAGTCCCGCAAGGACAAACGGCAGTCGGTCCGGTTCACCGCCAACGCCGGATGGAAGATCACGACTGGCGGAAAGCTCCGGCTCCCCAAGGTCGGCGACCTGGCCGTGAAGTGGTCACGTTCCCTGCCGTCGGTTCCGTCGACGGTGACTGTGGTCAAGCGTAGTGCGGGCCGTTACTTCGCATCGTTCGTGGTCGAGACCGACTCCGAGATGCTTACCGCCACGGACAACGTCGTCGGCATCGACCTGGGCCTGACTCACTTCGCAATCCTCTCGGACGGCACGAAAATCGACAGCCCGCGCTTCCTGCGCCGGGCCGAGAAGAAGCTCAAGAAGGCTCAGCAGGATCTCAGCCGGAAGGCGGAGGGGTCGAAGAACCGGGCGAAGGCCCGGATCAAGGTTGCGCGTACTCACGCACGGACCGCCGATGCGCGGCGCGAGTTCCACCACCAGCTCTCCACGAAGATCATCCGCGAGAATCAAGCGGTTGCAGTGGAAGACCTGGCGGTCAAGGGACTCGTCCGTACCCGCCTCGCGAAGTCCGTGCACGACGCCGGATGGTCGGCGTTCACCACGATGTTGGAGTACAAGGCCGCCTTGTACGGGCGCACCTTCCACCGCATCGGCCGATTCGAGCCCACGTCCCAGGTGTGCTCGGCCTGCGGCGTCAAGGACGGCCCCAAGCCCCTGCACATTCGTACGTGGACGTGCGGGGCCTGCGGGGCGCGGCTTGACCGGGACATCAATGCGGCAGTCAACGTCGCGAAGGCTGCCGGACTGGCAGTATCAGCCTGCGGAGCGCTGGTAAGACCGGGACTCCTCCCGGCACAGCGCGAAGAAACAGGAACCCACCCGAAGGCGAGCCAGCCATCCGGCAGCCAGGCGGGAATCTCCGACCTTTAGGGCGGAGAGGATGTCAACTCGACAGTGTCCGGACGAACCGGCCGACCGTCGAACATGCCACCTGGCTGGCCCGGTTGGGTGGCCGGATCCGTACGGTCGCGTCGCTGCCGACCCGGATGATCCTCATGGACCGGGCGACCGCCATGATCTCGGTCAGCAGCGACGACACCGCCGCCGGCGCCGTCCTGCTGACCGGCCAGGGCACCCTCACCGCCCTGTGCGCGCTGTTCGAGACCACGTGGGAGTCCGCCCAGCCGCTCGGCGAGACGGTCCCCACCGGCCCGAACGGACTCACCGGCCAGCAGACGACCGCCCTGCGGCTCCTGGCCGAGGGCCACACCGACGAGGCCATCGCCAAACGGCTCGGGGTGTCGCACCGCACGGCCCGCCGGATCGCCTCCGAACTGATGGAACGCCTCGACGCCCGCAGCCGCTTCGAGGCCGGCGTACGGGCCGTCCAGCAGGGCTGGCTGCCACCGCGCCCCTGACCCCTCCCCCAGGGGTCCCACGCCACCGGCGGCACAAGGTGAGCGCTAGTTCCGGGACGACGAGGTGCCGGAGGTGCGGGAGTTGGAGTGGCCCGGCTTCGACGGGGCCCAGGTCGGTTTGGCCGTCGCCTCGGCCAAGTCGGGCTCGGCCAGGGTGAGTCCCCAGGAGTCGTCGTCTCCCGTGCGGGCCTCGATCTCCTTGATCTGGCCGCTCTTGGCGAAGTAGAGGACCACGACCTGCCGTACGGAACCCTCGTCGTAGAAGTCCGCCGTCACCTCTCCCCCGGCGGCGGCGCCGAAGGCCTTGACCCAGTTGCGGGCCGTGGCGTCGGCGTCCGTGGCGTCGACGGCGAGCGCGGCCAGTCCGTCGGCGTCGCCGTCGGCGAGCCGCCACACGGCTTTCTGCACCGTCTCGAGGCTTCCGGTGGAGGGGTAGCCGACGACCCGCAGTGGCCGGTGACTGCTGTAGTCCGTCTGGTAGGTCAGGGATTCGTCGTCGTTTGACGTGCAGCCCGTCAGCAGTCCGGCCGTGACGACGGCGGCCAGGGTGATACGGGTGAGTCTTGTCTTGCGTGTCATGGTCAGGACCTCGCCTTCGGGCGGAGCCCGACCCCTTGGCCGGACGGCCTGGTAGTGATCAAGGAATCGTCAAGGTAGTGCCTGGTTGGTGCGCGCACATCACGCAGAAGGCGTTTTGTTCCGTTGTGGTCAGGTTTGGTGCGCGGTGGGTTTTGTCACGGGAAGCGAGGGAACCTCAAGTCCCTTTTGCCGTTCGTCCTGTCGGTCGGTGTGGGTGCGGCGGAACATGACGGCAGG
This sequence comes from Streptomyces sp. f51, assembly GCF_037940415.1. Taxonomy (NCBI): domain Bacteria; kingdom Bacillati; phylum Actinomycetota; class Actinomycetes; order Kitasatosporales; family Streptomycetaceae; genus Streptomyces; species Streptomyces sp. f51. The sequence continues at coordinate 7,833,887 of NZ_CP149798.1, read as the reverse complement.
TCATGGACCCCTTGGCGGGGCTGCGTTGTCAGTGGTGGGCGATACGTTCGGCGTCTTGGAACCGCTGGTGCACGACAGGAGTGGACGATGACCGAGAGCACTGTGCTGCCCGCGCTCAGGGTGGTGCTGACGGACGTCAACGAGCGTGTGGTGGAGGCGTGGCGCGCCGCGTTCGCCGACACGCCCGGCATCGAGATCCGCAAGGGCTCGATCCTCGACGAGGACGTCGACGCCTGGGTCACCCCCACCAACTCCCTTGGGCGGATGGACGGCGGGGTCGACGCCGTCATCAAGCGGTATCTGGGGTCCGGCATCCAGGTGCGCGTCCAGCGGGCGATCCGGGACCGGTTCGCCGGGCCCCTGCCGGTGGGCAGCGCGGTCTGCGTCCCGTCCGGCGCGGCCGTTCCCCGGTACCTGATATCGACGCCGACGATGGTGCGGTCCTCGCAGAACGTGAGTGCCACGCTGAACGTGGCGCTGGCGTGCGCGGCCGCTTTCCAGGCCGTTCACCGGCAGAACCGGAAGAAGCCGGGCAGCATCCGGTCCGTGGCGCTGGTCGGGCTGGGGGCGCAGACCGGGCAGGTGCCGGCGCGGGTGTGCGCCAACCTGATGTGGACCGGCTTCACGCTCTTTCACGACCACTGGTTCGAGGACGACGACGAGCTGCGCTCCACGATCGTCTCCCAGCTGCACGGGATCGAGAACGCGCCCGTGGAGCAGCGGGTACGCATCGTGCCGCCGGCGGCCGCCGCACCGGTGCCCGCAACTCCCGCTCCCTCCTCTCCCTCCTCTCCTGCCGCTTCCTCTGGCGCGGGGAGCGAAGGCGCCTCCGGCACGACCGGATCGGGGCCCGGTGTCCCGGCTCCGGGCCAGCCGCCGCAGCCACAGACGCAGCCGGGTGCGAGCGATCCCCTGGCCCTGAGCGAGCTGTTCGACGGCGGCGGGGAGTCCTGGCTCCCGCTGCTGAAGCCGGTCATCGAGGCGCAGCCGGACGCCGCGCGGTTCATCGGGAAGGGCCGCAGCCCCGAGGTGGTCCCGGTCCGCGAGCTGACGTTCCAGGCGCTGAAGCCGAACCCGCCGCACAAGTGGAAGGTGGTGGTCTTCGGCCAGAACCCGTATCCGCGGCCGAAGAGCGCCACCGGCATCGCCATGTTCGACAACACCTTCAGCGACTGGAAGGACAGCCGGTTCGGCCGGGTCGTCAGCATCCGGTGCCTCATCAAGGCGGCGGCGATGTGGAAGTACGGCATCGTCAAGAAGACCCCGATCGCCGATGTGCGGGCGCTGCTGAAGGAGCGGGACACGGTCCAGCCGCCGGAGTGGTTCCAGGCGATGCTGACGCAGGGCGTGCTGCTGCTGAACGCGTCGCTGACCGCGAGCGGGGACGGGGCGATGGGGGCCGACCAGCACACGGCGTTCTGGCGGCCGGTCGCCGAGCGGATCGTCGAGGAGATCCTCAAGACCAAGCAGGACGCGGCCGAGGAGGACCGCGGGGTCGTGTTCGCGTGGTGGGGGGCGCACGCCCGCAGCCTGAAGCGGGTTGTCCTGCGGCTCCAGCAGAAGTACCCGGACGTCGAGGTGCGGCACCTGGACCACGCCAACCCGGCGGCGCAGGGCGACCTCTTCTGCGAGGGCGACCACTTCGCCCAGGTCAACGACGCTCTGGCGTCGGTGGGCGCCGACGGCATCGACTGGCTGCCGAGCAAGGGGTGGAACGAGACGGCGGCCGGCGCGGGCGGTGCGGACGGGGGTGCCGCCGCGCGCATGGGCGCCTTCATCGAGTCGACCATGAACCTGCACCAGCTGTATCTGGAGCGCCTCACCAGCGTCAAGGACGAGGGCCTGGTCCTGCCCGCGATCACCGGGGTCTTCGACACCCCGCTGATGGACTTCCACGAGGCCGTCGCCCCGGTCTCCGCGGCGCTGTCCGGGCTCGCCGGGCACATCCAGCGCTCCCGCGACTTCGGCAAGCGGCGTGCGGACCAGGTGGCCGACGGCGGCCCGTCCGCCGACGCGATCGCCGCGCTCCACCTCTACACCTGCGAGTCGGCCTTCTACCGCGAGATCAACAGCGTTCTGCGCTCCCCCGACCGCACCAGGGTCACGCCCTACCTGCCGTACCTGCGGCTGCTGTTCTCGGCGGTCTCGAAGCTGCCGGCCTACACGCAACCGCTGTGGCGCGGGGTGTCGCTTGACCTCCGGGCGCAGTACCCGGTGGGCCGGACGGTGACCTGGTGGGGTGTCTCCTCCTGCACCTCCGAGCTGAAGGTGGCCCGGGCGTTCCTGGGCGGTAGCGGCAAGCGGACGCTCTTCGAGGTGACGCCGGCCCGGGCGGTCGGGATCAAGCGCTTCTCGGCCTTCACCGGCGAGGAGGAGTACATCCTCACGCCAGGTACCCAGCTCAAGGTGACGGAGGTCAAGAGCGAGGCCCGCGGGCTGTGCACGGTCCGGCTGAGCGAGGTCACGGACACCGCTCCCGTGGTGTCCTGACCCCCCGTCACGAGGGCCGCGGTCGTGGTTGCCGGACTCGCGCCCCGGCAACCACGTGGCAGAGGGCCATGGCGGCACGGACTGCCGGCCGGGCGAGGCTTCGCAGGAGGCCTTGTGGTGCGCCGGCAGGCGTCCTCGCAGCCGCGGTTGAGTCGCGGGTCCGGACCCGTAGACGGCAGGGACTGCTGCTGAGCCTGAATAGGTGCTGTCGGGGCGCTGCCGGCCAACTGGTGATTCCTGCCCGGTTCCGGCCAGCTGACCTTGCCTTTCCGTCCGCGCTCTGCCGGGCCAGGCGTCATAATGAAGGCATGACAGCCCGTGCGCAGTCCGCTGCATCCAGGTCAGACCTGACCGGAGCGTATGCGGAAGATCTTGCGCTCTACCGGGAGAAGTTCCAGCGCCGTCTGCCGGCGGCCCTGGAAGAGCTGCAGGGTCCGAGCCGGGGTGTTGTGAGACTGCCCTTGCACGTGGCGTGGTCTGGAATGACTTCTTATGACCTCGGCAACCCGCGCCAGCGCATGGGCCTCTACCGCACTGTCCTGCACGAAGGACTGCACGAAGACCTTTCGCGCTACCTCAACCAAGACCTTCTGCTGGAACTGTGGCCCACCCTGCGTCGACTGGTCGGCCGCACGGTGCGCACCGTGTGGGAAGACGCCTTTCCTGCCCTCGCCGTCCGCGGTCAGGCAGCCGCGTGACCGACATGCCGGAGCTGCACGCGCGGCTGCTGGAGACGTGATCGCGCTCGGTTCCCCCTATCCCCTGGTTCTCACGGGCGGCTACGCGGTACGAGCGCACCGGCTCGTGAGTCGGCCCAGTCAGGATCTTGATGTTGCCACCGAGAATCCCGCGCCCATGACGGACATCGCGGCCACGCTCCAGCATGGTCTGGAGGAACGGGGCTGGCGGGTCCGGTCGCTGGAGACGGCCCCACTGTCGGCCCGCTCTACCGTGTCCGACCCTGTCACGGGACAGGAGTGCGAGGTGGACATCCTCAAGGAGAATTTCTGGGGGCCGATCGCCCACAGCCCTTACGGGCCCGTCCTCGCAGAAGAAGACGTGGTCGGGACCAAGGTTCGTGCTTTGGCCGACCGCGGAGCGCCTCGGGACCTGATCGACGTATTCGCTGCTTCCCAACGATGGAACACCGCCGAGCTCGAGGAATTCGGCCGTCGCCACGCCCGCGGCCGCTTCGATAGGGAGGACCTCCAGGCGAACCTTTCGGGGGCCGAGTGGACTGACGACGAAGCATTCGCTGCCTACGGCCTCGACGACTCCGACGTCGCAGCTCTCCGGGCATGGGCCGTGGAATGGGCAGACGACCTCGCGTCCCGACTGCTTGAAGAGTCCCATGGCACTGACATCGACTGAGGAGTTGATGTGAGCGATATCCCCTGCCCACATTCGGCTGTATCCATCTGACAGCGGCTACCAGCGGGCACTGCTCCCTGATCCTGCGGGCCGGTTGGCCGCGCTCCGTCCCCGAGCGGCGGAAGCTCAGAGCTGTCCCTTCGACGATTGGGGACCACGCCCGGTCTGGGGTTTTGAGCTCTCGCACGGTAGTTGCGCAGCGGTGTGATCCTGGGCGCGGTTGCGACACGCTCAGAAGCTGTGTCACATCTTCTTTCCGCAGGTCACGGTGTCCTGGACCTGAGTGGTGATCGGGTTTGCCGTTCGGGTGGGCGTCGATGGACGCTGAACCGAACGGCAGACGGAGGGATCGTCAGGCGGCTGGGGTGAGGGGAGTTGGGGCCGCGTCGGTTCGGCGGTTTCGTCGGGTGAGGCGGCGGGCCATGAGGGTGAAGGCCCACTGGACGTGGGCTTTGGCGTGGGACCGGCACCGACGTCCGACCTGTTCACGCTGGTGTCCGCGACGGCGCTCGGCGCTGCGGCGGCCCTGCTCTGCCAGCGGCTGCACCGCAGCCTCGGCGGCTGAGCGGCATTCCTGCCCCGGGGCATCAGGCCGATTGAGGACGCCGCAGCCCTTCGAGGAGGAGGTCGATCAAGCGCCGGGGGTCATAGCGCGGGTCGCTGTCGCGTCCGATGCAGAGGTTGCCGATGCCGCGCATCAGTTCGTAGGGCTGTATGCCGGGTTTGATGGCGCCGGCGTCGGCCGCGGCGTCGAGCAGTTGGGCGCTTACTGGCAGCAGGCGGTCGATGAAGTAGGTGTGCAGCGCGGCGAAGCGGTCGCTGTCGGACTGCAGGGCGTCGGCGAGTCCGTGCTTGGTGACCAGGAAGTCGACGAAGAGGTCGACCCACTGGCGCAGTGCGTCGAACGGGGAGTCGGCACCGGCTAGCAGGCTCGGTCCTGCCTCGGCGCATTCCTCGATCTGGTGGTGGTAGACGGCGGTGACGAGATCCGCCCGGGTCGGGAAGTGACGGTAGATCGTGGCCATCCCGACGCCCGCCCTGGCCGCGATCTGGCGGATCGGCGCGTCGACGCCGGAGGTGACGAACACCTCGGCGGCGGCGGCGAGTACGGCCCGCTGGTTGCGCTGCGCGTCGGCCCGCTTGCTTCGGGTCGACGCCTTCTCGCTGGGGCTCTCGGCGGTCATCACGCTTTCCTTTCAACGCCGCTTGACGAAACGGAGCATCGTTCCGGATACTAATTGGAGCGGCGCTCCGCTTCAGGTTAGCCGAAGCGGGGCCCCTGACTGCCTCGTCAGTCGCCGGTCAACCGAGACGGGCGGCAGGGTGCACAGAAGGGCAACCAGCGCATGATGAGCACATCCACCTCCACCATCGACACTCCTCTCCCGGTCCTGTCCTACGGCCCGGTGGTGCTGCCCGTGCCTGGACGTCCCGTGGACCTCCAGATCCGTGTCTCCGCGCCCGAGACCGGGAGCGGCCTACCCGTCATCCTGCTCTCCCACGGCCAGGGCCCCTCGAACAACCTCTCCTCGCTGAACGGCTATGCGCCGCTCGTCAACTTCTGGGCGGCCTGCGGATTCGTCGTCATCCAGCCCACCCACCTCACCTCCCGGACGTTGAGCCACCTGGTCGCCGATGCTCCCGGTGCCCCCTTCTTCTGGCGCTCGCGCGCCGAGGACATGAGCCACATCCTCGACCGGCTCGACGTGATCGAGAAGGCCGTGCCACTGCTCGCCGGGCGGATCGACCACACCAAGGTCGCCGTCGCCGGACACTCCTTCGGCGGCTTCACCTCCAGTCTCCTGCTCGGCGCCCGGGTCACCGACCCCGACACCGGGGAGGAAGTGAGCCTCAGCGAGCCCCGGATCAAGGCGGGCGTGCTGCTGGCCTCGCCCGGCAGGGGCGACGTCATCAACGGGCCGATCGCCAACGCGCTGCCGGTCCTTGGGACCATCGACTTCTCCACGATGACCACACCCGCACTGGTCATTGCCGGCGACGAGGACGACTCCCGGCACTTCACGGACATGGGGCCGGACTGGCACGCCGACCCCTACACCCTCGGCCCCAGCCCCAAGTCCCTGCTCACCCTGTTCGGCGCAGGGCACGCACTCGGCGGGATCCCCGGATACGACGTCGCCGAGACCACGGACGAGAGCCCCGAGCGAGTCGCCGCCGTTGGCCGGCTCACCGCGGCCTACCTCCGCAGCCGGCTCCACCCCGGTGACAACGCTTGGCAGGCGGCGCGCGAGGCACTGGCGACCAGCCCCGACCCGGTCGGACGGGTCGAAGCCAAGTAGCCGCCCCCGGGCACGTCCTGCACCGGGCGTCCGCGCCGTCGCCGACCGAACCGCCTCTCCGCCCCTCGCCGTCCTGAACGAGTGGCTGATCGCATGGAAGCAGGCGGGCCGCCTCACCCTCGTGCGCTGTGCCGAGGGGGACCTCCGCCCGGCCCATCAGGGCCGACAGGCCAAGCGGACGCCAGCAACCCGGGCTGGAGCATGACGGCCCCCGCCCGGGCCCCAGGGGACCGGCCTGATCGTGAGCACCGAACGGATCGGTACCGCGTTGCGCAGTCGCCGCGCGAACCCGGCGAGATCCTCCACGCCGACAGCCCCGCCAGCCCAGACCCCGGCCCTCCAGTAACCACCACCACAACGCCAAGCCGTGCACATAACCTCAAAGACCTGGGCATCGCCCTGACCTGGGAAAGAGGTTGTGACATAGCTTCTCAGCCCGAAGCGCGGGTGCCTGCTCCGTCTGCCACTTTTCGAGCTGTCGCAGGTTGTCCGGACTGTGTTCGACCCACTGAGTGATGGTCTTGTCGACTGCCTCTCGGGCGATGTCGAGACTGGCCCAGCGCGTGGCCAATCCCCCTGTGGTTCTCGGGTCGAGGGCCTTCGCCTTCATGGCGTCGTCGTCCAGGTCACATAGTCGCCAATGGTGTGTGCCCCTTCGACATCCTCGTCCGCGACGATGTCCTGACAGTTGTGGACGAGAAGGTTCTGCGAGTGGGCGCCTTCAGTGCTGACGTAGAACGTGTGAATACCGTCAACCGTCAGGTCGTAGACCTCACGGGGAGTCAGGCCGGTGTGGTGCGCCCCCTGTTCATCCCGCGAAATATGGCCGGATTTCGACCCTTTCGATGGTGTCCGGGTCAGTGGATGATCCGGTAGAGATGCTCGGGGCGGCCGGCGAGCCCGTAGCGGAGTTCGAGCCGGACGACGCCTTCCCGTACGAGGTAGGAGAGATACCGCTGCGCGGTGGCACGGGAGACGCCGGTGAGTTCGGCGGCCTCGGCCGCCGACAGTGCCTCCGGGGCCGTGCCGCGCAGGGTTTCGTGCACCAGGGCGAGCGTCGGCGCGGAATGGCCCTTGGTCGGGACCCGGGGCACGGCGGGCGGCCGGGTGGCGCTGAAGAGGGCGTCCACGTCGGTCTGACTGGTCTCGGACGCCTGGCCGAGAACGGCCATACGGCACTGGAGCTCCCGGTATGCCGTGAGCCGTTCGGCCAGATCGGTGGAGCGGAAGGGCTTGACCACGTATCCCACCACGCCGAGTTTCATGGCGCTGCGTACCGAGGTGATGTCGCGGTCAGCGGTGATCATGATGGCGTCGGGGCGGGCGCCTCCCGCGTCCCCGCTGAGCTGCCGCAGCACCTCCAGGCCACTGCCGTCCGGCAGGAAGACGTCGAGCAGCAGCAGATCCGGGTTGAGGGTGCGTACCGCTGTCAGGGCCTCCGCCACCGTGGCCACCCGGCCGACCACGTCGTAGCCCTCGACGCGGGAGACGTAGTCGCAGTGGATGTGGCTGACGCGGAAGTCGTCGTCCACGACCAGGGTCCGGATCATCGTGGCTCCTTGGTGGATACCCCCACCTTTAAGGTGGGGGAGGAAACGAAGCTCCTGCGGAGCAGGGCAACGAGCGAGGTTTCGCCCCCTGGGTGAAAGATCGTGCTCTGACCCATGGGTGTGATCTTCATCTGTGAACGGGCTAGCTTGTGAGGTATGGCCACGGCTCATGTGAAGCGGGCTTTCAAGTACCGCTTCTATCCGACCGATGCGCAGGCAGCCGAGCTGTCGCGCACGTTCGGGTGTGTGCGGAAGGTCTACAACTTGGCTCTCGCGGCACGCACGGAGGTGTGGACGCGGCAGGAGCGGGTGAACTACAACCAGACGTCGGCGATGCTGACCGTCTGGAAGAAGACCGAGGAGCTCGCGTACCTCAACGAGGTCTCCTGCGTCCCTCTGCAACAGGCCCTCCGCCACCTCCAGGTGGCGTTCACCAACTTCTTCGGCAAGCGCTCGAAGTACCCTCGCTTCAAGTCGCGGAAGAAGTCGCGGAAGTCGGCGGAGTACACCACCAGCGCGTTCCGGTTCCGGGACGGGAAACTGACCCTGGCGAAGATGGCGGAGCCACTCGACATCGTGTGGTCCCGTGTCCTGCCCGAGGGTGCGGGGCCGTCCACGGTGACCGTGTCGCAGGACCCGGCCGGGCGCTGGTACGTGTCCATGCTGGTCCAGGACCCGACGGTTCAGTCGCTCCCGGTCACCGATAGGGCCGTCGGCGTAGACGTCGGACTCAACCACCTCCTGACGCTCTCGACCGGCGAGAAGATCTCCAACCCCCGGCACGAGCGCCGCGACCGTGCCCGTCTCGCCAAGGCCCAGCGGCAGATTGCCCGCAAGGCCAAGGGTGACGGCGCCAACCGCCGCAAGGCCCGCCAGAAGGCCGCCAAGGTCTACGCCAGGATTGCCGACCGGCGCCGGGACAACCTGCACAAGCTGACCACTCGGCTCGTTCGTGAAAACCAAACGATCGTGATCGAGGACCTCACCGTTCGGAACATGGTGAAGAACGGCAAACTGGCCCGCGCCATCTCTGACGCTGCATGGGCCGACTTCCGGAGCATGCTGGAGTACAAGGCCCACTGGTACGGGCGCGAAGTGATCGCGGTCGACCGCTGGTTCCCCTCGTCCAAGCTGTGCTCCAGCTGCGGCACCTTGCAGGACAAGATGCCGCTGAGCGTCCGCACCTGGACGTGCGACTGCGGGACGACCCACGACCGGGACGTGAACGCAGCGAAGAACCTTTTGGCCGCCGGGCTGGCGGTGTCTGTCTGTGGAGCTGGTGTAAGACCTCAACGGAGTTCTCCGGGCGGGCAGTCGGCGACGAAGCAGGAAACCCCACGGCGCGAGCCGTAGGAATCCCCTCCCTTCAGGGAGGGGAGGATGTCAACCTCGGTCATCTCCTGCCGGCCGGCCCGGCCCGGCCGGCGAGGCTGTCGCGAGCTGTGTCCCCCGTGGGGCGGAAGGGGTGGGCGGCAGCGGCAGTACGACGGTGAAGACCGCCCCCGGGCCCTCGCTCACCGTGACCGTCCCGCCGTCGCGTTGCACCAGCCGGTGGACGAGGGCCAGCCCCAGGCCGCGCCGCGCGGTGCCCCGTTCGGGCCGTGTCGACCAGCCGTCCTCGAAGATCGACTCGGCGCAGCCCGGCGGGATGCCGGGGCCGCTGTCCTCGACCCGCACCATCACCTGGTCGAAGGCCTCGATCAGGGAGAGCCGCACCTCGCGGCCGCCCTCGGGGGCCGGTCCGCCGACGGCGGCGTCGATCGCGTTGTCCAGCAGGTTGCCGACGACGGTCAGCAGCCGTCGCAGGTCCGGCGGATCGTCGCCGAGCGCGGAATCCTCGCTCAGCTCGATACGGACCCCGCGTTCCGCGGCGACCGTCGCCTTGGCCACGACGAGGCCGACGAGCTGCGGGTTGCCGATCCGCTCGCGTACGGACTCGGTCAGGGCCTGGTCGGCGCCGGCCGACTCCACGGCGTACTCGTAGGCGGCGTCGTGGTCGCCGATGTCCAGCAGGCCGGCCACCGTGTGCATGCGGTTGGTGAACTCGTGCTGCTGGGCGCGCAGGGCGTCGGTCAGTCCGCGTACGGAGTCCAGTTCGCGCAGCAGCCCGACGAGTTCGGTGCGGTCGCGTACGGTGACCACCGCGCCCAGTTCACGGCCGTGCAGGGCCACCGGCATCCGGTTCACCACCAGGCAGTGGTCGTCGGTCAGCACGCTGAGGTCGGGGTCGGTGAGGGTGCCGTCGAGAGCGCGGCGCAGTCTCCCGTCGGGCAGGACGTCCTCCAGCCTGCTGCCGAGCGCGGTGCCGAGGCCGAGCAGATGACGGGCCTCGTCGTTGACCACGCTGATCCTGCCGTCGGGGTCGAAGGCGACCACGCCCTCGCGGATGCCGTGGAGCATCGCCTCGCGGTCCTGGAGCAGTCCGGCGATCTCCTCGAGCTCCAGTCCGAAGGTGGACCGCTTGAGCCGCCTGGCCAGCACGAACGCGGCCGTGGAGCCGATCGCGGTGGCGATCGCGGCGTACAGGCCGAAGGTGGGCATCTCGCGCCACAGCTCGCCGAGCACGTCGTGTTCGGGGATGCCCGCCGACACCTCGCCGACCAGCTTGCCCGAGGGTCCGTACAACGGAGCCTTGCCGTTGGCGGACCGTCCGGTGGCGCCCTGGTCGGAGCCGACGTGTGTCCGGCCGTCGAGCACGACGATGGGATCGCCCACCGGTTCGCCGATCAGCCCTCCATGAGGATGCGAGTGGCGGATGCCGTTCAGGTCGATCACGACCACGTACGACGCCCCCGACGCCCTGCGGATCCGTTCGGCGACGGTCTGCACGATGTCGCCGCCACCGCCGTACTCCACGGCCTGCCGTATCCGCGGCTCGGCGGCCGCGGTCTTCGCGATGGCCAGGGCCCGCTGCTCGTAGGAGCGGTCGATCCCGGCCCGCTGGGCGAACGCGAACAGGACGAAGCCGATGGCTCCGGTGAGGGCCAGAATGACGAGTTGGCTGGCCAGAATCCGCGCGGAGAGCCGGCCCCTGGCGCCGCGGCCGATCCGGAGGGGCATCACGGGTGCTTTCGCCCTTGTCGTGCAGCCGGGCCCGGCCCCTTCGCCGTACCCGTGGTGGCGTGATTGTGCCCCAGTGAAATCGCTCTGCCCACCCCGGGCCCCTTGAGCAGAATGAGCAGAACCCCTGGTAACACGGCTAACGCGGGATACATCTGAAACAGCGACGTAACACCGGGCCGCCTCTAGCGTCTGCCTTCCTCGACCTCCGAGGTCAGGAAGGAGACGGCATCAGATGCCTTCACGAAACGACGCCGCGACGAGCCCGGTCGCCGACAGGGACGACCGGGACGACGCGCGAGTCGAGATCTCAGGGCTCACCAAACGATTTCTGACTCCCGCCGGTGAGGTGTTCACGGCGCTGCGGGACGTCTCGTTCACGGTGGAGCCGGGCCAGTTCTGCGCGGTGGTGGGCCCGACCGGCTGCGGCAAGTCGACGACCCTGAGCATGGTCTCCGGGCTCGACCGGCCCAGCGAGGGATCGGTCAAGGTCGGCCGGCACGAAGTGGACGGCGTCACCGACGGGGTCAGCTTCATGTTCCAGACCGACGCGCTGCTGCCCTGGAAGACCGTTCTCGGCAACGTGCTCATGGGCCCGGTCTTCCGCAAAGTCCCCAAGCAGGAGGCTCATGCCTCCGCACGCGACTGGTTGCGCCGGGTCGGCCTGGCCGGGTTCGAGGACCGCTACCCGCACCAGCTCTCCGGCGGCATGCGCAAGCGGGTGGCGATGGCCGCGGCGCTGATCAACGAACCCAAGATCCTGATCATGGACGAGCCGTTCGGCGCCCTGGACGTGCAGACCAAGGCGATCATGTCGACCGAGCTGCTCGGCCTGTGGGAGCAGATCCGTCCGACGGTCATCTTCATCACCCACGACCTCGACGAGGCGGTGGCGCTGGCCGACCGGGTGGTCGTCATGACGTCCGGCCCCGGGTCGGTCAAGGCGGTCTTCGACATCGACCTGCCGCGCCCGCGCGGTTCGGTCCAGGAGATCCGCTTCCAGCCCCGCTTCATCGAACTTCAGCACCAGATCTGGGAAACACTGCGCGAGGAGGTGGAGCGCGCCTACGCCCGCACCACCGGAGGTGAGGCATGAGCACCGCATCCACCGTCGTCCCCGTTCCGGTCGAGGACAGCGCACAGGTCTCGGCCACCGTCCTCGCCCGGCGCGCCCGCCGGCAGCGCATCGCACGGGTGTGGGCGGCCCGCGTCGGTCTGGCGGCCTTCGTCGTCGGCGGCTGGCAGGCGTTCACCACGTGGGGGATCGTCGACCCGTTCTTCTTCGGACAGCCGTCCGGCATCGCCAAGCGGCTGGTCGAACTCCTCCAGCACGGCACCGAGTTCGGGTCCTTCTACGCGAACATCTGGACCACGATCCAGGAGGCGCTCGCCGGTTTCGCCCTCGGGGCCGCCACCGGAGTGGTCGTCGGTGTCGCGCTGGGCCAGAGCCGCTTCCTCTCCGAGGTGTTCGGCCCCTACATCAAGATGGTGAACGCGATCCCGCGTATCGTCCTGGGCTCGATCTTCATCGTCGCGTTCGGCATCGGCATGCTCCCCAAGATCCTGCTCGCCGCGGTCCTGGTGTTCTTCATCGTCTTCTTCAACGCCTTCCAGGGCGTCCGGGAGGTCGACCGCAACATCCTCGCCAACGCCAAGGTGCTCGGCGCCTCGCAGGCGCAGATCATCCGGCACGTCGTCGTCCCGTCCGCGCTCACCTGGATCATCGCCAGTCTGCACAGCGCCTTCGGCTTCGCCATCGTGGGCGCGCTGGTCGGTGAGGTGCTCGGCGCGCAGAGCGGTCTCGGCCTGGTCATCAAGACCGCGCAGAACAACTTCGACCCCAACGGCGTGTTCGCCGCGATGCTCGTCATCTCGGTCATCGTGCTCGGCGCCGAGTGGCTGATCGGCAAGGTCGAGCGCCGGCTGCTCTCCTGGCGCCCGCCCTCCCCGTCCGAGGCGAACACCCTCTGACGCCGCGCCCTCCCCTCTCGTCCCGCCTCCCCTCTCGTCCCGCCTTCGCACTGTTCCCTTCGCGCTGCTCCGCTCGGCGCTGTTCCGCTCCGCGCTGTTCCCTTCCCGCTGTTCCGCTTCCCGCTGTTCCACCCCCGAAAGGAAATGTGGCCCTCCATGTCCAGACGACCCGTTGCCCTCGCCGTGTCGGTCCTCACCGTTCTCACCCTCGGCGCCAGCGCCTGTTCCAGCAGTTCCGGGAGCTCCACCGGCTCCGGCGGCTCGGGCGGCACCCCGACGGTCAAGCTCATGGTCGGCGGCATCGACAAGCAGATCTACCTGCCGTACCAGCTCGCCCAGAACCTCGGCTTCTACAAGAAGTACGGCGTCGACGTCCAGTTGAGCACCGAGCAGGACGGCGGTGTCGGCGCCGAGGACGCCATGATCTCGGGCCAGGTGGACATGGCCGGTGCCTGGTACAACCACACGATCGACCTCCAGGCGAAGGGCAAGGCGATCGAGGACGTCGTCCAGCTGTCCGGCGCACCGGGCGAGCGGGAGATGTGCACCGCGAAGAGCGGCGTCCGTTCGGCCGCCGACTTCAAGGGCAAGACACTCGGCGTCACCGACCTGGGTTCGGGCACCGACACCCTCACCCAGTTCCTGGCCGCGCAGAAGAACGTCAAGCTCAAGGACTTCAACCGGATCGCGGTCGGCGCGGGTTCCACCGCCGTCGCCGCGCTACAGAACGGCAAGACCGCCTGTGTCATGACGACGCAGCCGTCGGTCGCCGCGATGCAGAAGAAGGGCGTGGCCTCCTCGGCGATCGACCTGGCCACCACGCAGGGCGCCAAGGCCGCGCTGGGCGGCACCTGGCCGGCCGCGAGTGTCATCGCCCGTACCGACTGGGTGAACGCGCACAAGGCGGCCGTGCAGAAGGTCGTCGACGCGCTCGTCGCCACCATGCACTGGATCAGCACCCACAGCGCGGCCGACATCGCGAACAAGCTGCCCTCGTCGTTCGTGTCGAACCAGCTGGTGACCAAGGCCGACTACATCAAGGCGCTGTCCGAGGACAAGGGTCAGTTCCTCCCGGACGGCATCATGCCGGCGGGCGGCCCCAAGACCGTTCTGGCGACGGAGGAACTGGTCGGCCACGCGACCTCCTCGGTCGACCTCGGCAAGACGTTCACCAACGAGTTCGCCATCAAGGCCAACAAGGCCCTGGGCTTCACGACGACCACGGTCCCGGCCGGGTCGGACGGCTGAGCCCGGACTCTGCGCGAGGCCGCCCGGGTGACGGACACCTGGGCGGCCTCGGAGCGGTCCCCGCCCTTGCGGCCGGCCTCTGGAGCGTTCCGGTTCCGATCGCTCCGTCCGGGTTCGCCGGGATGCCGGTTCAGCGACCGTCGCGGGTTGCGGGAGGACCGAAGAAATCCCCTCCGTGCGTTGCCCCCCGTACCACGGCCCCATTGTGAGGCGGCCTCCGCCGGAGGCCGTCGACTATCAGGATCAGGCGGACTTGTGGCGGGCGCCGCCCTCGATGTGGATCGTCTCGCCGGAGACGAAGCCCGCACGCAGGAGCCACATCACCGTGTCGACGACGTCCTCGGCCTCGCCGTGGCGTCCTACGAGGGTCCCGGCCGCGCTCTTGCTCAGCAAGCCGGTCTTGCCGTCCCCGAGGCGATCCCACGCGCCCGAGTCCACGACGCCGGGCGAGACGGCGTTGACCCGCACCGGCGCCAGATCCGCCGCCAGATGACGTGCGGCGTACTCGACCGCACCGTTCGTGACCCCCTTGACGAGTGATCCCGGCCCGGGGCGCCAGCCGACCACACCGGAGAACAGCACCATCGACCCGGTCGGCCGCAGTACCGGCGCGAAGTGCTTGGCGACCAGCATCGGCCCGACCACCTTCGCCGTGAACGCCGCCAGCAGCCTGTCGCGGTCCAGATCGGTCGCACGGACATCGTGCGGCGCCGAACCGGTCGTCACGATGTGGTCGACTCCGTCCTTCAGCCGCTCCGCCGCAGCCGCAAGCGTCGACTCGTCCTGCAAATCGACCCGTACCGCGGTGGCGCCGATCTCACGCGCCAGCACGTCGGCCGCCGCCAGATCGCGGGCACCGACGACAACGTCGTACCCGTCCTTCACCGCACGCCTCGCGACGGCCGCGCCGAGCGCCCGTGCACCGCCGATGACCAGGATCCGCTCCATGCGTCTCACTCCCTCTCGTAGGATCGGGCACCACGGTATGGATTTAATACCGGTATCTTCAACGGAACTGGGAGCAGCGATGGGCAAGGCGTACAACGTGATGGCGGCGACCTGCCCGAGCCGCACGGTGCTGCACCGGATCGGCGCCCGCTGGACCGTGTTCGTCGTCAACGCCCTCGACGAAGAACCCCGCCGCTTCACCGAGCTGAAGCGGCACATCCAGGGCATCACCCCGAAGGTGCTGACCGAGACCCTGCGCACGCTGGAGGCCGACGGTCTGATCAGCCGCCACGAGTACGACGAGAGCCCGCCCCGCGTCGAATACGCCCTGACGCCCCTGGGCCGCTCTCTGCTGATCCCGCTCCGCGCGGTACGGCTCTGGGCCGAAGAACACGTCCCGGACATCGAGGCAGCCCGGGCACGTCAGGCGGTTCTCTGAGGTGTGGCTCCTCCGCAGGCCGGAACCAGATCCATCGCTCATCCATCGCTCAGGGCTACGGATGACGAAGGAGCAGGTCGCAACTCTGAACTTGCGCCGGTGAGGTGACCGAGTCAGGAGTGCCCGTGCTCGCGGCCGAGTTCGCAGTGACCGCGAAAGCCGAAGAAGCGCAGGCCGTCGATCACTGTTCCGGACAGGATTTCCGGCAGGGTCCATGGGCGGGCGGTGTAGCCGTCCGTTGCCACGCCTCCGTGCTCCAGCAGCAGAGCGACCACCTGGTGAACCTCCGCGGTGCCGTCGATCCGCCCGGAGATGTCGATCTGCACCGCCCAAGTGGGGTGATATCCGATGGCCGCTTCGAGGATCGCGACATCCTCAGGGTCCCAGTCGGAGAAGAGATAGCCGGTCTGCTCATCGTCGATATCTATGTAGAGGTTGCCGTCCAGGCTCCACGAATGGCGCTGCTTGGACAGATGCCGATCGAGCACGGCGACGGTCTCGGCTCGCTCACCCGGGGGAAACACGAAGACAGTTCGCATGGGCTGGAGCGTAGGCAGTTCAGCTTTACGGCGACCACGGATTTCAGGGAGGGTCCCGGCTCGTCTCGATCTGCACCGTGCCGGCCCCCGACCGCTCGGCCTCCGCCACATCGTCCACCAGCCGTTGCAGCCGCTGCTGTTCGTACCGCCGGGCATCGCGAGCGGGTGCGTACGTGGCCGGCCCCTCCCTGGCCATGAGAGCCGCGATCCGCTCCCACTGAAGACGCCGCGACTCTGCGATGAGCAGCTCGCTCAGGTTGTGAGGCTCGCGAGGGGCCAGCCGCGCGCTCCCGGCCCGCTCCCAACACGCGTGTCCTGCCTCACTGTTGAGGCCGCTGGGCAACGCTTCCGGCGTCGGGATCTTCTCCTTGAGATGAAGATCCTCAAGAGGCGGCCCCACTTACTGATACTCCTGACCGTGGTGGCGGCCGTGATGGTGATCGCCGCCATGGTCGTCCAGGCGAACAGGATGGAGACGCTCTCCCCGCGTGAGGAGCGTGACCGTGCCGCGTCGGGAGCAGTCGTACCGTCGGGGCAGGTGGACTGCCGGAAGGCCAAGTGCATCGCGCTCACCTTCGACGGCAATCCGGGCGAACCCACCGACCGGCTGATGGACCTTCTGAAGGAGTACAAGGCGTCGTCGACGTTCTTCCTCGAGGGTCGGCGCATCCATGAATTCCCGGACGTGGTGCGGCGGATCGCCAGGGAGGGCCACGAGATCGGGGACCACACCTGGACGCATGCGGTGCTGACCGATGTCTCTGACGCGCAGATCCGCGACGAGCTGCGCCGCACGGCACGGGCCATCTCCCAGATCACCGGCACCGAGCCGACGCTGATGCGCCCGCCCCAGGGCCGCACCGACGACCGCGTCTCCAAGGTCTCGAAAGAGCTGGGGATGGCGCAGGTGCTGTGGACGGTGACCGCGAAGGACTACGAGACCGACGACGCCGCGCTGATCACCAGGCGCGTGCTCGCGGGCGCCGGCCGCGACGGGATCATCCTGCTCCACCCGTTGCACAAGGGCACCGTGCCGGCCATGCCTTCCATCCTGAAGTCGCTTAGCAAGCAGGGCTACGCCTTCGTGACGGTCTCCCAGCTGCTCGCTCCGTCGAAGGCCGAGCCCGGCAAGATCTACAGGTGACCGACCGACGTAGCCTCTCCCCCGGAACGGACTGCATACCTCCCGAGTCAGGATTTCAAGCGTGTTCCGGCTTTCCGGCGAAGATCAGTCCATCTCTTCCGTAAGGGCTCTCGGCAACGAGAAAACCATTGACGGTACCGAGGAGTTCAGCCTCCGTCTGATGCGTCAGGGATGCCACCTGCTTGCCGCTCGCGGCGTCCAGGCCCACGAGGCTGAGCGTGCCCTGCTTCTCTCTGCCGGTGAGCAGATAGACGGTCTTGCCGTCGCTGAAGGCGCGCCGGCCGTCCTCGATCACCAGGCCGGCCGCCTCCCAGCGCTTGTGTCCGCTCTGGTCGTAGGCGGCTACACCGGTCTTGGAGGAGACGACGACGATGTTGTCGTCGTGTGCCCGTACCGCACCGTGAATCACAGAGACTCGCTTGCCGGTGGCGCCGTCGAGGAACATCACGATTCCCACGCCGCCGCGTCCGCGGCGGGAGACCACGACGTGATCGCGCATGTTGTACAGAGTGGTGCCGTATGCCTTGCCCAAGGCCACCGCCCACAAGGCCTTGCCCTTGGAGGGATTGACCCGCATGAGGATCCCGGTGTCCGCGTACGAGTCCAACTGCTTGTAGACGAGGGCGTAGTTTCCCCCGAAGTCGCCGGCGTCGAAGTCGTCGGCGGTGAGCACATCGTCGGTCTGCTTCCACCGTGTCCTGCCCGACTCCAGGTCCAGAGCGGTCGTCCGGCTTTGATCCGAGACGAGGACGATTCCCGTCCTTGGGCGGAAACTCAGGCTGTCATCGCCCCGGCTGGGCCACTCGGAGATTCTGGTGGCCCAGACGGGTATTCCGGTTCGCCCGTCGAGGCGTGCCACGAAGTCGCCCACGGTGCTCTGGTCGTTCCCCTCGGGTGACTGGTTTCCCCAGCTGACGATGAAGTCGCCGCCGACGGGCCATGCCTGCTCGGCATAGCCGGACTTCACTGGTGACTTCCATCGCTGGGCACCGGTGGCCGGGTCGTAGGCGACCAGGGACGATCGTTCGTCCGGCAGCGTCAGCACGACACCGGCACCGACCGCGATCGGCTTGCTGCTGAGCTCACGCGGCTGGGACGCGAGGGTCCGTGGACCGAACGGCCCGGGTCTGGCTGCCGAGGCGGTCGGAGCGGACGCGACATGTTCGGGGCCGGAGCCGGTGCCGCAAGCGGCAAGGGCGAAGAGGCCGACGGCTGCCAGCAGGACGGCGTTGGCCGGGCGAGGGCCGGGAGAAGAGGGCATGGCAGTTCCAGAGGTGCGAAGGTCTGACCACCCAGAGGTGCGAAGGTCTGACCGCGGGGTGGCGGGCTGGTCCTGGTCGGCGTCGTGTGCGGGGGTGCACTGGCGAGAGGTGTGCGCTCGTTGTGTGATCGCCGAGGGGCCGATCGCCGGATGCTTACTCGAGTAATCAGCCGGACGACGCGATCTTCCTATCAGTTCCTGAAGCGGCCTGTCACCCCTCGCTGACCAGGCGATATCACCCTGTGAGGAGGCCCGGACCGGTGTCCGGTTCCGACGCGGGGCCCGGGGATCGCGAAATCTTGCCGCCGGATCACGTCGAAAGCCCGGCTTGCTCCTGCACCCTGCGATGCGGACGGCCTGTGCCTGCGGAAGGAGCGCCAGTGAGCCCGCCGCGGCGGTGCTGTGATGATGGTCGGGTGAAAGACGAGCCGACCGAACCGAGACCCGTCATCCTTGGCATTGACGACCTCCGGCCGCTGCCCTGGGCCACGCGGATCGCGCGCACCAGCGCCGAGGGGATCAAGCTCCTGCAAGAGCACCGCAACAGGTTCATCGACGAACTCTGGCTCGACCACGACCTCGGCGGCGACGACGACAGCATCCTGCCCGTGGTGACCCTCATGGAAGAAGCCGCTTTCGACGGCCGGCCCTTCCGCATCGGAACGGTCTTCGTACACAGCGCCAACCCCATCGGCGCCGAGACCGTCGTCCGATCGCTCACACGCTGGAACTACCAAGTCCGGCGGACGGCGGCTTAGGTATCCGATCCGGGGTCCGGCCCCGTCCCAGACACCAGGGCCTCTCCTGACGGACCGTCCATCGCGCCCCGGTACCCCGGAAGAGCGTTCTGACAAACTGCCCGCTCATGAGTGAAGATCGCCCCGCGGGCATCCCTTCCGGTCTGGTCGTCGAACTGTCACGCGCGAAGGTCAAGCCCGGCGCCGAGGCCGAGGCCGACAAGTGGATGCGCATGCTCAACGACCGGCTCGACGAATGCGTAGCCACGCTGGACCGCGAACGGATGGCGATCGAGATCGTGTTCCGGCTGCGCGAAGGCGGCGAGGACCATCTGTTCTGGGTCACCGTGAGGGGTGAAGACGGGGCAGGACCGGACGATGGTCTTCCCATCGATCGCGATCACATCGAGCACGCCAAGCGGACGAAGGAACCGGGCTGGGTGGAGGCTGAGCCACAGGTGCTCATGCTTCCGGAACCAGTACGAGAGGCAGTGCTGAGCTGGGCGCTGCGGGGCCGGTAGCTGCTCACTCAGGAGTACCCGGCCGTTTGTCTGTCGGCATCGGTGCGGATTCCCTCTGCCCGCTGGTCGATCACTTCGCCTGGGCGAGCCAGACCGCGTCGGGGCCGGCCGGGAAGCGCAGTTGACCGGTTGTGTCGTGTACGGCGCGCCACACCGTCTCGGCGACGTCGCTCTCCTTGGTGAACAGATCTTGGCTCGTGAAGGCGTCCATGGTCTTCTTCGCCCAGGGTGCGTAGGGGGCCGGGACCAGGTCGTCCGTCGAGGCGCCGTTCGTCGCGTTGGCCGCGAAGTTGGTCGTCAGGCAGGCACCCGGCTCGACCGTCTTCGCCTGGACGCCGAAGGGCGCGAGTTCGAGCGAGAGGGATGCGGTGAACCCCTCGATGGCCATCTTGCTCGCCTTGTAGACGGCCGAGAGGGGCATGTGGCCGAGCACCACGCTGGAGGTCACGTTGACCACCACGCCGGAGCCCCGTTCGCGGAACTGGGGCAGTACCGCCTGCGTCGTGGCCATCACGCCGAACGTGTTGGTCTCGAAGACCTCCCGCACCCGGCTCATGGGGGTGCCCTCGAACACGCCGATCGACGGGACGCCCGCGTTGTTGACCAGGACGTCGATGGGTCCCGCCGCCTCGAACGCGGCGGTGATGGTCTCGGGCTTGGTGACGTCGAGCTCGACGATGCGCAGCCGGTCCGACTCGGGAAGGACTCCCGCACGCGGCGTACGCATCGTGGCGATGACGTTCCACCCCTGCGCGTGGAAGTGGAGGGCGGTCTCCCGTCCGTATCCGGATGAGGCGCCGGTGATCAGAACTGTCTTCGTGTCTGTCTTCGTGTCCGTCTTCATGCTGCGGTCCTCGCGATGTGGTGGGATCCGCGACGAGCAGGCATTTTCCTACTCTGCGGAGGAACTACTCATCCAATTGAATCGCTCTGACCTGCATGAATAGTAGAACTATTCTCTCCTTGACTTGCACGATCCTCTTCCGCGCTCCCGTCTCCTTCAGGGCAGGACGCTCACGGGGGTGCGGACGGTGTTCCGCAGGCGGGCCGCGTCCCGGCTCGGGGGTTCACCGAACTGGCGGCGGTACTCGCGGCTGAACTGCGACGGGTTGTCGTAGCCGACGCGGTGTCCGACCCCTGTGACGTCCCCGGGGTGGGTGGCGAGCAGCAGCCGGGCCTCCTGGAGGCGGATCTGTTTCTGGAACTGGATGGGGCTCATCGCGGTCACCGCCTGGAAGCTGCGGTAGAAGGCGGAGACGCTCATGCCCGACATCCGTGCCACGTCCTCGACCCGGAAGGGCTGCGCGTAGTGCTCGCGGATCCAGCGCACGGCCCGGGAGATGTGGCTGAGTCCGCTGTCGGCCAGGCCGAGTTGGCGCACTGTCGCACCCTGTTCGCCGGTGATCAGGCGCCACAGGATCTCGCGCCTGGCCAGCGGGGCCAGTACGGCCCGGTCGCGGGGCTCGTCGAGCAGGCGCAGGAGCCGCACCACCGCGTCGAGCAGGGCGGGCGGGGCGTCGCTGACGGCGATCCCCGACGGTGCGCCCGCGCCGGTGCGGGGGAGGTCGCCCGGGCCGGCCTGCAACAGCAGTTCGGCGACGGCGGACGGTTCCAGGGTGAGGCCGAAGCCGAGGGCGGGCTGCTCGGGGTCGGCCCGGGTGAACTGTCCGGTGACGGGCAGGTCGACGGATGCGACCAGGTACTGCCCGGGGCCGTACGCGTAGACCCTCTCGCCCAGCGCGAGCCGTTTGGCGCCCTGGGCGATGACGGCGAGCACCGTGCCGGACATGGAGGGGGCCGGCGGGTCCGGCCGGTCGACCTTCGAGATCAGGACGCCGTCGATGGCGGTGGTCCAGTCGGGCCGGGCGTGCCGGTCCAGCAGGGTTCGGAACTCTTCCAGGGACATGCGTCCATTGCAGCACCCCTTCCTCACCTCGCTCCTGAAATGGCGAGGATCGTGCAAGTGCCCGCGAGCATCGTTCTAACGTTTTGGCAGGTCAGAGGCATTCAATGGGATCAGTCCGCTCCATTGATGCGAAGGAGAAAAGTGATGCTTGCTCATTACGGTTTCAGCGCCACTCTGACCGCCAAGCCCGGGATGGGCGGCCGGCTGGTCGATCTGCTGCTGACCGGTCTGGACGAGGGCAGCCCGGGCGCGAGCGAACACTGCGTCGTCTACCTCGTCTCCCGTTCCGCGTCCGACCCCGACGTCGTCCATGTCACCGAGGGCTGGACCAGCGAGGAGGAGCACCACCGGGTCTTCGCCGGCGAGGCCGCCCAGGCCATCGTGGCGCGGATCTCCGGGCTGCTGGCCAAGGAGTCGGAGTACACCGACTACGTCCCGGTCCTCGGCAAGGCCGCCTTCTGAACCCCCGGACCGACCGATCCGCCGTCCCGCCACCAAAGCCACCTAGCCTCCCAGCCACCTGCCCAGACGCCCCCGTCTCGTCTTCGTCTTCGCCCGTCCGGCACCACCACCGCGAAAGGCCCACGCCTTGACATCCTCCCCGCCCTAAAGGGCCGGCTCCGCCGAGGTCTTCCGTGACGAGGACACCGACTACGCCACCCGTATCTGGGCGGTCGGCGGCCAGGCCGAACTCCACGTCTGGGCAGGCGGCTTCCACGGCTTCGACGCCCTGTGCCCGCAGGCGGCCATCTCGGCCACGGCCCGCCGAACCCGCACCGACTGGCTCACCCGGCTCCTGCACTCGGTTGAGCCGCGGGTCCGGACCGGTGAGCGGCGGGGGCCGCTGCTGAGCAACCTCGGGTACACGATGGCAGGCCCACGCTCGGGCACCCGTCACGACCTGGTAGCGGCGTCGGCCGATTACGCCTCGTCCCGGACGTGAACGTCAGGTCGGGGTCTGCCCGGTCCTGACGCCGCGGTCGTGGAGTTCGGTGCCGGATCACGAAGTGGCGAGTTACGAAATGGCTCTTTCAAGCGTTTCGTGAGCGTTTTGCAGGGTCGATGACGGGATACCCGTGCCTCGCTGCCGGATGAGGGGCGGCAGCGGCTCGGCCGTGTCGTCGTGAGGTCCAGCCCTCGGCGGTGATATCCCGAGTTCTGAGCCAAGGGTCCCCCGGCCCGGAGCACAGTTCCGTACCCGCACGCGCCATCAAAAGGGGAATCGAGAATGACCGACGCCACACCCGAACCCACCACCACCGACGCGGGAATTCCAGTGGAGAGCGACGAGCATTCGCTCACTGTCGGCCCGGGCGGGCCCATTCTGCTGCAGGATTCCTACCTCATCGAGCAGATGGCCCAGTTCAATCGGGAGCGCATTCCCGAGCGTCAGCCGCACGCGAAAGGCAGTGGTGCGTTCGGTCGTTTCGAGGTCACCGCGGATGTCAGCGGCTACACCAAGGCCGCCGTCTTCCAGCCCGGTACCACCACCGACCTGGTCACGCGGTTCTCCACCGTCGCCGGTGAGCGGGGAAGCCCGGACACCTGGCGCGACCCGCGCGGCTTCGCGGTGAAGTTCTACACCAGCGAAGGCAACTACGACATGGTGGGCAACAACACCCCCGTGTTCTTCGTGAAGGACCCGATGAAGTTCCAGCACTTCATCCGGTCCCAGAAGCGCCGCGCAGACAACAACCTGCGCGACCACGACATGCAGTGGGACTTCTGGACCCTCTCCCCCGAATCCGCCCACCAGGTCACCTGGCTGATGGGCGACCGAGGCATCCCGCGCAGCTGGCGTCACATGAACGGCTATACCTCGCACACTTACATGTGGATCAACGCTCAGGGCACGAGGTTCTGGGTGAAGTACCACTTCAAGACCGACCAGGGCGTCGAGTTCTTCACCCAGCACGAGGGCGACCAGATGGCGGCGGTGGACACCGACTACCACACGCGGGATCTCTTCGAGCACATCCGTGATGGGGAGCATCCGAGCTGGACACTGTACGTGCAGGTCATGCCGTACGAGGAAGCGGTCGACTACCGCTTCAACCCCTTCGATCTGACCAAGGTGTGGCCGCACGGCGACTACCCTCTGATCGAGGTCGGGCGGATGACCCTGGACCGCAATCCCACGGACAATCACGCGGAGATCGAGCAGGCCGCCTTCCAGCCGAACAACCTCGTCCCGGGCATCGGCCCCAGCCCTGACCGCATGCTGCTGGCGCGGCTGTTCTCCTACTCGGACGCGCACCGGTACCGCATCGGAGCCAACTACCAGCAGCTGCCGGTGAACGCTCCCGTCAATCCGGTGCACACGTACTCCAAGGACGGGGCGATGGCCTACCGAAAGACCAGTGACCCCGTCTACGCGCCGAACTCGAAGGGCGGCCCTGCGGCGGACACCGTCCGGTTCGGCAATCCCCCGAGCTGGCACGCCGATGGTGAGATCACCCGCGCCGCCTACGTTTCCCATCGTGAAGACGACGACTGGGGCCAGGCAGGCACGATGGTGCGTGAGGTTCTGGACGACGCGGCGCGGGACCGACTCGTGGACAACGTCGTCGGCCATCTGCTCAACGGTGTCACCGAGCCCGTGCTACTGAGGGCGTTTGAGTACTGGACGAACATCGACAAGTCGATCGGCGAACGCATCGAGCAAGGAGTGCGCGCCAAGGCCGACGAGAAGGACCCCAAGGCCTCGGAGCAGGCCAACCCGGCACGTCGGAGCATGCAGGGCAAGGCCTGATACGAGCAGGGGCCCGGTCGCCTGCGCGGTCGTCGGCGGCCGGTCCCCCGGTCATCGGGGACCGCACGGGCGCGTGGCCGCCCCGGCGGGAGTGGCTCAATGCCCGGCAGCCGAGAGACGGTGTTTCAGCAGCGGCAGAAAGGCAACCCCGTACTTCAGCGGAGCGCGCCCTCGTCAGGTCGCCTGCAACCGAGAGCCCCCAGGGACTTCCCGGGGGCTCTCGAATTGCGGGACAGCATCCGCGTCCGTGACCGCCCGGGCAGATGCGACGCGAGGATTTGGCGGCCCAGCCGGGGCTGTCGGTGACACGACCGGCGAGTATCTGGAGTTTCGGTAGCGGACGCCGTGGTGGTGGCTGCTCTCCCGGGAGCGCTGATCACCCCGGGGACCGACCGGTGGCACTGCCGCCCCGCAGCGGAACGGGGGGCAGGCGAGGAGCATCGGGCAAGTGAGGCCTGTCGGGCGTGCACCGGACTGCATCGCCCGCGTCCTCACGTCCCGGATTTTTCCTTCCGGCCGGGCCAGTCCGGATCGTCCTCGGCACCAGGAAGATCCCGGTGCCCTTCGTTCCACGGATTTGTCCAACCACAGGCCCCGCACGAGTACCGCCCGTTCACCCCAGCGATCTCGGTCCCGCATCTGCGGCAGCCCGTTGTCGTGATTTCCTGCGTGTCCAGGAACGCCGCAGCCGCGGCGGCGGTTGCGGCCGAATCAGGTGCGGACTGCTGGGTGCGTTGTGAACGTCTCACGGGCCAGACCCTACCCGCGGGTCCCGGAGCCGCACCGGAAATCGGGCCGCACTGAGGGCAGAGCCAGGACCCGTTGGGACCCTGCTGTGCGCTGCCACCGCAATGCGGGCAATTCATCAGGTCTCCTTCGTGGATACCCCGGCCTTCAGGCCGGGGAGGAAACGAAGCTCCTGCGGAGCAGGGCAGAAAAAGCCGGTTCGCCCCTGGGCGGACCGGCGTTGTCAGTGGCGGCCGTTAAGTTTTGTCCCGTGTATCTGCGGTACTCCTTCCGGCTCGAGCCGACGCCGGGCCAGCGCATCGCGCTGGCTCGTACGTTCGGCTGTGCCCGGGTGGTCTTCAACGATGCGCTGGCCGCGAGGAAGGCCGCCTACCAGGCAGACAGGTCGCGGATCGCGACGGGTGCTCTGGCGAAGCGGGTGATCACCGATGCGAAGAAGACGGCCGAGCGGGCTTGGCTCGCCGAGGTGTCGGTGGACGCCTTGCAGTCCTCTCTTCGTGATCTCGATACGGCGTACGCGAACTTCTTCGCGTCGGTGTCGGGCAAGCGGCCAGGGCGCCGTATGGGACTGCCGACGTTCAAGTCGAAGAGGGACAGCCGGCGGGCGGTCCGTTTCTCCAGGAACGGGTTCCGGCTGCGGGACAACGGCCGGCTGAACCTCGCGAAGATCGGGGACGTGCGGGTCCGCTGGTCCCGGGAACTGCCGTCGCCTCCCTCCTCGGTGACTGTGCTCAAGGATCCGTCGGGGCGGTACTTCGCGAGCTTCGTCGTTCAGGTCGAGCCCGAGCCGCTCGCGCCCGTGGGTGCCGAGGTCGGCATCGACCTGGGCCTGACGCATTACGCCGTGCTGTCCGACGGGCGGGTGATCGACAATCCCCGCTTCCTGCGGCGTGCCGAGCGGAGACTGAGGAAGGCGCAGCAGGTGTTGAGCCGGAAGGTGAAGGGGTCGAGGAACCGGGCCAAGGCCCGGTTGAAGGTTGCCCGGGCGCATGCCCGGGTGGCCGATGCGCGCAGAAACTGGTGCCATCAGAGTGCTTCGAGGCTGGTCCGCGACAACCAAGCGGTCTACCTCGAAGACCTGGCGGTCTCCGGCCTGGCCCGCACTCGCCTGGCCAAGTCTGTGCACGACGCGGCATGGGGCATGTTCCGCCGGGTGCTGGAGGAGAAGGCGGCCCGCTGTGGCCGGCACGTCGGCATCGTTTCCCGCTGGCTGCCCTCCTCGCAGACGTGCTCGGTGTGCTGGGTCGTGGATGGGAAGAAGCCGCTGCACGTGCGTATCTGGCGGTGCGAGGGCTGCGGTACCGAACATGATCGTGACCTCAATGCGTCGCGTGTGATCCTCGCCGCCGGGCAGGCGGAGAGGCTAAACGCCCCTGGAGGGCCGGTCAGCCCTGGAGTGGAAATCCCACGCCAGGCACGGCTCGTTGAACGGGGAACCCATCCGAAGGCCCAGCCGGTCACCACCGGCAGCCAGGCGGGAATCCCCGTCCTTTAGGGCGGGGAGGATGTCAACCTGTCACGCTCATCCCGCCGTCCCGCCGAACAGACCGGCCAGGGCTGCCCGGGGGTGGGTGCCCGTTTCAGAGTGGAGCGCGCCTGGTGCGGGCGGTAGAGAGAGAACAGGCCATCAGAGCTGGTGGTCAGGGGTGATACCCGGTGCGCCGGCCGGGCTGGGCCTCGGTCCGGCCTCGTCAGGACCAGGGAGCCTTGCTGCGCGCCGCTGTGCGGGCCTTGGCCCAGACATGGGGAAGCTGTTGTTCCCGGGCACCGGCCGTGGCTCCCTCCCGACCGTGCAGGACGCCCCAGGTGAATCCGGGTTCTCCCGCCGCGTGGGCGGACAGGGCGAGCCGGCGCAGGGCTTCCCGCGTCACCACACTGTCGTGCTGGGCTCCGCTCACCCGCTGCACGGCCTTGACCCGTTTGCCGAGTCGCCGTGCGGGCCCGCCCAGTGCGGGCCGGGCCGCCTCCGCGGCATAGCGGAGTCTTTTGGCAGCCTTGCGGGCGTTGTGGATCGCGGTGTCGCGCTCGCGGCCCGGCGTCATGTCGAGCGCCGGCTCCATGCGCCCGGCAAGGCGGCGGTACTCCTTGCGAAGTGCCTTGCCGAGGACCTTTCCGGGTTTGCCGGCCGCCTTCGCATCGTGCACTGGTGGCGCTTCGGTGAGGTATTTCAGGTTCCTCAGCAGGTTCAGGTAGCGGCGTGATGCGAGCGCCTCGAGCGTGCGGTGTCGGGCCTGGGTCCGCTGCGTCACGTCCCATGCCGTGAGCCGGGCCTCGACCGGGCCCAGGACCAGTTCACCGGGCAGTTCCCGCAGGTGCGAGGTGAGCCGTTCGCGCAGCACTTCGTGGTCGCGCTCCGTCCCGAGTTCGTTGGCGAGCCACTTCAGGTCACGCCGGATGGGGTCGGTGGCTTCCCTGTCGAGGACGGAGCGGTAGGAACGCAGGCAGCCGCGCAGACGGCGCGCCGTGGTGCGCATCCGGTGGACGGAGTCGGGGGCGTCTCGGCGGACTGCGGGGTCGAGGTCCGTGAGGGTGTCGGTGAGCCGGTCCAGGTAGGCGAGCACGTACGAGCCGGCCGTTCCCGGGGCAGGGTCGGCGCGCGCGTCAGGCGCGCAGTGCAGGATGGACGTCGTCTCCGTCAGCGCACGGAGCACCTTGGACGGGTTCTGCGCCCGATGGAGACCGTGCTTTCGTACCGCCTTTTCGACACTGTCCAGGAGGGCCGGGTCGCTGCCCTGAACGAGTTCGACCTCCATCTCCGTCCAGGTCGTGCGCCGTTCGTCGTCGAGGAGGGCTTGCGCGGACACTTCGTCCACGCTCAGCTCTGCCAGGACGACGCCTTTCCCGTCGAGCAGATGGTGCAGGGAGCGGCTGGAACGGATCCGTATCACGGGCCGCAGCGCTGCGCCGTAGGTGCGGGAGAGCGTGAGATCCCGCAGTTCCTCAGGAACGTTCTTTGAGCCGAGAGGAGCCTGGATCTCCTCACGGCTGTCGCCCGGGAGGGGGAATTTCAGGTGCCAGCCAGGATCGGTGCCGCCTGTCCTGCGTCGCAGTGAGGCACGGGTGCGGGTCAGTCGCAGGTCGTCACTGTCGTAGTAGACGGCGTCCAGCTCCTGCACTCCCTGGTCCGCTACGGAGGCGACGCAGCCGGTACCGGCCAGGTCGGGCAGCCAGGAGAGGTCGGCATCGGGCGCGGTGTATTTGCGTTCTGTCTCTCGCGTGGAACGAGCCATATCAAGCGCGTAGACCCATTTTCGAGATTCAAACCTATTAACAGCGCTTTGCGGCTTTTAGTCGCGGGCTGGCCGGTCGCCCGTCCGTGGCCCGCTGTCGCGATGCGTCGGCGGGTCGGGCGCCGTGGCGGGGCGCAGCCCCCGGTGCGCATGGGGGCACCGCGCCACTCCACCCACCGCGGATCATCCAGAACGGCATCGGGGTCAGCGAGACCCGCGCCCTCGAGGAACCCGGGCCCCGCTGTTGCGAGTGCCCGGCCCCGCGTCCAGGCACTACCCGCCGCGAGCAAAGACCGCGAAGCGGGGTTTTACCGACGGAAAGGTGGCTACTCATGCCCTGCGGCTGTGGGGGCCGTGCAAGAAGATCCTGGATGGCGGGTCCAGGATGCACTCGCTGCACCGGCTCAGCGAGACGCGTGGGTCGGCCCGTACCAGCCTCCCTGACCGGGGCGGGCCGGCCCACGCCGCACCGTCGGCCGCACCTCTTCCGGAAGAAGGACGAAGGCCGCAGGGCACCGGCCCAGGGCCTTTTCGGATCCTCGGCCACGGCCTTGACGATCTCCACGCCCCGTTCAAGAGACGATCGTTGTCGAACGGCACCACGTCCGCGTCGACGATCTTGTCGTCCACCGGCTCCCCCGCTTGCACGGCCTGCGGAGCAGGGCGGGCCGCGCGCCGTGCGGTGCGAGAACCAGGCACACGCACAGTGTTCCAGCGGGGGCCGGGAATCGTCTGCTTCAACTGGGGTATTCGGTCCGCCGGTTGCAGGCTCCGAAGGTCATGCGGCGGTGACGGCCGTGGCGATGGCGGTATCGGCGCGGGCATGGACAACCAGACTTGTGCCCACGGCAGGGGTCCGAGCCTGGAGCCTGCGCCGCACCGCGGCGCTGTGGGCGGCCACGGACATCAGCACACCGACGTCGCTGCACATACGGTGGGCGCGCAGAACCGCGCTGGTTGCCGCGGCAGGCGCGTCGCCTCCGAGAATAATGACGACAGGCCTCGGGTCGTGAGCATGGACGAGATCGCTGATGCGTCTGGGGAGATCGTCCTGAGCCTGGGAACCTGGACCGTCGTCCAGGATCAGGACCAGCACGCCGTGCTCCAGAGAATGGGTCACCATGGCTGGTTCAGCCTCCTGTGGGTGCCCGGGAGGGGCTGATGCACGAGTACCCGCCGTCGCAACCGTGATGCGGCAGCTCTTCCCCAAATCCTCGGCGGCTTTGAAGCGACCCACGGTGAGGGCAGGTTGGTGGGCCCGCGCACTTTCACCGCGCCGAAGATTGCCGTTGGAGGCGGGCGGAGCACGGGCCGCCCGCAGGTTCTTTGTCCCGCCCCAGAGAAGGCCGGACGAAGCCGAGGCGAAAGGCCGAGGAGGGAGGGCAGGCGACGGCTCAGGGTTGGGGTGCCGGCCTTGTGGCCACTGCCAGGCTGGAGGCGGATGCGGGTGTCGCGGCCCTGGCCCTGCTGCTGCCGGTGCAGGCCGCGGCTCGCGTCGTCACCGCCGTTCTCGGTGCCATCGCCGCTTTCCCGGCGCTCAGCGGCGTGGATCACGGCCCCCGCGCCAGCGCCGTCTTCCGCACCGGCGTACGGAGGCCTTGCGGCGAACCGGCATCGGGGTCCCCCTGGGGCGTGAACCCGGAAATGATCTCCGTTGCGGCCGGCGGCGGAGTCTGGGCCCGCCGCGTCAGCTGTGCGATGCGTTCCGCCCCCTACGCGCACGGACCGTCACGCCCGAAGGGCCAGAGGAAACCACTGCGCCATGTTTTGCACGCATATGCCGGGAAACTCGGCGAGCCACCCCGCAATCACAAGAACAAGAGGTCCCCCCATGGCGAAGACAGCCAAGCAGCCCCCGCAGGAGCCCGGATCGCGCGCACCCGAGGAAGAACGTCGGCTGCGCTGGGGCCCGTCCGTGAACGAGGAGTCTCAGCAGCCGAATCCCAGCCCCCACCGCTCCTTCCACCCCGAGGCATACGCCCCAGAACCCGACGAGCCGCGCAAGGAGCCTACGAAGAAGACGAAAGAAGCCTCAGCAAAGGGCACCCCTTCGGACAGCCTGACCACGCGCGCCGAGGACCAGGGGCAGTCCCAGGGCATGCACGACACCGGGCGCCGCGGGAAGTCCCGCCGCCCCAGCGGCAGAAAGGACGCCTCGGCATACACCGGCATCGATCCCGACGGCTCATCAGCGGGGGACGGAAGCCGCTGAGAGCGACGGCGAAAGGCCACCAGGCCACGCGCGGCTGAACCGGCACGGCATCGCGGGGCACCCCGGCCGGGCGCGCCAACGACTGCGGCACCTGGCGGCGTTGCGTAAGGAAGCGACTGCCGTCATCGTCGTTCGAGGCGGGGGTCCGCGCAGGCCGGCGCGCCGTGTGGAGTCCAGGCTCGCCGCCGGGGACCGGTCGAACCACCGCGCTCAGATCGACGGGCTGGAGCTGCCGCAGAGTTCGCCAGCTGGACGGGCGGGGACTCGAAGGCCGGCCAGAGGTCGACCTCCCGGTTTGTTCGCGGCGATGAGTGCCCATTACGTAGTTACCGCGGGTGCCGACAGGAGTTGGGCGCCGATGCACGACAGCAGCCTTCCCATCGATCCTGCAAGGCGGTATGTCCAGCCCTGCGAGCTTCTCCGTATCGCCCGCGACGTTGCCGCCTGCCCTCTCGCGTGGGGGAGTCTGCTGGAAGGCGGAGGAGAACGACCCTCACACATCGGCCTTTTCACCAATCCGCTCCTGGAAATCTCAGTGATCGAATGGCTCGGCAATGACGATGCAACCGGATTCCATGATCACGGAGCCTCCTGCACTGCCGTGTTCGTAGCCCGAGGAACCATCCTGCACACGCTTCTGCGTCCCGGCCACGGACCCTTGGAAACCTGCGTCACAGCAGGAGAGGGGTTTTGTTTCGACCACAGATGCGTCCACCGCATGCGGCGCAGAGCTCCGGCTGAATCCACAGTGACGATCCACGTCTACTCACCGCCGTTGGGCCGAATAGGCCGGTTGGGTCAAGAGAAGAACAGCCTGCTCCCGCCGCGCCCTGCCTGATTCCGAGAGGCCCGTTCGCAGAACTTGCCTCGGCTTCCAGTCGAGAAGAACGACCCTCAAAGCGACGGACGTCACGGCCACTTGCCCGCACCCGAGGACAGAACAGACCGAGGAGGAACGATGCCCAAGAGCCGCAGGCTCCGCAAAGGCGACAAGGTGTCGTGGCGAAGTCACGGCCAGGACGTGGCCGGAACCGTCACCGGAAAGATCACCGACCACGTCCACCGGGCCGGTCGCACGGTGGACGCATCCCAGCAGGCGCCGCAATACGAGGTGCAGAGCAACGCTTCCGGACGGTCCGCTGTCCACAAGCGCGACGCGCTGCGCCGCAAGGGTGGCGCGTCCTCATGACGGGAAACCCCAGGGGCGACGACCGGGACGCAACCGTCCGCACTCCTGGGGGCACTCCAGGGTGAACGCCGGGGGCGGAGTAGCACCCTGGATCTCCCCTGCCCGACGAAAGCCGTTTGAGGCGTTGATTCCGTGTCGCCACAAGCGGGACCGGCGGTACACCGGACTGCTCTCTTTCGCTCGAGTCCGGTCGGCGAGCGGACGAATTCACTGTGATTCGTCTGTTTGGCCGACAGGTTCTTTTCCGAGCTGTCCGGCCCTGTGGCCTCGGACAGGGGCCCAACTGGGGGCAGCCGGTGAAGGTGATCATAGGCTTCGGGCATGGAGTGTCTGGAGGAGTCCGATCCGGTGTCGGTCGGGGGGTATCCGCTGTTCGCGCGGCTCGGCGTCGGGGGTATGGGCCAGGTGTACCTGGCGCGGACCCCGTCCGGACGGCCGCTCGCGCTGAAGACCGTGCGGCCGGAGTTCGGGCTCGACCCCGCTTTCAGGGAGCGCTTCACTCGTGAGATCCGGCATGCCGACCGGGTGCGCTCGCCGTGGACGGTCACGGTGGTCGACTTCTCGCCGGAGGGCTCGCGCCCGCAGTGGTTCGCCACCGAGTACGTGGCCGCGCCGTCGCTGGCCGAATGGGTGACGGGGTACGGGCCGCTGCCGGCGGACAGTCTGACCGCACTGGCCGCCGAGCTGTGCGAGGCTCTGCACGCGGTGCACCAGGCGGGCCTGGCCCACCGGGACGTCAAACCGTCCAACGTACTGCTGGCGGACACCCGGCCCCTGCTGATCGACTTCGGCATCGCCCGCGCCGCGGAGGACTCCCGGCATACCCGGACCGGCGGGATCATCGGCTCGCCGGGCTACATGGCACCCGAACAGGCCACCGCCGGCGGCTCGGCGGAGCCCGGCGACATCTTCGCCCTGGGCGCGGTGCTGGTGTACGCGGCCACCGGTCGTGGTCCCTTCAGCCTGCCCGGCCAGGAGCCCTCCGCGCAGGCGCTGCTGTACCGCGTGGTCCACGAGGAACCCGATCTGGAAGGGGTGCCCGAGGCGCTGCTGCCGCTGGTTCGGGCCTGTCTGGCGAAGCAGCCCGCGGACCGCCCGACGGCCCGGGCGGCCACCGAGCTGCTGCCCGAGCCGGATCGTCCGGCCGGGGTCTGGACACTGCGGCAGCCGCCGGCCCTCCCTGCGGAACTGGCGGCGCGGAAGGCGCAGACGCGCGCGACGCTGGCCGACCCGGCCGCCGCGCGTTCCCTGACCCATGCCGGCACTGCCACCGACGACGCCACTCCCCTGTCCGACCCGCCCGAAGACACCGCCGTCCTCGCGCCGCGCCCATCCCCTGACACCGTGACGCGAACCGCGCACGACCGCCCGGCCCACCACGACGGACCAGACCCGATACCCACGCCGAGTCCGGTTCCGGAGCCGGTGGCGGGCACGGCACGCCGGATCCCGCTGGTCGCCGTGGCGGGCACCCTGGCCGTGCTGGCGCTGGCCGGCCTGCTGGTGCGCGCCTTCGTCAACTCCGGCTCGGACCACACGGGTTCGACCGGCGGCAGCGGCGCGGCAACCACCCTGCCGGGCAACGGTCCGAGTTCTGACCCCACCGCGCTGCCGGCCTCCTGGGTGGGAACCTGGGTCGGTACCGGCCCGGGAAATCCGAACGGCAACTACTCGTTCGGACTGCACACCGACAGCTACAAGGTCACCCTCACCCTGCACGCGGGGCGGCTCGGTCAGCTGGTCGGACAGCAGGTGAGCGACATCCACGACCAGGACGACGGCAAGAACGACGGCTGCACCGAGTCACTTGCGCTGAAGGCGGTGAACGCAGGCAGCGTGAACCTCGCCGCGCAGTCCCCGCACACCACGGACTCGGCCGGCACCGTGGTCTGCTCGTCCGGCAACTCCTACGAAATAAGCATGACCGACGGAACGCTCCGACTCGCCCCCAACGCACTGGGGCTCGGATCACCGACGACCTTCACCCGCCGGTGACCCCGGCACCGGAGCACGAGAGCGCGCCGCTCTGTCCGCCGGCCGGTCCCGGCATGCCTTGCAGGACGCCGCCATGGCCGAGGAGCCGTCGGAGGCGTACGGGCAGTCCTCGACGTCGCGCTGATTGCCGCGGCCGTAGCCGTACGGGCGCCCCGGCGCGTTCACGGACTGCCGGCTGACCGCCCATGAACGGTCAACGGCCTTACCGAACGGGCGCGTGGTGGAGTGGCGTGAGTCCGGCCCGGCTGACGGCATCGCGACCAGACGAGCCGGCCCCGGCGCGCCTTCGAAAGGCGCGCCGGGGCCGGTTTTGGTGTGAACGGCAGCCGCACTACGGGCGGATGCCGGCGTGAGCGACGGGATGAGTGGTGGCAATCCTTGTGGGCGGGGCGCCAGACGCGGACCCACTGGCCGGGGTGCCAGTGGTGGTGCCGGTCCCGGAACGCCGGGCGCCACTGCCGTGCCCAGTGCCCCGCCACCCTCTCGAAGTGACGCGACCCCGCCGAGGGCCGGTGGTCCTGCGCCCCCGCCGACGGCCGGTGGTCCTGCGGGGCGGCCGACGCGGTACCGACCGTACCGACGACTGCGCCAGCGGCCAGGGCCACCGTCGCCGCCCCCAGGGCCGCGGCCCTCTTCAACCCGTTGATCATGTTCAGACCTTTCCGTACGAACCGGGGCTGACGCCCCGGCACCGCCCGGACCACTCGGCCGGGCACGCACCGATCCTTGTCCTCGGACATGACCGAATCACCACAGAACACCGCGTTCTCAAGAAATGGAAATTGATTTCTCATTCAGCATAAATAGTCAGATATAAACGCCCGTGACGTGGCCCGGCACGCGTCGGCAGTCAGCCGTCCGGGGCGCAGTGGGCCGTCGAGGGTTCTGAACGAACAGCGCAGGTCTGCTCATCGGGGAGCGTTGAACGCCGGGCGTGGACGCCCACCCCGCGCTGCCGTGTGCACGACCTGGGTCCGGAGGACTGCCCGAGGAACCGTGCCAGAAGGCAGTCGCGGCCCGCCGCTCGGGGGATGTCGACGGGCCACGACTGCTGCCACGGTCCCACGTTCCTGCGCAGGGCGCCCGCATTCCTGGCGTCCGGGTCTGAAGGGGGTTGCGGGAGCGGCGAGCGGCCCGGCGGCTTCGGGAATCCGCGGTTCGACGGCCCGTCGTACCGCCGGGGCGGGCATCGCGATGACGGACCGCCCCCGTTCTTTCGGTGGAAGCCTCCAAAGAACTCCGGGATGAAGGCGGGCTCGATGCCCATCGCGGCAACGCCGTCACGAACGGAGCGGTTGAGCTGCTTGATCCCTGTATCGGGGTCACCCCCGTACGGGACAGCCCTTGAGCAGCCAGTGAGCTGCTGTACGGGAGGGCTCGCTTCACGCCGGTCCGCAAACAAGACCCCCAGGCCCCATCTCGGAGACATGATGATTTCGCCATATACGGTGAGTGCGTGACGGAACAGAGCGTCTACCGGCATCTGCGTGAGTTCCGCGAGACTCTCGATCAGCCAGAACCACTGGCCTGGGCGGAGATCAGCCATGGCCAGCTGCTGATGATGACAAGCCCGAAGAAGCAGCATCAGTTGGTTGCTCACCGCCTGCGTACTCAGCTGGAACCCCAGTTGAGTACGGACCTGGTCCTCATGCTCAAAACCGATATGGAAGATGCCGGACTCGGCATCCTGCGCGTACCGGATCTCGTCGTCATCGACGAAGAGGAAGCCGTAGTCGACAGCGACGCAATCGACCCCCGCCGCTGTCATCTGGTGATCGAGATCGTTTCCAGGTCCAATCCCAGCAACGACTACGAGGGCAAGCTGCGTGACTACCCGGCCATGGGGGTTCCGCACTACCTGATCGTGGACCCTCGCGACGGGAGCGCAGTTCATCACTGGGCACCGGTGAATCGAAATGGCGTGCCCACGTACGACAACAGGCAGCACTACACGTTCTCGGACACCATTTCCATCGCCGGCTGGAAGATCGACACTGCTGGTCTGCCTCGCTACAGCGAGGACAGGACGTGAACGACACGGCGGATCTGGTGCGGTTGTGGCGCCAACGCCGTGGGATGTCTCAGGCACGCCTGGCCGAGCTCGCCGGAACCGGGCAGGCTGCCATCTCGCGCATAGAATCCGGGCGGGATCTGCCCACCCTCGCACTCCTGGACCGCATCGCCTTGGCATTGGACTGCCAGTTGACGGTCGCCTTCACATCCGACTCCGGACAGGCACCACCTTCAGCTTGAGTTTCCTTCGCCCGTCGGCACCGCTCCATGGCCGACACAACGAGGGTCCGTCCTCAGACAGATCCTGCTGGGAGCGGAACGGACTCGGGACCGAGAGGTCGCGCGGCCGGCACGCCCCTGGTGGCGGCCAGCTCGGGGAAGGACTCTTCCCAGGCATCCCGTAGCGGCCGGCTGATCAGGGTGCGCAGTACCGGCCACTGCCCGAGCAGCAAATCCCGGTTCAGGAAGGCGACCAGGTCCTGGCACTGGCCCTCGGCCAGGACGGTGCGGTAGAGACTCATCCGCGAGCGCGCCTGTTCTACGTCGTAGGAGCGGCGTCCGGACCAGGCCACGTGCAACGGCAGGTCGACCGAACCGTGAGAGGGGCCCGTCAGGTCCTGAAGGTGCGCGGGCAACCTCTTGGCGTACTGCTCGCGGAGCAGCTCGAACGCGTCAGGCACCGGGAAGCAAGAGGACCTGACAGCCATGTCCCCGATTATCGCCTGCTCGACCGGTCGGGTCACGGCAGACGCCCGAACCGGCTCACCTTCCACGCCGTCTTCATCGAGACCTGCCGCCTGGCCCGTTCCAAAGCCAGGGTGGAGAAGAAGGGCGGCAGCAAGGAAGTCGTGCACGAAGCCCCGGTCGGGCGGGCGGAGAGCGACTACACCGCCCAGGCTGATCCGGCCTCCTTCGCCCTCGCCGGGCAGATCGAGCAGTCGTGGCTCGGACCGAAGAGGACGGAGTCGGCGTTCAGGTGGGCGGAAGAACATCGCCCGCTATGAGCGGGCGCGGGCGACGATCCTCGGGATGATGAGGTTGGGGAAGGGCTGGATGGCCTTGAAGTACAGGTGCCCGGCCCGCCGGTGGTAGCGCACGACCGTGGTGCAGACGCCTTCCAGTCCCGCGGCTCCCTCCCGTACGGCGAAGGAGGTGCGAAAGTCCAGGTGCTTGTCGTTGTCGCCGGCGAGTACCTCGTCGTCACAGACGGTCAGGACCAGGAAGGGGCCCAGCCGCACTCCGGGTTGGACCCGGATCTCATGGGGGTCGACTCTCTTCTGGACATGCAGCCCGAACGGCGACATCAGCTTGTCCCGCAGGGCCAGCAGCCCGTGCACCCATCCCGGCGTCGCTGTCAGTACCGTCCGGGCGAAGTCCGCGGCGCTGGTTCCCGGAGCCAGGTCCACCGCGACCGCGTCCACGTGGTCGCAGCCACCCAGGCTCGCGACCGCCGCATCCACGACGGGTGCGGCCCTTCTGCGCACGTGCGTTCCTGTCCTGTGCCCCATGGTTCTTCTCGCCTTCTCGTACAGATGGCCAAGTCCGCCCACCGGGTGGATTTTCGGGCTCGGCGGGATCAGTCGCTGGCGTTTCGGGCGGCCGGGGACGGCGCGCCTGCGGGTGGGCCGGGGCTTGGCCCGGCGGTGGCTCCGAGGGGGTTTCGCCAGGCCTGGATGAGGTGGCCCAGGCGGCGGGCGGGTGTCTCGCTGGGGAGGAACAGTACGAGCACGAGCAGGACGAGTGCGCCCCCTGTGAGTCCTGCGACCGTCCAGCCGGGCACTCCTGCGCCCACGACGGCCGTCCCGCAGGTGACCACCGCACCGAGCAGGCCGCCGATGCG
Organism: Streptomyces sp. f51; assembly: GCF_037940415.1. Lineage (NCBI taxonomy): Bacteria > Bacillati > Actinomycetota > Actinomycetes > Kitasatosporales > Streptomycetaceae > Streptomyces > Streptomyces sp. f51. The sequence goes on along the minus strand of NZ_CP149798.1, from coordinate 7,796,424 downwards.
AGCCGTCCGGCTCACCATCGTGGTTCCTGACCGGCGGGGCGGCGCAGGGTCATGGACAGGCGCGGAGTGCCGAGCAGCACCCGGAGGGTGAATCGGGTACGGGTGCGGCGGGTGGGCAGGACGGCCAGTTCCGCCTGCCATTCCTGGCGCCATCGGGCTCGCTGCGTGCCGGGCAGCAGCATCGTGAGCAGGGCCAGCAGGCGTGTGGTGACGGCGTAGGCGGCGGGTGCCGGTTGGAGCACGGCCGTGGAGAGGTCGTGCAGTTCACGGCTGACCTCGGTCAGGCCTGCCGCACGGGCCAGAGGGGCGAAGACGTCGATGGTCTCGTGGGCTTTGCCGTGCTGCTTGCCGGGGGCGACGAACTCGATGGTGCGCATGTTGTGGAGCCGGTCGGCGAGACGGATGGCCAGCACCGCCTCTTGATGCGGCGACCGCGAGGTCGGGCCGGCGGCGCCAGGGCTGAGGCCTCCCAACGGGATCGCACCGAGCTTGACGGTGCGGACGTCCGACACCAACTGGGCGACGTCCGGGCCGAATTGTTCGGCCACCCGGCCCGGCGGGCAGGTTGTGTCCTCGACGTCGTGCAGCAGGGCGGCGCAGACCGCGGTCGGCGGCATGCCGATGTCGGCAACGATGGCGGCGACGGCGAGGCAGTGCGTCAGGTACGGGTCACCGCTGTAGCGGGTCTGTCCCTCGTGCCAGCGGGCGGCCTCGCCATGGGCGAACTCGACGAGAGCGAGGTCGGCGTCGGGATGATGTGCACGCACCACGTCCAACAGGCCTTCGAGGGAAGGGCCGTTGGCCTGACGCCCGCCCGGCCGGGTGACTAACCGGCGCCGCGCCTTCATGACACTCCCCCTTCACCGGCCGGATGCGCGGCCGCCCAGCCGGGCAGCGGCTGCTTACGGGCGCGGTAGGCGCGGGCGAGGGCCAGGCGAGCCTGTTCGGCGCCGTCCTCGGTGATCCGGTAGAAGCGGCGGCGCGGCCGGCCGGCTTCCTCGTGGACGTTCGGGTCCTCCCAGGTGCTGTCCAACCAGCCGACCTGTTCCAGCCGAGCCAGGATCGGATAGATCGTGCCCGACGGCAGTCCCGCCAGCTCGCACAGCTCAAGGCCGTACCGCTGCTTGGCGGGATCCTCCAGCAAAGCCCGCAGCACCAGTTGGGTCTGCAAGGTCATACGCGGACTACCCATACTCGTACTCTACATAGACTATATACGGGATGTCCAGGGGACGTGGACCGCCGATCGGCGCCCGCCGTGAACCCCGCGGCCCGCCTTCCGGTGTCGCTCCGTCTACGTCGTCTCGGCCGCCTCCGTTTCGGGCGAGGGCCGGGCACCGACCGGCTCCCCGGCGTGCGGGGTGTGCCGGGTGCGGCCGGTCATGGCGAGTACGGCTGCCGCGGCCAGCCCGACCGCGCCGGCGGCGAGGAGCTGCACCCGGTAGTCGAGGCGGGCCACCATGCCCGCACCCAGGAGCAGGGCGAGTCCGGTGGGCGCGTACATCACGGTGCTCGCTGTCGCCGCGACCCGGCCGAGCAGCTCGGACGGGGTGTGTCTCTGAACGGCCGTCAGTGCCGCGACGAGCGGGACGGGCAGGCCCAGGCCGAGCGCCAGGCTGCCGCCGAGTACGGCGGGCGTCCAGGGTGTCGCCCGTGCCAGTACGCCGACGGCGAGGAGGGCGAGTCCGGCCGCGGGCAAGGTGCGCTCGGGCAGCCGGCGCATCAACGTACCGGCTGTCAGCCCGCTGACGACCGATCCGAGGCCTTGCAGCGAGGTGAGCACGCCCGCGAAGGCCGGGGACCGGTGGAGCCCGTCGTCGAGCATCGCGTACGTGGCCGTGCTGCTGAGGCCCGCCAGCATCATGGCCGTGGCGCTGGTGACGACGAGCGGGCGCAGTACCGGGTGGCGGCGCAGGTAACGGGCGCCTTCGGCGGTCCCGGCGGTCCACGCCCGCCCGATGCGGGCCGCGGGCGGGGCTTCCCGTACCCGGATCAGTCCGAAGGCGGTCGCGGCGAGGACGAAGGTGGCCGCGTCCAGCAGTCCCACCGTCGGCCCGCCGAGGGCGGCGAACAGGCCCGCGCCGGCCAGCGGCGCGAGCAGTTTCATGCTCTCCATGGCGGTGAGCACCAGGCCGTTGAAGTCACCGCGCAGTTCGTCCGGCACGGCGGCCGCCACCAGGGCCGTCTCGGCCGCGTCCGTGAGCACCATGCCCGTTCCGACCAGGGTCATCACCGCGAACAGCAGCCACACTTGGTCCTGCGAGCGTACGAAGAACGGTGCGGTCATGACCGCGGCCAGGGCCAGGTTGGTGGCGACCAGGAGGGGACGGCGGCGCACCCGGTCGGCCACGGTGCCGAGCACGGGTCCCGCGAAGGTCGGCAGCCACATGCAGAAGCCGACGAGCGCGGCGAGGCTGTTGGAGCCGGTGAGCGTCTTGACCCAGATTCCGGCGGCCAGCGCCATGGCCGAGTCACCGAATCCGGAGACGAGCACTGCGCCCAGGTAGAGCCCCGCGTTGCGGTCCCGGAAGACCTTCGCCGCGTTCCAGGCCATGCCCCTCCCCCTTCAGTCCATTCGGCCCGTTCAGTCCGTTCAGCCCGGACGACCCGTTCAGCCCGGACGGCCCGTTAAGCCCGGACGACCCGGACGGCCCGTCCGGTCGCACAACCTACCCCCAATGATTTGATTGGCGGTAGTGGGCTCGTGGCACCGACGTGCGCTTTACTGGCTCGCGTGACCGATACCGATCCCGTGCTGCGCGCGCTCGCCCACCCCGTGCGGCTGCGGATGCTCAGCCTCATGTGGCCGGGGCCGATGTCGGCCGCCGAGCTCGCCCGCGAGCTGGAGATCTCCCACGCGCTGGCCAGCCAGCACCTGCGGCGCCTGGACGCGGTGGGCCTGGTCGCGCTGGCGGAGGAACGCACCCGCCGCGGCGGCAGGGAGCGTCGCTATCGCACCGTCCAGGGCACGCCGCTGTCCGACCAGCACGAGGGGACCCCGATGCTGGCCGAGACCATGGCACGCACCCTGCGGGAGCGTGCCCTGCGGCGTGCGGAGGACGGCGAGGGGGTGACCGTCGACGCCGAACTGTGGGTGGACTCCCGGACCTGGCAGGACATCCGACGGCGGCTCGCGGAGGTCGCCATCGAGCTCCATGAAGCGGCCCGGCCGCCGCACACACCGGGCACCGTTCCCCTGGGGGTCAGCATGATGGCCTTCCCGTTGCAGGACGTGCCGCAGCCGCAGCCGGAGAAGTGATCCCGTCCGGGCCGGGCGGAGTCCGCTCGCGCCGTCCCAAGTCGGCGGCGCCGGCAGGGAGATCGCAGCTCCTGGACCGGATCGCCGTCGAACGCCCGCGCGCCCGAGCGACGTTGGGCTCCCGGAGTTCGTCCCCCACGATCCACGGCGATGTCCGCGCACCGGGCCGGGCGCTCAACTGCCGTCACACGCAAGGCGACCAGAGCCGGGTCCTCGCGGCAGGGCACCCCTTGGCTACGGCGCCCTTCCCGCACGTCCTGCCGTCTTGCGGGTTCGTACCGCGGTGCGGTGTGCCGCTGCTCGTGAGTCTGTCAAACGCGGCGGCGGAAGGCCGGGAGCAGGGGATACTGCCGGGGTGCCGACGGATCTGATGAGCGCGCTGGCCGTGCTGGACTGCCATGAGCCGGGTTCCCTGCTGGAGTCGCGTGAGACGCGGTGGCTCGACGCGAAGGCCGCCCCGTACCGGCTCGGCGAGGATCCCCGGGCGGCCGAGGAACTCGCCGGGGACGTCGCGGCGCTGGCCAACGGGGGCGGTGGTGTCATCGTCATCGGCATCGCCACCCGCACGGACAACGACGAGGTGGTCCTCGACCGCGTCGTGGGCGTCGGCCCGGAGGCGATGGACTTCGACCAGGTGCGCGAACTGCTCCGCGCCCGGATCACCCCGGCCCCGCGCGGGGTGCGCATCGGCTGGTCCGGCAGTGGGGACGGCGGCGGGCGTGTGGTGTTCATCCACGTCCCCGAGCAGGCCCCCGGCACCCTCTTCGTCGTCGCGGCGCCGACGGGCAGGCCGGGTGCTCAGCGGGCGGACACGGTCGCGGTGCCGGTACGGGACGGCGACGGGACGCACTGGCTGGCACGCACGCAGATCCAGGCGCTGCTCTCGGCCGGGGTCCGCGCCTGCGGGGCGCCCACCGACCAAGCCCTTGCCGCGCTCGCAGGCCAGGCGGTGCCCGAAGCCGGGCCGGGCGGCGGTGAACCGCGGGCCGGCCAGGGGCTCTGGGAACACGAGCGGGAGATGCGCGAGGCGCACAAGGACCTCGCCGTCGCCGGGCTGGGGCAGCCGGCCGGACCGGTCCGGGCCCATGGACCCGCCGTCCTCCAGGACTTCCACCACGCACGCGGCGACGAACCCGGCTGGGTGCTGTGCCTGGCGGCCGGCCGCCCGCCGGTGGCCGTCGCCGCGCCCGTGTGGCAGGCGGTCCTCGACGCCGGCCGGCTCGCCCCGGGCCAGGAACCGCTCACGGCCGTGGGTTGCCCCGTACCGCCCGAAGGCGCGGCCGGCCCGTGGGTGATCGGGGCCGACGCGCGGAGCCTGGACCTCGCCGGCGGTACGTGGGGTGCGGGTCGCCTGACCTGCGCGGAGCGCGGTGTCGGCGGGTGGCGTTGGGAGCCGCTCCCCCGCTTCGGTCTCCACCCGAGCCGGTCGGCCGAGGACTGGACAGACGGCCAGCAGCCGGCGCTGCGCCTGCGGGCCGTGGTGACCCTGCCCTGGGCCGGCGCGGACACGCTGGAGATCACCAGGCCTCGGCGTGTCCAGCTCGAACGGCAGCTTCCCTACGGCGTGTTGGCCGGTGCGGTGACCATGCTGTCCAGGCGGCGGGGCGCCGAGCCGCGTACGGCCGTCTGGGAGCGGACGCCGTCCGGCAACTCGGCCCGCTGCGCCGGCTACACCTGCACGATCCCCGCGCCCGGCGGCGGCCCGGCCCTGAGGGCCGCCGCCATGCTCGCCCTGCCCACCACGACGAACCCCGCCGTGGTCGCCTGCGCGGAGGTCCTGGTCGAGGATCCGGCGGCGTGGGCGCGCACGTTCGGCACCGGCCCGAACACGCGGCTCGACTTCGACGAGGTCCAGACCGTCCTGCTGGACGCGTGGGAGACGGCCGCCGAACTGCTGCCCGGTCTCGTCGGCGATCCGGGCCGCCTCCGGTGGGCGGCGCCGCCCACCACCGAACTGCGGATGACCTGCGAACGCCCCGCCGACAGCGGCGCCTTGCCCGCCCTGGGCACGCTCGTCGACCTGGCACCGCTGGGCGTCGGCTACGACGGCGGCCGGTCGTGCATGGCGGTCACGGTCACCGCCTCCCCCGCCATGGGCCGCAGGGAACGCCGAAGCCTGATGCGGCAGGCACTGGTACGGATGGCTCTCGAGTTCGGGTACGTCGACGCCGGGGTGGGTCTTCTGTAGGACGGCGTCGGCCGGGGCTCGTCGCGGCGCGCAGCCTTGCGCCGCAGGCGGCCGGGACGGGACACAGGGCCGGGCGGTTTCCACGCCCCTGCTTCACGGCGTCAGCCCGTTCGGTCGACAGGCCCTTCGGGTCCCGAAGGCTCTTCACTCATGGGTGAGCCATGGTGAGAGGAGGCTCGTGAACTCCTCGTCGGAGATGTGGACGCTCCCCAAGCCGAACCTCTCCCATGCTTGCGCCCGCTGCAGAACGGGCAGCGGTATGCCGAAAGCGAGACGGAAGGATGCGATGAACGGGACGGCGCGGAACCCTGAACCCAGTTTGTCCCTGGCGAGCAATGCGAGTTCTATTGCACCTTTTCCGTCGGCGTGAGCGGCCTTCAGCTCACCGACAAGAATTTCCATCTCACTCATCTCGTGTCCGACTTTCCGATCCATGCGTGACGACGCTGGGGCGGGATGTGGCCATACGATACCCGCCCCAACTCGTTTCCTCCAGCTGTGAATACCGAGGACAGGTGACCTAACGGAAGGTCGCCCCCACGTTTGTGTAGTGCCCCGGCATGCCTCTGAGTTCAGTTATCTCCACCTTCGAGAAACCTGCTCGCGAGGCCATTTTGCCCGTGAACGTTGACAGTGCCGCTTCCTCAAGCGATGCGCCGCCCCGTACGGCTGCGTTGAAGGAGTCCAGGTTATCGCTGAGCGTACCTCCGTCTTGCCAGTATCCCTTTATGCCTTTCACCGCATCGCCGAAATGCGCGAGCGCGGCGTTGAACATCTCACTGCCTCTGGGGGGTACATCCTTGATCGCCTCGATGGCAAGTCCGAAGAGACCGTCCTTGTCGATGTCCGCGACGATCGAAGCCCCACCGGGGTATTCCGCATAGTAAACAGGGCAGTCGACGTTGTGGACCAGCACGGGAGTCTGGCTCGCGAGTACGTAGAAGGTGTGGAGGTCGGCGATGCTCAGGTCCCACACCTGCTGCGGTGCATCCACGGGGCGGATACCGACCACCCGGTGCAGGGCACCGGTCGGAGTCCGGAGCGAGTCCCGCCTGTGCAGGCTGGAGGCGTGTACCCAGCCACGGCCCGGAACGTACATTCGGTGTCCCGGCGTGGTCAGTATCCTTCCGCCGTCAGCGAAGGAGATCTGCAGGAGCCGGTCTACTGAGTGAGAGAAGGTCGACGTGACCGGTTCAGGCACAGTCGTACCGGCGTCCGGGTCAGTTGCGAGCAGTTGATCGCCGACGTTGACCGCGTCGATGCGCTTGACCGAGCCATCCGCGAGCAGTACGGGAGTCGCAGCGGGGAAGCTGTCCTTCAGACAGAGTCCACGCAATCTCTGGCCAAGTGTCTTGAAGATGCCGGCGACGGCATCTTCCGGCAGTTTGAGGGCGCGCAGCGCCTTCCACGCGTCCGTAAACCTGATCCCGGTCCGGGCGGCCACGTCCGCTGCTTTGACCGCTTCGGCGATGGGTCTGATGATCTTGCCAGCAAACAGGCCCGCGACGTCCAGGGACGCCCAGGCGCAGCCGCTCCAGCTGCCGCGCTCGAAACCGGAGGTGAACTTCTGGGCGCACTTGATCCAGCTGCCGAAGAGGATGTCGACGGGATCGACGCCATCCTGCCACTCGGCGATCGTGATGGTGTGCGTGACCTCCTGGGACAGTTCGCCGGTGGTGATCGTCTTGAGGTAATGCGTCGCGCCCGGGGGACACATGAGCTTCTGCGGGTCGATGCCCTCGGCACTGCACAGGTACAGGTCGACAACGGCCCTGTACTTGATCTTCGAGGTGATCGTGCAGTTGCCCGTGTAGGTGAGGGGGGTCCACCAGTGGTCGCAGCCGTCGGACTTCTTGACGACCTCCGGGTCGCCGATTTTCTCGATGTGGTCGATGACGTGGAAGACGTTGCCGATCGAGTGGCCGTTCTCGTCGGGAACGGTTCCGTCGTTGATCTGCTTCGCCTTCTCCGCCTTCTCGGCCCTGTCGGCGGCCTCCTGCGCCTCCGTGGCGTACTTGTCGGCGTCCTTCGCGGCCTGTTCGGCCTCGGTGGCGGCCGTGTCGGCGCGGGTAGCGGCGGCACGGGCGTCCTCGGCGTCCTGTTCGGCCTGGGCGGCGGCTGAGCGGGCCGCGGAGGCGTCGAGTTCGGCTGCGTCGGCGGAGTCGCGGGCGTCCTTGGCGTAGCCCTCGGCGTTGCCCGCGGCCGTGTCGGCGGCGGCTGCGTCGGTGGTGGCCTGTGTGTCGTAGTCGATGGTGCGGGCCAGCGAGACCGCTGCTGCGGAGGCTGCCTTGGCGGCGCCTGCGGCGTAGCCGAGGGCGTCCTTCGCGTACGTGCGGGCGTCCGCGGCGTATCCGGCGGCGTTGGCCGCGTGCTGGTAGGCCTCCTTGGTGTCGCCCTTGGCCTGGTCGGCGAGGTTCTTGGCGGCCTGGGCCTCGGCGGCGGCGTTCGTGGCGTGCGCCTGGGCGACGGCCTGCTGCTGTTCGGCGATCGTCTTCGAGCCCTGTCCGGTCAGGACGACGAGGCCGGCCGCGGAGTCGGCGTCGAGGTAGGCGGAGCCGAGCTGGATGGCGTCGTTGGCCGGGTCGGCGACCCGTTTCGCGGCTCCTCCGGCGTCGACTGCGGCCTGGGCGGTGACGTGGGCGTAGCCGGCGGCTTTGGCTGACGCCGCGAGTGCCTTGGCCGCCTCCGTGCTGGCACTGTCGGCCTGGGTCTTGGCGTCCTTGGCGTGCTGTTCGGCTTCGTCGGCGAGCTTGACCGCGGTCTTGGCCTGGTCGGAGGCGTCCTTGGATGCCTTGATGGCGTCGGCGACCGCGCTGGTGGCGGTCTTGACCGCGGCGTCGGCCTTCAGCTTGTCGGCCTGGGCGGCGTCCGCGTCGGAGCGGGCACGTTTGGCGGCGGCCTCGGCGCGGGTGGCCGCGGCGTCCGCGTCGGCTGCCGCCTTGGTGGCGGCGTCGGCCTCGGAGCGGGCTTTGCCCGCAGCGGTTTCGGCGTCGTCGGCCGCCTGGTCGGCGTCGTTCGCGGCGGTGCGGGCCGCGGTCGCCGCGTCACCGGAATCCAGGGAGTCGGCGTAGGCGTCCTTGGCGTCGGCCTTCGCGCGGGCGGCGTCAGCCTTCTGCTCGGCGTCCCAGGCGTCGTCGCGCAGGGACTTGGCGTGGTCCTTCGCCTTGACCGCGTCGTCGCGCCGGTCCTGGGCGGTCTTCTCCGCGGTCTCGGCCTTGTCCTTGGCGCCCTTCGCCTTCGTGGCCTGGGACTCGGCGTTCTTCTTGTGCGCGGCGGCCTCGGACCGCTTGACGGCGGCCGTCTCCTTCTCCGCCTTGGCCGTCTTCTCCTCGGCCTCCGCCGCAAGCCGCTTGGCGTGTGCGTCGGCGGCGGCCGCCTTGGCGTCGCCCTCGGCCTTCAGCGCGTCGGTGAGCCTGGCCTCCGCAGTCTCCTTGTCCTTCTTGGCGTTGTCCCGGTGGGTTTTGGCCGCGTCGGCTGCGGCCTTCGCCTGGAGCTCGGCGGTCTCGGCGGCCTTCTTGCGGAACTCGGCCTTCGCCTGGGCGGCCTGGGCCAGCGCGCGCTGCGTGATGGTCGCGCTGT